>NZ_CAXTXI010000009.1:0-151972 GCF_964248325.1 Agathobaculum sp. Marseille-P7918 | reverse complement strand
TATATATTTCTTGACGTGCCGCCGCCCGCCAGAAAGCTGTATTGTTCCTACTAATTGGGGATAACACAGCTCATGGCGGGCGGCGGCGTTGCCCTCATCGGCATCACCCTGATCCCCCTGCTGTCCGGTCTGCTGTCCACCACCTGATGTTTCTCCAAACCCGGCGGGGGCTTTCGCTTCACAGCGGGAGCCCCCGCAAAGGAGGTGATCTCCCTTGATATTGGATATGATCCAGGAGTGGTTCAAGGAACTGCTCATTGACGGTATCATTTCAAACCTGACCGGGATGTTTGATACCCTGAACACAAAGGTGGGCGAGATCGCCGGAGAGGTCGGTATGACGCCCGCCGCCTGGAACAGCAGCATCTTCAATATGATCCGCAACCTCTCGGAGACGGTGATCGTCCCCATCGCGGGCATTATCCTCACCTTTGTCACGTGCTGCGAGCTGATCCAGCTCATCATCGAGAAGAACAACCTCCACGACTTTGACACCTGGATTTTCTTCAAGTGGATTTTCAAAACCTTCTGCGCGGTGCTGATCGTCACCAACACCTGGAACATCGTCATGGCGGTGTTCGATGTGGCGCAGAATGTGGTCAGCCAGTCGGCGGGGGTCATCATCTCGGACGCGGGCATCGACATCTCCGGCGTGGTGGGCGATCTGGAGACCCAGCTTGCCGACTGGAGCGTGGGCGCCCTGCTGGGGCTGTGGTTCCAGAGCGTGTTCGTGGGACTGTGTACGCAGATACTTTCCATCTGCATCTTCCTGGTAATCTACGGCAGAATGATAGAGGTGTATTTGGTTACCTCCATAGGTCCCATCCCCTTTGCCACCATGGTCAACCGGGAATGGGGCTCCACGGGGCAGAACTATCTTCGCTCTCTGCTGGCTCTGGGCTTCCAGGCCTTCCTCATTATGATCTGCGTGGGCATCTATGCTGTGCTGGTGGAGGGCATCTCCACATCCGGCGACAACATATCTGCGGCCATCTGGGGCTGCATGGGCTATACAGTCCTGCTGTGCTACACCCTGTTCAAGACCGGCAGCCTTGCAAAATCCCTGTTTGGAGCCCACTAAAGGAGGTGTGAAACATTGGCTTATGTAACGATCCCGAAGGACCTGAGCCGGATACAGAGCAAGGTCCTGTTCGGGTTGACCAAACGACAAGTGATCTGTTTCGGAGCGGCGGCGCTGGTAGGCGTGCCGCTTTTCTTTTTGGCAAAGGCGAGCCTGGGAACCACCACGGCGGCGCTGTGCATGATCCTGGTGATGCTGCCCTTTTTCCTGTTCGCCATGTACGAGAAGAACGGGCAGCCGCTGGAGGTGTTCCTGGGCCATCTCATCCAAAACAAATTCATCCGGCCGAAGGTGCGCATCTACCAGACCAACAATCTCTATTCCGCCCTGGTGCGGCAATCCCGACTGGAACAGGAGGTGAAGCGGATTGCGAGAAAAGGCAGAAAGACCGGCAAAGCGTAAGCTCACCCGTGCCGAGCGCAAGCAGATCGAGGCGGTGATCCGGCAGGCAAAGGGCGATGGGAAAACCCATACGGTGCAGGACAGTATCCCGTTTCAGAATATGTTTCCCGACGGCCTGTGCAGGCTGGAGGGCGGGACCTTCTCCAAGACCATCGCCTTTGAGGACGTGAATTACCGCCTGGCGGGGCCGGAGGACCAGCGGAGCATCTTTGAAAGCCTCTGCGACTTCTACAACGGCTACGACCCTTCCATCGGCGTTCAGGTCTCTTTGGACAGCCGCAGCGGAGGCAGCGCCGCCGATGAAATGTTTGGCATCCGCAGGCAGGGCAACGACCTGGACCCCATCCGGGACGAGGCGGTGGACATCCTGCGGATGCAGTACAAGCGGGGCAACAATGGCTATGTGAAAACCAAGTATGTGACCCTGACCATCGAGGCGGAGAACCTTCTCGCGGCCCGGGCGCGGTTTGCCCGCATTGAGACCGACACCCTCAACCGCTTCAAGGTCATGGGGGCGGCAGCTCATGTGCTGGACGGAAAGGAACGGCTGGGGCTGCTTTATAACATCCTCCACCCGGAGGGAGGGCAGTTCGCCTTTGAATGGGACTGGCTCCCGGCCAGCGGCCTTTCGGTGAAGGACTTCATCTCTCCGTCCTCCTTCCACTTTGGGGAGACCCGCACCTTCCGCATCTGCAGGCAGTACGGGGCGGTGTCCTTTCTGCAAATCCTGGCGCCGGAGATGCACGACCGCATCCTCACCGACTTCATGGAGGCAGATGGGAATATCATGGTGACCATGCACATCCGAGGCATCAACCAGAACGAGGCCATCAAAATGGTCAAGCGGAAAATCACCGACCTGGACGCCATGAAGATACAGGAGCAGAAACGGGCGGTGCGCAGCGGCTACGATATGGACATCCTTCCCTCCGACCTGTCCACCTACGGCGGCGCGGCGAAGGACCTTCTCACCGACCTGCAATCCCGCAACGAGAGAATGTTCAACATGACCTTCCTGGTGCTGCACACGGCGGAGACCCGGCAAAAGCTGGAGATCGCCGTGTCCCAGGCGGCCAGCGTCGCCCAAACCTACAACTGCCTTCTGACCCGGCTGGACTTCCAGCAGGAGGACGGGCTGATGTCCTCTTTGCCCCTGGGCCTCAACCGCATCAAGATCGAACGGAGCCTGACCACATCGGCCCTGGCGGTGTTCGTTCCCTTCGTCACCCAGGAGGTGTTCATGGGCGGCGACGCCATGTACTACGGGCTCAACGCCCTCTCCAACAACATGATCCTGCTGGACCGCAAGCAATCCCGTTGTCCCAACGGCCTTGTGTTCGGCACCCCTGGCAGCGGCAAATCCATGAGTTGCAAGCGGGAGATCACCTTCATCATGCTGATGACCCAGGACAATGTCATCATCTGTGACCCGGAGGACGAATATTCGCCCCTGGTGAAGCGATTGGGCGGTCAGGTGATCCGGCTGTCCCCGTCCAGCACCGACTATGTGAACCCCCTGGACATCAATCTCAACTACTCCGAGGAAGAAAACCCGCTGGCGCTGAAAAGCGACTTCGTGCTGTCCTTCTGCGAGCTCATTATGGGCAGCAAGACCGGCCTGGAGGCCATCGAGAAAACCGTCATCGATCGGGCGGTGCAGATGATCTACCAGCCCTACTTTGCCGACCCCCGGCCGGAGAATATGCCGATTTTGGGCGACCTGATGAACGCCCTGCTGTCCCAGCACATCCCGGAGGCTGACCGGGTGGCCCAGGCATTGGACCTGTATGTGAACGGTTCGCTGAACTTCTTCAACCACCGTACCACCGTGGACATCTCCAACCGCCTTGTCTGCTTTGACATCAAGGGCCTGGGCAAGAACCTGAAAAAGCCCGGTATGCTGATTGTCCAGGATGCGGTGTGGAACACCGTCACCATCAACCGGGCTATCGGGCGCTCCACCTGGTATTTCGTGGACGAGTTCCACCTTCTGCTGAAGGAGGAACAGACCGCCGCGTACAGCGCCGAGATTTGGAAACGGTTCAGAAAATGGGGCGGTATCCCCACCGGAGCGACCCAGAACCCCAAGGACCTGCTTTCCTCCCCAGAGATTGAAAACATCCTGGGGAACAGCGATTTCATCTATATGCTCAACCAGGCGGCGGGCGACCGGAAGATACTGGCGGAGCGACTGAACATCTCGTCGGAGCAGCTTGCCTATGTGACCAACTCCGAACCGGGCCATGGGCTGCTGTTCTTCAACAATGTCATTTTGCCCTTTGCGGATGACTTCCCGAAGGATACCGAGCTTTATAAACTGCTCACCACCAAGCCTAGCGAGGTGGAACATAGTCAGCCCGCTGAATAACATGATTTCTATTCTTTGTGTCCTTTATTTGGAAGAAAGGATGTGATAAAATTTGATTGAATAAAAGGATGTGGTCATATTGTGCAACAATCATGAAATAGTTTGTATCTTTGACTTGAAGTATAGGCAGGCAGAGGTTTGTTCTTCTTTCACCTATGGGAATGCTGTTATCAAATTTGATAATGAGGATGATCTGTCTAAATTGAGGCTGTGCATTTCGGGGAAGAGAAATATTGGATTGGCCAAATTAAAAAATATCTTCTTTTGGATTTGGGAGATGCTATATTTTTTCAACGGCTTTTTTCCAGTTCTTTTAAACATTTTCTTTGATGGAGAAGAAGATGAGTTTTTCCCAAAAAGAATGGCAAGACAGTGGTGCACGACAAAGAGCTTTAACCTGATAAGAAGTAACAATAGATTATGTTTCATATCTCAGGAAACATTGAACCGCACAACCTTACAAAATTATGCATCACTAAAGGCTGTTCTCAAGTATCCTCTTAGTTCTATATTTGCTGTCCAGTCCTATGACAACATTTATGGAGAGCATAGGTTTGTATTAGCATCACACGCAGCTGAAGGTATAGTAGAGGAAAAATATGACAACCGGCTTTCAAATCACAGCTTTCAAGGCAGAATGGAGTTCCTTTTTGAACCGCTACTAAATGCAAATAGAAAGTATAAAACAAAGCTGTTTAGTAGCATGGGACTGTCGCAAAAAAAATACTTTAAGTTACTAAAAGATACCCGCCATTTTTATTCCCACTTGGCAAAAGAGCGAAAGCGATTTACGGATGGAAAGGAATTTGCCTCTGATTATTGGATTTTATCTTTTGCAATTCGTTTGTTTGTATTGCAAGAAATTGGAGTTAAGTATGAGGTTCCTTTATTTAAGGCGAACGCTTTTGCAATGGCTCACTGGATCGCTGAATACCGATAAAATCAAAACTGGAAAACCCGCTTCACAACGAAGCGGGTTTTCTTATGCCCTAAATTAGGAGGTGACTATAAAATCAATGTGAAATTAACCCATGTCAGCCTCTTTTCTGGCATCGGCGGGCTGGACCTGGCGGCGGAGGCGGCAGGTTTTGAAACAGTCTGTCAATGCGAGTGGGCGGACTACCCCTATTCCATCCTGCAAAAGCATTGGCCGGATGTGCCGAAATTCCGAGACATCACCACATTCACGAAGGAGGCGTTTTTTGAGAAAACAAGACTTGAAACCATCACCATCCTCTCCGGCGGATTCCCGTGCCAGCCCTTCTCCACCGCTGGAAAGCGGCGGGGCTTTGCGGATGAACGCTACCTGTGGCCGGAGATGTGCCGCGTTATTGCCGAACTGCGGCCCCGTTGGGTGCTTGGGGAAAATGTTGCTGGCTTCATCAATATGGGGCTCGACAAAACGATTTTTGACCTGGCAAAAGCGGGATACGCTGTTCTCCCATTCGTATTTCCGGCTTGCGGCGTCGGCGCATGGCATGAGCGCCAGCGAACTTTTATCGTCGCGGCTGATATTTCCCACACCCCTTGCCTCCGACAAATCCACGGGGCGGGACGCTGCCAACCTGGATGTGTTCCTGTCGGACAACGGGATATTCCGCAAGCGGAACAAGGATGGGTCGATCTGGAGCCTGTCCCTGTCGGCGGCGGTGTTCTATCTGACCCCGGCGGCGTCGGAGGGTTACCGTTCCACCCTGAAACCGGCGGCCTTCCGGGACAAACCCCCGTCCTCCAACCTGTCGGCCCAGGTGATCCGGCAGGAGCAGCCCCGTTCCGAGAAAGCGGCGCTGAACCCGGACTGGGTGGAATGGCTTATGGGATTCCCCCCGAAATGGACGGACGCATCCTATGGCGTGCCGAGCCCAAAGGAGTCCCCCGCATGACCGAGGACACCGACAACCGGGCGCTACGGCTGAAAACCCTGGGGAACGCGGTCTGCCCGCCCTAGGCCTATCCCATTTTCCAGTACATCGCCATGATCGAAACCGGGGCGTGTGTCAACATCTGCCCCTATGGAATAGGAGGTGACGCACCTTGAAAGAATGGAAAGCCCCCGAAAAGGAGGCGCAGAAGATGACCCGTGACGGGGCGGTATCCGTCAATCTGGTCACGGGCGAGACCACCTATCCCGCTGACCGGACGCCGGAGCAGGACCATTCTGCATCCGGCGACACGGCGGGCGCCGCTGGAAAAGCGGTGGACCGTGCGGAACTGCACCGGGAACAGGCAGCAGCTAAAAAGAAGCGCCGGAAACAGCGCAGAGCCTATCGGGAGGGCGAGGCGGCAACGGGCCGCCCATCATCCCGATTGCAGTTTTCCGAAGCTGACCGGGTGGTGCCGGAACTGCAAGGGGCCATTCGCAAGTCGGATAAGGCGGCGGACCGGCTGGATGCCGCCAGGGACGCGATTCCCAATAAGAGTCTGGGAAAGCCCCATGCCAATCCTCTGTCCCGCCCCATTCAGGAGGCAGGCGCAGCGATCCACGGCAAGGTCCGGGAGGTGGAGCAGGAAAATTCCGGCGTCCAGTCGGGCCACCTTGGGGAACGCAGCTTTGAGAAGACTGTGGGCTACGGAAACCACCGTGTCCAGAGCTGGCGGGCGGAACGCAAGCTGAAACCCTGGAAGGATGCGGCAAAGGCGGAGCAGGCGGCGGTCAAGGCCAATGCGGATTTCTACTATCGGAAAGCCGTGGTGGAGAACCCCCAGCTTGCATCCAATCCCATCTCCCGCCTGTGGCAGAAACGGAAGCTGCAAAAGCAATATGCGGCGGCATACCGGGCGGCGGGCAAGACTGCCCAAGCCGGAAAAACAGCGGAGGCCACGGCAAAGGCGGCCAGGAAAAACGCCCAGGAGTCCAAGCGCACCGCCCTTTTCCTGAAACGGCATTGGAAGGGCGCGCTGATCGTGGGCGGTATTGGCCTTCTGCTGGTGATGCTGCTGGGCTCCCTGCAATCCTGTTCCTCCATGTTCGGTGGTGGGGTGTCCAATATCATGGCATCTTCCTATCTGTCCGAGGATTCCGATATGCTGGCGGCGGAAGAAGCCTACTGCGCCAAAGAGGATGAATTGCGGGAGTACCTGGACACCTACGACGCCACCCACGACTATGACGAGTATCACTTCGACCTGGACGAGATCGAGCATGACCCCTATGTGCTGATTTCCATTCTGTCGGCACTCCATGAGGGGGTGTTCACCATCGACCAGGTACAGGGCGACCTTCAAACCCTCTTTGACAAGCAATACATCCTCACCGAAACTGTGACCACGGAGACCCGCTATCGGACGGAGACAAGGACGGACAGCGAGGGTAACCCCTATACGGTTCGGGTGCCCTATACCTGGACCATCTGCACCGTCACGCTGGAAAACTTCGACCTCTCCCATGTGCCGGTCTATATGATGGGCGAGGAACAGTTTTCCTTGTACGCCACCTATATGTCCACTCTGGGCAACCGCCCCGACCTGTTTCCGTCCTCCGGGTATGTGAACAAGTACATCGAGAACCCGCCCACCGCCTGGGAGATTCCCGCTGAATACCTGACGGACGAACGGTTCAACACCCTTATCACCGAGGCGGAAAAATATCTGGGCTATCCCTATGTGTGGGGCGGCAGCAGCCCCAGCACCTCTTTTGATTGCAGCGGCTTCGTCAGTTATGTTCTGACCAACAGCGGCCTGTGCAACACCGGGCGGCTGGGCGCCCAGGGGCTCTACAACATTTCCACCCCGGTATCTGATCCACAGCCCGGCGACCTGGTGTTCTTCGTGGGCACCTACGACACAACCGGCGTATCTCATGTAGGTATCTATGTGGGCGACGGGATGATGCTGCATTGCGGCGACCCCATCCAATATTCCAACCTGAACACGAGCTACTGGCAGTCCCATTTCTACGCATACGGCAGGCCGCCGTACAACTGATGGAGGTGATGGAGCATCAATATGGTTTCCTACGGGGGCGGCGCCAACAGCACCGCCCTTCTGATCGGGCTGCACCAGCACCGTATCCCGGTGGACCTGATTCTCTTTGCGGATACGGGAGCAGAGCATCCTCACACCTACGCCTATCTGGATGTGATGGATGACTGGCTGAAGGACCACGGGATGCCTCCCATTACCAGAGTGTATAAGACCACCCGTGACGGGAAACGGCTGACGCTGGAGGATGAATGTCTGCAAAGTTGCAGCCTTCCGTCCATCGCCTACGGCTTCAAACGGTGTTCCCTGAAACACAAGATCGGGCCGCAGGAAAAGTTCTGCAACCATTACCCACCGTGTCAAAAGGCGTGGGCGGCGGGCAAACGGGTGGTCAAATTCATCGGCTACGACGCGGGCGAGGGCTACCGCAGCGACAAGGTGCTGCTGGGAGACCTGGCCGACCGAAAATACAGCAAGTGGTATCCCCTAATGGAATGGGGATGGACGCGGGACGATTGCATCCGGCAGATCGAGGCGGCAGGACTGCCCCAGCCGGGAAAATCGTCCTGTTTTTTCTGCCCCAGTATGAAACCCGACGAGATCACCGCCCTGCGGGAGCAGCATCCCAATTTGTTCCGCCGTGCTCTGGTGCTGGAGGACAACGCCCGGAAAAACCTGAAAACGGTCAAGGGCCTGGGACGGAACTATTCCTGGAGAGAACGATTTGGAAAGGAGTTTTGCACACATGGCAACGGTTGAGAAGATTCGCAAAGACATTGAAAAGACGAAGGAGAAAATCTCCGCCCAGCAGAAGCGCCTTCGGGAGCTGGAGGCGCAGCTTACCGAGGAAGAAAACCTGGAGATCGTCCGCATGGTCAAGGCGGTGCGGATGGACAACAAGGAACTGACCGCCTTCCTGAAGGCCTACGCCAGCGGCCTTATCACCCTGCCCGACGGAATGATGGAGGCGGAGGCAGCGGCGGAGCCTGACGACGAGGATGTGGAAGGAATGGAGGATGGCGAGGATGAAGCGTAACAGAATTTTTCGCCTTCTGGCATCCCTGACGGTGGTGGTCTTGTGCATGACCGCCTTCTCCGTCACCGCCTTTGCGGGTGGTGGGGATGGCGACTACTACACCGGGGAGTCCGCCGAGGCGACCCCGGAACCCACCGAGGAACCCGCCACCGGGGGCATGGAGCCGGAAGGCCAGACCCTTACCCCGGAGGGCAATGCCACGCTGGTGGACGATTATTACGGTGACAAGCAGCTTATCACCGTGGCCACGAAAGCCGGAAATTATTTTTACATCTTGATCGACCGGGACAACGAGGACAAGGAGACCGCCGTTCACTTCTTGAACCAAGTGGACGAAGGCGACCTGATGGCGCTGATGGAAGATGGGCAGACGGAGGAAAAGCCAGCTGCTTGTACCTGCGCCGAGAAGTGCCAGGCCGGTGTGGTGAATACTATCTGTCCGGTCTGCGCGGTGAATATGAGCGAGTGCGCCGGAAAAGCGCCGGAGGTGGAGCCGGAGCCTGAACCGGAGCCGGAGAAGGAGTCCGGCGGCAGCGGCGCTCTGGTGTTGATCCTGCTGCTGGTGGCCCTGGGTGGCGGCGGAGCCTTCGCCTACATCAAGTTCATTAAGCCCAAGCAGAGCGCAAAGGTCAGCACTGACCCGGACGACTATGAGTTTGAGGACGAGGAATACGAAAACGAGGATGAAGTAACACCTCAATAAGAGAACTATAAAAAGCCTGTCTAAGTGAAATATACATCACCAGACAGGCTTTTCTTATAACCCCTGAAAATTTTGAAGCAGAATTTGGCGTAATTCATCAAAACTTTGTACCGCAACTTCTAAATCTCGATGGGAATTTAAATATGAGTACATTTCAAGCATCCAACGATTAGCGCCAAGAAGTGCTCTAATTTGCTCAGAATCGAAGTGCGATGGAAAAAGATCCTCCCATACCGCAAGCCTTCCCAAAAATTGACTAACAGTGTACATTTGAGTCCAACCATCAGATGTGGAGTGGTATTGCTCATACATGTAGTTCATCTGGAAAGGCAATTCTCGGTTCACAATATCGGGAATTTGTGCAAGATCATGGACATCTTTAAAGGTATACTTGCGCAGGAAGTAATATCCGTGTCTTCTAGCATTAAATTCCGTCCAGAGTTGAAACATTCTATGGCGCGAGGTATCTAATATCTCATCATAACTGGCTGCATGAACAAGTCGAGCATAATCTCTATAATCGATTGTATGCGTCAGTTCATGAATAATGGTTCCTATCCACGCACCGGGGTTTTCTTTGAGCGTAGTTTTAGAGTACTGGTTATCAATGATGATAGTGAATGTGCCATCTAATTCAACCGGAGTGGCGATCGTTCCATGAAAAGATGGCAATGGTCTTTGCTCATCCAACATCTGCTTGTGATCTGGTCTTACTTTTAGGTACTCATCCCAAATGTCATCAGCTAAAGAAATAGCGAGTTTAAGCGGTTCATATCCATATTCAGAGAAGTAATCTCCAACTATACTAGTAAGAAATTCGTTCAAAATATTATCCAAAACATTTCACCCCTTTTATACTATCATGTCGTATTGATAAAGACAAGGAGAGATATTTTGTGAAACTAGTCATAACTGAAAAACCGAGTGTAGCAAAGAGTATCGCATCGGCCCTGGGTGTCACATCCAGGGCCGATGGCTATTTTGAAGGCGGCGGCTGGCTGATTTCCTGGTGCATTGGTCATTTGGTGGGGCTGGCGGACGCGGCTACCTACGATGACCGCTACAAGAAGTGGCGGTATGAGGACCTTCCCATCCTGCCCAACCCCTTCCGCTATGTGGTGTCCGAGGAAAAGGCTGCCCAGTTCCACATTCTCCGTTCCCTGATGGAGCGCTCCGATGTGACGGAGCTGGTCAACGCCTGCGACGCGGGACGCGAGGGTGAGTTGATCTTCCGGCTGGTCTATGAGGCCGCCGGATGTTCCAAGCCTTTCTCCCGCCTCTGGATTTCTTCCATGGAGGACGCGGCGATCCGAGAGGGCTTTGCCGACCTGCGCCCCAGCGCGGACTATGACCCGCTGTATCAGTCGGCGCTTTGCCGCCAAAAGGCGGACTGGCTTATCGGCATCAATGCGAGCCGACTGTTCTCCGTCCTCTACCACCGCACCCTGAATGTGGGGCGGGTACAGACGCCCACCTTGGCGATGCTGGCCGACCGGGACAGCAAGATCGTCCTGTTCCGCAAGGAGAAATACCATCATGTGCGGCTGGCGCTGGAGGGGGCCGAGGCGGTCAGCGACCGCATAGTTTCCCCGGAGGACGCACAGGCCATCCGGGACGCCTGTGACGGGCAGCAAGCCGTATGTGTATCCATGGTGCGGGAGAAAAAGACGGAGAAGCCGCCCAAGCTGTACGACCTGACCACCTTGCAGCGGGAGGCAAACCGGGTGTTCGGCTACACGGCCAAGCAAACCCTGGACTACGCCCAGTCGCTTTATGAAAAGAAGCTGCTGACCTATCCTCGCACGGACAGCCGGTATCTGACGGTTGACATGGCGGAGACCGCCTCCGTGGTCCTGCATCTGGCGGTGCGGGTGCCGCCCTTCGACACCTCCCCGGAGTTTTTCCCCGATGTTGCGGCGCTGGTAAACGACAAGGAGGTATCCGACCACCACGCCTTGATTCCCACCCTGGAACTGGAAAAGGCGGATGTCCCTGCGCTGCCTGTGGGCGAGCGCAATATCCTTCTGCTGGTCTGCTGCAAGCTGCTGTGTGCTGCGGCAGAGCCTTTCGTGTATGAAGCGGTCACGGCCACCTTTGACTGCGGCGGCCACACTTTCACGGCAAAAGGAAAGCAGGTGCTTTCCCAGGGCTGGCGGGCCATCCAGGAGGTGTTCCGTTCCTCCCGGAAGGAGAAGCCGGAGAATGAAGATGCCGTGGGTGTCCTTCCGGCCTTGACGGAGGGGCAGGTCTTTGAGCCGGTCGTTGCCTCCGTCACCGAGCATTTCACTTCGCCCCCCAAGCCTTACACGGAGGACACCCTTCTGTCGGCCATGGAGAACGCGGGCAAGAAGGACATCCCGGAGGACGAGGAACGGCGCGGCCTGGGCACCCCGGCGACCAGGGCGGCCATTATTGAAAAGCTGGTGTCCGGCGGATTCGTGGAGCGCAAGGGCAAGAACCTGATCCCCACAAAGGCGGGTGTCAACCTGGTCACGGTGCTGCCGGAGCTGCTGACCTCTCCCAAGCTCACGGCGGATTGGGAACTGTGGTTGAACGAGGTGGCAAAGGGCCAGGCGTCGCCGGAGGACTTCATGGACGGGATCGAGGCGATGGCGGCGGAGCTGGTGCGGAAATACTCCCACATTTCCGAGGATGGGCAAAAGCTATTCCAGCCGGAGAAGGAGACGGTGGGCCTCTGCCCCCGCTGCGGCAAGCCGGTTTATGAGGGCAAGAAGAACTTTGCCTGTTCGGACCGTGCCTGCCAGTTTGTCATGTGGAAGGATGACCGTTTCTGGACCAGCCGCCGCAAGGAAATGACCCGGAAAATGGCGGCCGACCTTCTGAAAAAGGGCTGTACTTCCGTCAAGGGACTGTGGTCGGAGAAGAAAGGTTCCACCTATGACGCCGTGGTGATCCTGGACGATACCGGCGGTAAGTATGTCAATTTCAAGCTGGAGTTTCCGAAACGAAAGGATGGTGTGCATGGCAAAAAGTAAAACCGAGGTCAACTTCATGGAGCATTTGAAGCCGCTGCTCCCCGCAGGCGGTGACGCAAGCGAACTGGAGGCAGCGGCCCAGGCGCTTGCCGGACTTTCCCCGGAGGACCGTGACCTTCTGGCCGCTGTCCAGGAGTCGCCCTATCGTCTGACCACCCTGGAGCAGTTCCGGGAGTTTCCTGCCAACACCGAGTATTTTGTCCTGGAGGCCAACATCAGCAAGGTGGAGGATGTGGGCTGGCGCTATCTGGCGCAGCATCTGGACATTCTTCTACCCCCGGAGTTGCTGGACGCCATTGATCCTGTTCCCTTCGGCAATCACGCCATGCAGGAGGAACAGGGCTGTTTTACGAGCCAAGGCTATCTCACCCTCTCCGGCGACGAGTGGGAGCATGAGCGCCCCAGGGAGAGGCAGACGGAGAAAAAGCCCTCCATCAAGGAGCGGCTGGAACAGAGCCGGAAGGAATGTGCCAATCATAGCAAGGCGCAGCCCCATCGGGAAAAGCCTGCGCCGGAACTGTAAGGAGGTGTCGCTATGCCCCATTATGACTATGACAAAGATTATCCCTTTGCCGCCTTCATCACCAACCTGGGCAAGTACAACGAGGGCGCCCTTGTGGGCGAATGGGTGAAGTTCCCCACCACGGCGGAGGAACTGAAAAAGGTCTTTGAGCGCATCGGGATCGGTGCGAAGGACGACTTCGGGCAGACCTATGAGGAATGGTTCATCACGGACTACGACTGCTATGTGGACGGCCTCTATGACCTGTTGGGCGAGTACGCCAACCTGGACGAGCTGAACTACCTGGCCTCCAAACTGGACGACATGAGCCAGGATGAATACGAGCGGTTCCAAGCGGCCATGGAGATCGGCGACCATACGGGCAGCATCCAGGAGCTTATCAACCTGACGGAGAACCTGGACTGCTACGACATTTATCCTGACATCCACGACCACGACGATCTGGGCCGGTATTATATCGAGGAACTGGACGCCATGCAGGTGCCGGAGCATCTGCGCAACTACATCGACTATGAGGCCTACGGACGGGACATCGCCCTGGAGGAAAGCGACCAGTTCACCGACCTGGGCTATGTGCGGGACACCGGGGACAGTTTCCATGAGTATTACGATGGCGAGCGCGGCAGCATCCCGGAGGAATACCGGGTGATGACCTTCCAGGATGACATCCCCGAAGAAGAAATTTCTGAATGGGCCATGGACCTTGCCTACGATATGGACGAGTTTTTCCGGCAGAACGATCCGCAGTATGCCGCCGAGCACCCGGAGGAACACGCGGCAAAGGAAGAAATCTACGAAAACCTGATGGCCGGGCGCATCTCCGCCCTGGACGAGAAACTGGCCGCCCTGGGGCAGACCCAGGAGGACTATCTGCCTTCGGAGATCGAGAAGTTCAAGGACGCCACTGGCTATGAGGAATTTCTGGATGTGGACCCCCAGGCGATCCGGGAGGCCATTGAAAACCCGGATCAGTCCCATGTGGACGAGATGCTGTCCTTTGCGGAACAGGTAAACCGGGAGTATGAGGCGGAGTTGTACGGGCAGCAAGCGGCGCCCACCCCGGATGACCGGGAGACCGGCGAGACGGTGCGAACCCCCAGGGGCACCTTCCATGTGACGGATATGAGCCGGGAACAGATGGAGGCGGCCGGATACGGTTTCCACCACGAGTCCGAGGACGGAAAGTATCTCATCATGGCCAACGGCAGCCGCGCCTTTGCCATCCCCAACGGAGACACCCCCGAACATACCGCGCCGGAGAAGTTGACTGTCCTGGTGGTGGAGCCCATGAAGGAGCCCTATGTAAAGGAGCTCGACCCTGGCCTCCATGCGCTGCAAGCGGAGGTGGGCGGCGATATTGCTGCCTCCTATCCCTTTGACGATCCGGTGGGGTTGGTGCTGAACGATGAAGGCAAGCTCATCGGTCTGGACCTGAACCGTTCCCTCCGGGACGAGCATGGGGAGATTTACGATATTGTGGCAGGCACCTTCCTGGTGGTGGGCCTGGGGCCGGAGAGTTTTGCGTCCCTGTCCCCGGACATGATCCAGAAGTACACCGAGCAATTCAAGCGGCCGGAACTGTTCGCCAGCATCAACGGGCAGATCGTATCCGTTCCCGTGGAGCCGGAAAACCCGATGCGCACGGCGGAAATGACCCTGGAGGATGACTACGGCATGATCGACGGGATCATCAACAACGGCCGCCGTGGTGAGGAATTGGAGAAAGCCCAGGCTGAGGCGTGCAGGACCACGCCGGAGAAAAAGCCTTCCATCCGGGAGCGGCTGGAGGACGCAAAACGGGAGTGCGCGGAACGGAAAGGCCCGGACAAGCCTGCCCCGCAGAAGAAGCCCCCGGAGCTGGGCGACTTATGAGCCGGAGCAAGAAATGGCGTCTGGAATGGACATTCTTCCTGGGCGAGAACGGCAGGCGCCAGTATAACAAACTCTGCAAAGGCTGCGTCCATCCCTGCAAGCAGAGTTTCCGGGCGGTGGTGTTGTCCTGTCCTCACTATCTTTCCCTCCGTTCCAAAAAGTGCGGGAATTAGGGTTCAAAGTAAGCGAAAAGACCGCCTGTGGCGGCTTTTTCGTGTAGGGGCAGTATAATTTCCCATATAGGGCGGCAGGGCCTTCCTGTATAGGGAAAACGCCGGATTTTCACCTTTAGACAAAATGGGAGCGCCATCATCGGATGTTATCCGGTGGTGGCGCTCTTTTTTATTTATACGATACCAAATCATCAATCTGTAGGTTACTTTGAGCAAGAATTTTTGCAAGGTTGTGTTGGAAACAATTTGCATAGTATTTATTAAGCTTGACAATTACAACTTTGTTTTTTGCCCTTGTAACAGCAACATAATGATTATATATGCTTGACATATCATTCAAGTTATAATCTTCTGCAAACAAAATCACTTGTTCGAACTCTAAACCTTTAGACGAATGAAATGTTATTGCAATATTTTGAAAATGATCAGGATTAAAAGCTGAATGGTATCGTTGGTCAGTTATAGTTGAAAGCAACTTCTTGATATGCGATTTTCTTGTTTCATAGCCGAGATAATTGGCCAAATTTTCGACTGCGAGTTCAAATGCCGTATCATTTTCAACGGAGATTTGTATTTGTTTCAAGAAGGATTCAATTATTTTTACCGTTTTGCGATTCTCAGCTCCCTCTGCAGGAATTTCGGAAATCAAGTCATATACAGAATATTTTTCAATTACGAAATACTTAGCTATAGCTAAATATAACCATGCCGAATCGGTTGTTATTTCTGCAATCGGCAGCTGCGGAATAAAGGTAAATGAAAAATCTCCTTGTGTAAGTTCATTTGCTCCAGATTCCGCATCGGCATTTTTAAACCTTAACAAAGCAGTTCGTTGTTTGGGGTCAATGTGTTTCAAAACATCAACTGCCCAATTCTGTTCATTAGGAGTCAGCCAGATAATATTTTCAATAGTTTCCGTACTCGTATAAAGACTTCGAGTTTCCTCACAAAGCAAATTAGAGTAGTTTTGAATTTGTTGACAAGAACGGAAATTATCTCCCATAAAGATTCTATGGAAATTTGGTTTTTTCCAAATGCTCTTGAACGCTTCTGGATAAGCACCTCTCCAAATATATATTGATTGCTTTTCATCACCAACAATAAATGTTTCAATACCTAGGGTATCACAGATATACATAAAGAAATTGTGCATGGCTTGGTCGCAATCTTGATATTCATCAATATATAGCTTGAAATATTTAGCCTGCAAGTAAAGGCGACATGCTAGTGATTGTTGAATAACTTTTTGTGCCAAATCAAAAATGAAGTTCTTTTTATTATCTTTATAGGAACATAGAATCCCGTCGCACCGGACTTTATCAAGACCTTCCTGAAACGTATTTACCCGTTCTGCATAATCGGTACTCATATCAATGGCATATTCTGCTCCATACACATCTTTCAAAAATGGCTTGATTATTTCCTCAATAGCAAAACTATTGTTTGTACCAATAAAATGCCGAGAAGTATCTACGGACAGCCGATCCTTGATTTCTTGTGCAGCCTTAATTGTAAATGTAATGGCAGCAATTACTTTGTGAGTTCGATTGTTTTCAATTTCAGCCGCTATTTTTGCGACCATGGTGTGCGTTTTTCCCGTGCCTGCGCTTGCCCGAACGACAAGGTTGCCTTTTGTATCAACAATTTTTTGTTGAATTGGTGAAAGAGTCATTTGACAACCTCCTGCAGGCAAGCAAAATTATAATGCTCAAATATTTTTCTACAGTCAGCATCGCTAATTTGTTCGACCAACTCAACCATACGGAAATGTTTCGCCTTCTGCAAATAGGCTACGGGATTTTCAACTCCAAGATATGTGACTAATTCATTATGCAAAAATTCATCTAAGTCATTTTCCAAATCAACTTTTGATAAAAAAACATTGTACTTGTGACGCAGCTCGTCTAATTTGCTTTTATTCTCAGAATACAGTTCTCTCTTTTCTGTAACACCGTTCCCCTCAATGGGAGCGGTTGGTAACTTTTTCACTCCAATAATTCCATTGCAACGGCAAAAACCTAAAACACTATATTTTCCAGAACGTTTTATATATCGCAAATCATTGTCTGTTTTAACGATGTTCTCAATTTCAAGAGCATCAAAAATTGAGACATACCTTTCAAATCCAAGCCCCTCCACAGACAAAATATAAATTCCATCAACTTCATAAAAGGGGTATACAACCGAAAGGACTTTTTCGAAAAGAATGAGCTCGGAAGGTCCTTCTACAAGTAAAACCTTATTTGCAAAAATCGCTTCAGTCAAACAACGATTCAGCATTTTTCTGTTTTTTTCATAATCCTTAGGTACTGTATAAAAGCAACTTGCGCTCGTAATAGAAGTATCGCTAAATATGCGAACTAAGCTAACATTATTCATTTCATACAACACAAACGGTGAATGCGTTGTCACGAATAAATAGCGGTATTTTTCATCAGTAAACAGTATTTGAGACAATGCAATTTGCAACGATTTGTGCAGATGGTTTTCTGGTTCTTCAATTAAAAAAAGGTTAATTCTTATGTCTTTATTCTCTTCTGATATAAGATCAAAGATTGAATACACCAGCAATTTTTTTCTGCCTTCACCTGCAGTGGGATATAAATTGTCATCGCCGTCTTGTTTGATATATGGCACAATATTTGAATAGAGTCCTTTTACCGCTATTTCAGATTTGACAGATACAGATACGCCTTCACTACGAAACTTTTGGTATTCTGGTGTAATTCTGGCTTCAAAATCTTTTACGGCAGAAAGTGTCGAAATATCTGAATTTAACTGATTAACAGTCGCTTTGATATGCTCTAATATAACATTATCACTTTCGTTATCACTTTTCAAAAGTGTAGAAACATTTTTTCTAAATAGTGAATACAAATCAACATACGAGTCAATATAAATGACATTAAAGACATAGTCAAGTTCATATTGGTATCCGCGTTGCTTCATTTCATGCAGGCTTGTGAGATCTCCACCCCAATATAATATAGGGGAAGCCGAAAGGTCCTGTGAATTGTACTCGGCAACCAATTTGATATAGGCTTTTGTATGTGTACTAAGGAGAGCGCCTTTAAGTTGTGCACGTAGCTTTTGACAATCAGAATCAGCAGTATCACTAATATCGATGGTAATGGTAATCTCTATAGGCTGAGATGTGTTTTTCTTATGGAAATCAGAATCAATTAAACCGTTTTTTCGGATATCTCGATCGAAAACATAGCGGATTGCATATAGGAAATTGGTTTTCCCAATGTCATTCAGTCCGAAGAATATATTTTTATTGGATACACTTATTTCTATATTTTCGAAATTTCGAAAATTTTTAATTGCAACTTTCTCGAAATTCATGTTCCGGCCCCTCCGCTCTATTACTAATAATAGACTTAGGCCAGCAGAGCACCAGCCAAAAGATTAGCGCCCACAGTCCATACAGAATTTAGAATGGATTTTGCGGCAGCGACCAATGCTCTTATCACTTTAGTTTTCATAGGCAATTCCTCCTTGTGACAGGCAAAAAACTTTGGGAATAAATCATGTACCAAACCTATCAGGATATAGACTATGAGCCCTAAAACTATGACAAGGTAACTCTGCTTCCCCTGCTCTGCAGGCCTAAACCTATTATTGATAAATTATACCATATAATTGATAAAAATTCTATGCTGATATTTAAGAAAGGCACACGGCAAAAAAGAAGTTCTCCTGCCGTGTGTCTTTATAATGCTTATTCCAAGTCGTTGCTCCGCTGTCGCTGCTGTTCCTTCGGCCTTTCCAGCAGGGCGTCCACATTCTGGCGGAGGGTATCATATTCCTTTTCCTCCCGCTGTATCTTCCGAAGTTCCGTTTGCAAGGCGGTCTTGCGGGCGGAGAGTCCGTCCAGTTCCGCTTTCAGCTTATCGGAGGAAGGAAGTTTGGTGAGTCCGGCCTTTTTAATCTCCCTGGCTGCCGCCTCGAATAAGATGATCTCGCTCTCAAAGCCGCGCAGGAATTTTTCCTTGTCCTTTGATGCCTTATATCGGTCATAGACAGGTTTCAGCTTGCGATAAGTGTCGATCTGCTTTCCCAGGAGGGCAAGGTCAGCGATCCGCTGCTCCGTATCCCGTAGGCTCTCCCTGGTGCGGATGGAGGCAGCGGCAACGGTGTCGCACCGTTCCACTAATTCCTCATAGGTGCTGATGCCATGTTCGGTGAGAAAGTTCATGGTGGCGGCCGCCCGTTTCAGATTCTCAATGGTCGCCCACCGCTGGTATCCTGCGCTCTGCTGGGCCTTGATATTGTTATTGTTCTGAATGTCAATGAGCAGGCTGACTTTCCCGCTGCGCTGCCGGGGTTGTCTGGAGGGCCTGGAGCCTCCGGCGATGCGAGAGACAACGGCTTCTTCCGTATAATCGGCGCCCAGGGTTTTGAGCCGGGTAAATCGCTCCTGGTTCGGCGCCCTGGCGGAGATATACTTTCCCCGCTTGATCTCGTATCCTTCCCGCTGTAACCGGGCAAGTAAATCTTCCAGGCTGGAGGACACGGGGATCAACCGGTCGATGGCGGCTTTCAGTTTTGCCTTATAACTGGTGCCGTTCTGTGCGGCCTGATGCTCAATATAGCTCTTGCCCTTATCCCAGCCGGGGACGATGACGGACAGGCCGTGTTCTCGGCACAGTCGGTCGCTGGCCCGGCGTATCTCATGATAGCTGCGCTTGTTGGAATGGTAGTGCTTGTGATCGGTGAAGCTGACCGCATTGAAAATCAGATGATTATGGATGTGATTCTTGTCAATGTGGGTGGTGAGGACAAATTCATATTTGCCGTCCAGGACCTCCCGCGCAAGTTCCATGCCGATCCGGTGGGCTTCCTCTGGCGACACCTCCCCAGGCTCAAAGGCTTGAATCAGGTGGCGGCCCAGGTGTGTACCCTTGTCGATGGCATGGCGGCGTGTCCATTCAAATTCAATGTCGGCGGTCTCGGCGGCGCAGCCGAAGGAGGACACTAGCAACTTCTCGTCTGTTTTTTCGGGGTTGCAGATATAGTCAATGGCCGCTTTCAGCGTTGACTTAATAGGATGCGTCTTTGTAACTGCCATATCTGATCCAGCCTTTCCCGGATTTCCTCCATGTCGGCCTGATAGGTGGGGCCTCCGGCGTTGACCCGCTTGGCGATCTGGTTGATGTTCCGGCCAATGGCGGACAGGAGCTTGTTCATCTCCTTGATATCCCTGGTGTCCACATAGATGATATACCCGTCAATCGCCATCTTCCGTAGGTAGGCGCCGATCCGCTTTGTCTGGAGCTGGGCCATCTTCTGTTCCATCAGTTCCTTTTCCTCGGCGGTCATATAGAACTTCACCTGGATATTTCGTTTTCGGTTTGTCATCGTGGTATCTCGCCTCTTTTCGTATCAGGGTTTGGGATGTTCCCAACAAGCATTTTTCGGGTTTAGGGGGAGGGTTCCATAAAGCCAAAAATCGCAAGCGGGTACTCGCTTGCTGTGCTTGCTATCGTTTCTCTCTCCGTACCTAAGTAATCCGAAACTCCTGCCTTTGGCAACCATGAAAGCAAAGAAAAACGCTACAAACGGTATCCGTTCATAGCGTTTCCTAATCATTATTCAGTTGCATCAACCACATCATTTTTCTTCCTCCGCTCTGGCATCCAAGATAGCCTGTGCGGTGGCAATGACAATTTTCAGTTCAGCTTCGGTCATTCCATCAAGCAAGGGATCAAGCTGTCTGCGTGCCGTGGACTTACTCTCTGTCGCGTCCCCAAAGAGAAGCTGATCTACGGAGATATGATAACGGGTCACCAGTTCAAAGAAAATCTGGAGACTCGGATGCTGCCCTTTGTTTTCAATGTTGGCAAGATAGCGGGGAGACAGATACATTTCATTCCCGACTTTGTTGCGGGACTCCTTCTGCTCGTTTCTTGCCGATTTAATTGCCTTCCCAAAAGGCGTAAAATCATATTTTTGTACTGGTCTTTTTGCCATAATGATTCACCCTATTACATTCTACGGTTCACCTTTCTTTCTGAATATGTCTACATAGTTCCCGTAGTTAGCCTATATAATTCCTTATTTGTTCACAATGGGTGCCTTGAAGTATTCGCTTGACCGTATATAATTAAAGCAACAGATATAAAAGCGGAAGGATTGAACCGTATGGAATATATCTCTTGCCCCGAAGCTGCAAAGAAATGGAGCATTTCTGAAAGACGGGTACAAAAGTTTTGCGAAGATGGACGCATCCCTGGTGTTACAAAGTTCGGCCGTATGTGGATGATTCCTAAAAATGCAGAAAAACCATCTGATCCTCGCAGAAAAAAAATGAAGTTCATTATGCTTTAGGATATTTCTGCAACATTTCAGTTTTAGAATAAAAATGTGCATACGCAAAGAGAGGAAGTGAGTGCATGAGAAGAATATTGATTGTGGAGGATGACACTCTCCTGAATCGTACTTTGGGATATAACCTGGCATCTGATGGCTATGATGTCACATCAGCCAACAACTATAAAGCTGCTGTTCAACAGTTGAAAGAGAAAGAATTTGACATTGCTCTCTTGGACATAAATCTGCCGGATGGTAGCGGTCTGAACCTTTGCGAAGAAATCCGGGGACGCGGCCAGCACACCTATATTATTTTCATTACCGCCAATGATAAGGAAAGCGATATGCTGAAAGGCTATGAGGCAGGCGGTGCGGACTATGTGACAAAGCCCTTTTCGGTGACGGTGCTGTGCAGGAAGGTGGCGGCGGTCTTTGCCAATCTGGAATTACGCACGCCCCGGCACGATCTGTTTGACGATGGTTTTCTGAAAATCGACTTTTCCGAGCAGCGGGCGTCCCTTGCCGGGGAACCGCTGGACTTCACACCGAAGGAATACCGCACCCTGTTTCTGTTCGTGAAGAACCCACGGATCATCTTGACCAAGCGGCAGATTTTAGAGAAACTGTGGGACATTGACGGGGACTTTGTGGACGAGCATACCTTGACCACCATCATCAGCCGTATCCGCAAAAAAATTGAATTAGACGAGCACAAATATATCAAGACGGCCTACGGCATGGGCTATCAATGGATCGGTGGTGAGCCAAAATGAAACTTGAAAACTTGTCCATAAGGAAATTTCTGTGGCTCATTCTCTGCGGTGTCCTTGCGACCTCGGCGCTCTTACTGTTTGGTCTGTTCTGGATCACGAAAAATCTATGGGTAGTTTTGTATGGAGGACTTCTGACTGTTGCGCTTTTGGTCTGGGGCGGAGTTTTCCTGTATTACTTTGAAAAGAAATTGACTTTGTTTACCGATGGCCTGTGCCGGACGCTGGATGACATGATGGACAGCGCCGCACGGCCTGAGATGGATTATGAAGCAGAAACGCTGCTTGCACGGATCAGTCACCGACTGGAACGGCTCTATAATGTCATGCAGAAAAGTCGAGATACTATCGCAAAGGAAAAGGCCGACCTACAATCCCTGTTGTCGGATATTTCCCACCAGACCAAGACCCCTATCGCCAATTTGAAGATGCTCAATGAAACCATGCTGACCCGCCATATTTCCGAAGAACAGCGGAAAGAGTTTTTGCAGGCTACCGGCAGCCAGCTTGATAAACTGGACTTTCTGATTCAGGCGATGGTGAAAACTTCCCGTCTGGAGGCCGGTGTGATTACTCTGGAAAAAAAGGATACTCTCATAGAAGAAACACTGGTGAAGGCAATCAATGGGATTCTGGCGCCAATGGAGAAAAAGAACATAGAGTTGACCGTGAACTGCCCGGAAGGACTAACCGTTTCCCATGATAGCCGTTGGACTTCCGAAGCCCTGTTCAATCTGCTGGACAATGCGGTGAAGTACACGCCTACCGGCGGCAGTATCCATGTGTCTGTTCAGAATTGGGAAATGTATCTGAAAATTGATGTGGTTGATACAGGCCGAGGTATCCCGGAACGAGAGCAGGCTACGATCTTCAAGCGATTTTACCGGGAAGAAGCGGTACATGAGGTAGATGGTATCGGCATCGGCCTATATCTGGCGCGTGAGATCATTACCATGCAAGGCGGGTATATTTTGGTGACTTCCGAGGTTGGAAAAGGGTCTACTTTTTCGGTATTCCTGCCACGAAACTAATTAAGCGGGGGTCTGCCTATGTAGACCCCCGCTTTTTCAAAAGATTACAGCAACATGGATTTTAGGACATTTCTGCAACATTTGGCCGTTATCCTTTTTGCATCAAGCAAAGAAAGGCGGTATTCCTATGAGTATCCTACAAACAAGTGATTTGAAAAAATACTACGGCACACAGCCTAATATCACCCGTGCCCTGGACGGTGTGAGCTTCTCCGTCGAGGAAGGTGAGTTTGTGGCCGTGGTTGGTACATCCGGTTCCGGCAAATCAACCCTGCTGCACATGATGGGTGGTCTGGACACGCCTACTTCGGGCAGCGTCATGGTGCGGGACAAGGAACTGGCAAAGATGAATGACGAGCAGCTTACTATCTTCCGCCGCCGCAATATCGGCTTTGTGTTCCAGAACTACAACCTGGTGCCGATTCTCAATGTGTATGAGAACATTGTCCTTCCCGTTGAGTTGGACGGCGATACAGTGGATCAGCGGTTTATGGACGAGGTTGTGAAAATGCTGGGTCTGGAAGATAAACTCCAGAATATGCCCAACAACCTGTCAGGCGGCCAACAGCAGCGTGTGGCGATTGCCCGCGCCCTGGTATCCAAACCAGCCATTGTACTGGCCGACGAGCCTACCGGCAATCTGGACAGCAAGACCAGCGCCGATGTGCTGGGCCTACTCCAGCGCACCAGCCGGGAGTTTAATCAAACCCTGGTGATGATTACCCACGACAACAAAATCGCCCAGCTTGCCGACCGTATTGTGCGGATCGAGGATGGCAAGATTGTCGGCTGAGGGGGTGAGAAAATGACATTGCCATTTGAAAATGACACCAGTGCAGTTATTCAGAAACTGACAAGGAGAAGTTTGAAGGCCAATAAAAGGCGAAACTTTTTCCTTGTCATGGCCATTATGCTTACGACCTTGCTGATCGGCTCTGTTTTCAGCGTTGGCATGAGCCTTGTAGAATCTGTGAAGATGGAGCAAATACACCTTGCGGGTACGATGGCCCACGCTGCTGTGGGGCATCCTACGGCTTCACAGATCGAGCAGCTTCACAATTTGGATTATGTAAAAGCGGTGGGAACCGGCAACAGTGTCGGCTATGTAGAAAATACGGCGGAAATGGGAAATATCAGTTTGACCCTTCATTATTTTGATGAAACAGAATGGGAAGAACTGCGCGCCCCTGCCTATGTGGATGTAGAGGGCAACTATCCAGAGAAAGAAAATGAAATCATGGTTTCTCGTGCGGTTTTGGAGCGGATGGGAATTGCCAATCCATCTATCGGTATGGAAATCCCCCTTGCCTACTACACAGATAGCGACAAGACAGGGGCATTGATGGAGGAAACCTTCTGCCTGTCAGGGTGGTTTACAAGCTATGCCTTTGTCCAATCAACCGATACTGCGGATGTAATTTTCGTTTCCCAGGAGCTATCACAAAAATACGGAAAGACCGTGGAGGCAGATGGCTCTGTATCGGTGAGATTTGTAGACGAAACTCATATTTCTGAGTATTGTGACGCATTGGTGTCCGATCTTGGGTTATCAGAAAATCAACCCATTGCAACGGTACAGCTCTATGATACGAGTGCAGGACAGGAAACAGCCACCTTGCTTTCTCTGTGCGCTGTTGCGGTGTTTCTGATTTTTACCGGGTATCTGCTGATCTATAATATCCTGTATATTTCAATCTCCCGTGATGTGCGGTTTTACGGATTGCTCAAAACCCTTGGAGCAACGCCCAAACAGATCAAGCGGGTCATTAGAGGGCAAATCTTACGGCTTTGCCTCATTGGAATACCGGTTGGTATCGTTCTTTCGCTCATACTCTCGCTTGGAATTGTTCCATTCTTTATATCTGCCCTTGATGCTGTTTCCGCAGATGGAGCCGTTGTATCTTTCTCGCCGCTCATCTATGTGGGCGCAATTATTTTTCCTCTGTTTACAGCGATGCTGGGTGCATCGAAACCAGCCAAAAAAGCAGCAAGCATTTCTCCCATAGAAGCACAGAAATATACGGGAGTGACCGGAAGTATAAAAGGTATTCGGTCGGTTGCTCACGGAAAACCCGTGCGAATGGCTTGGCGCAATATCTTCCGGGACAAAAAGCGCACGGGGATCGTATTGCTCAGTCTGTTTTTAGGTGTAACGACTTTTTTAACGGTCACAACATTAGTTTTCAGTACCGATATATCGAAGTATATTGATTCTACCTTTGAAAGTGATTTTGTGCTGAAAAACAGTGCATGGCCTGCACAAAGCCTTGATAATTCATTGGCGGAGCAGCTTATGTCAATTCCAGGAACGGAAAATCTGCATACCACGACATGGGAGGAAATGAGCCTGGAGTATTCTGATGATTTCAGAGAATATATTGCCAATCACCCTATGCGGGAGCAGATTACAGGTCTATCGGAGCAAGCCATTGCGGATAACTTCAAAGGGTTCCTTCTCGGAGTTGACGGGGAAACACTGACAGAGTATCGCGATGCGCTTGGCAACCCCATTGATGTGGAGGCATTTGAGCGTGGGGAAATTGCATTGATTGCAACAGACAATCCCGAATTGTTTTCCAACATTGAGGATTTGACGGTTATGCCCTCTTATCGAGGCGAAAGCGGCACTTCGGGCAACCAGAAGTATGAGCTTTCTCTTGGTGGTTTTGTCCCATTCAACCATAAAGGGATCGGTGCCAGCCTTGCGCCTACTCTTGTTGTATCAAATGAGGTTATGCAGGAATGGTTTGAAGAGCCGGTTGCTATACAGCTTGAGTTGAATGTTTCCAGCGGCTATGAACAAAATGCCTTGATTGCATTGAAGCAAATTATAGAGGACAATCCTGCAATCTCCTTGACATCAAGGATAGAAGCGATGGCGGAACTGGGTCGTGCTAAAATGGCAATCTTGATCCTTGGCGGAAGTATCTCTCTTGTGATTGCTCTGATAGGAATCCTCAATTTCGTAAATATCATGTCGGTGAGCGTGGTAGCACGCAAGCGTGAATTGGCGACGCTGGAGTCTATTGGAATGAGCCGTAAGCAGATTCGTAAAATGCTAATCAGCGAGGGACTTTGTTATGCCGGTATTACGCTAATCCTTGTGTTATCCATCGGAAACTTGATTGCATACGGTATCTTCAAGTTGTTCCAGCAACAAGTGAGTTTTGCGGTCTTTACCTATCCTCTGATTCCAGCGGCAATTATCGCTTTGGTGATACTGACTGTTTGCCTGATTACGCCGGAGAGAATGTATTGCGTACTTAATAAGGAAACGATTGTAAACCGATTGAGAGAAGCTGAATAACATCAACAGCAGAACCATGAGCAGCGGCGGACAACACGAGTTGCCCGCCGCTGATTTTCTTCTGTATGAAGAAAAATTTGAATTGCTACAAAAGTGAAGCAATTTAGATTGTTATTCTGTCGAAAGAAGTCAGTGTTAGGATATTTCTGCAACAATTCAAATTTATAGTGTTGATAAAGCTAAATATATGATGCTATCTGCCCGGCGGCAGAAAAGAAAAAAACCGTCGCTGGGCAGACCAGTTTCTATGCTCAAAATATAATTTTGGCGACGGTTTTGAGAAATCAAGGCCGCCGTTTCTTTTTGCCCAAAGGTTCACGACGACCCTACACCTTGCAATCTTGCACGGCGGCAATGGGAGGATGCCGCCATGTGCCACAAAGACTTTCGACATAAAACGACAAGAGCCATCTTGTCAAAAAAAGTCTGTTCCCATTATCGAGATATTCCGGCCATGAACATGAACAGTCAAATCATGTAAATGCTTCTGCCAATTCCTTTGCGCCTGTCCGCATTTTGCGGATGGGCGCTTTTTGCCGTTTATGTAGGCCTTCGTCACCTGACGGAGCCTTTCATAAAAATTTCTTTCCTTTTCAGGTTGCCAAAATCGCAAGTCTTGGATTACTGAGGCGAAAGGGAGGAAATCACCACCCCGCACCTGTGCGGCGCGAAGGGAGGTGAGAATATGAAAGACTCCTATGAGCAACGCATTCAAAATCAGTTTGGCGCCTTCTGCGTCAGGGTTTTGAAGAATGAGGCCCGGCATATCCAACGTGACTATGCCTGCCTTCTGGACCAGGAAAAGCCTTTGGACGAGCTGACAGCCTCCGAGCTGGAGCAGACCGCCGTGTGGGACGATTACTTTATGGACGAGCATGTCTTTGAAGTATTGGGACTTCCGGTAGTCGTAACCGGCAATGTCCTGGCCGATGCGTTAGCGCAGTTGCCGGAGGGCAAGCGGGATGTGATCCTGCTGTCCTACTTCCTGGGTATGACGGATCGGGAAATCAGCGAAAAGCTGCATATCGTCCATCAGACCGTATCCAAGCGGCGGCTCGTTACGCTGAAAGAACTGTACGAATATCTGGTAAAGGAGGGATTTGAATGGCCGGACATGTAAAGCCCATTCCGTTGCCTGTGATTCTGGCGGCCGTGAACGGTGACGAAAATGCTCTTGCTGCTGTCGTCGCTCATTATCAGAAGTACATTCGGGCTCTCGCCACCAGACCGGTGAAAGACGAGTATGGCAACGAATACCTGTATGTGGACGAAGATATGCGGCTCAGGCTGGAAACGAAGCTGATACATAGCATCGTGACGAGCTTCAAGGTGCTGCCAGTCTAAAGTTGTTTGGGGCAAGTTTCGCTCCCTTTCCTTGCCCCTGACAATTCGGCAGCGGAGCCCATGATCCTTGACAAAGAAAGCCTTCGGGCAGCATAAGGCAGACGGATACGATCTGTCTGTGTGGAGCCGGTCGGCCGGTGCGCCATGACCCTGTTGCAAGTCCGCAGGACGGGACCCCTACCAAACAGGTGAGCGACAAAACCAGGCCGCGAAACAGGTGTGGCAGCTTGTGGGCGAGGATGCACAGACAGGATAATGAGACTCCCGCGTTGAACGCTCTCAAAGCATTGCGCGGCGCACCCATCAGCATGGGCCGGGGTGAGATTCCCGTGGAGCTGCGGCCAGCAGCCGTCCGTTTATTGCCTCTTTTGTTTTTTACTACACGAAAATGAAAGGGGATTATTATGCAAGATCATAATTCTGTTTCGAGCGGTAAAAAGCCGCAGAACAACCCTTTGAAAGAAAAAACGACCTATCGCTTCGGCAATAGGTCGTTTGTCGTAGAGTCTGTTTTCAAAGAGGAAAGCCCGGATACCTTGGGCAGCATCCTCCTTCGATTGATGAAGGCCGAAAATGAGAAAATGTAAACTTTCTATACTCGGCTGACACGGGCAGAGGACAGCGGTATAATTGTATTGGGAATATAAGATATGCGCTGTTCGGCTGTCCAGAAAGGAGGACTTATGAGACAGTCGAATAACAAAAAATCCCGTGATGTGACCGCTTTCCTCTACGAGCGGCTTTCCCGTGACGATAATCTGGAGGGTGAGAGTTACAGCATCGGCAATCAAAAAAAGCTGTTGACCAAAGTGGCGAAGGAGAAAGGCTACACCAACCTGGTTCATTTCCTGGACGATGGCATTTCCGGCGTCACGATGGACCGCCCTGGTTTTGTGGAGATGATCCAGCAGCTTGAGCAGGGGCGGGCCGCCGCAGTATTTGTCAAAGACCTTTCTCGCCTGGGCCGTAACTACATCGAGGTCGGCAGGCTGACCGAGGAATTTTTCCCGGAGCATGACATTCGCCTGGTGGCGGTATCCGATAACATCGACACCGCCGAGGGCGAGAACGAGTTGGCGCCGATCCGCAACCTGTTCAATGAGTGATACGCCCGCGACATCAGCAAGAAACGGCGTATCAGCAACAAGATCAAGGGAAATGCGGGTGAGCCAATGGGCCAGCCTCCCTACGGTTACATCAAAGACCCCGACGATCCGAAACGATGGATCGTGGATGATGAAGCCGCCCAGGTGGTTCGGCGGATTTACAGCATGACCCTGGAGGGCTACGGGACGGAGCAAATCGCCACGCAGCTTGAAAAGGACGAAATCCTTACCCCACGTGCTTATTGGCTAAAGAAGGGCATCAAGCGGCCCGGAAAGGGCAAGCAGCAGCCCGCTACCAAGTGGAACAGTTCCACCGTGACCAAAATCCTGTCTTTGCAGGAGTATTGCGGTGACATTCTCAACTTCAAGACCTACTCCAAATCCTACAAGAACAAAAAGAGGTTGGAGAATGACCGTGAGAATTGGGTCATCTTCAAGGACGTCCACGAGCCGATTATCGAACGATCCGTATTTGAGCAGGTGCAGCAGAAGCGGGGCAAAATCCGCAAGCGCCGCACCAACGAAGGCGAGCATAATATGTTCTCCGGCCTTCTGGTCTGCGCTGATTGTGGCTGCAATCTTCACTTCCATTTCAATCAGGGAAATCCAGAGATCAAGTATTTCAACTGCTCCAACTATAAGGGCAACCGTGGGAGCTGTACTTCCACCCATTATGTCCGAGTGGATTTTCTGGAACAGGTGGTGCTTGGTGAGATCCGGCGCTTGACGAAGTTCGCCAGCCTCTATGAGGACGAATTTCTGAAAGCGGTGATCGGGCACTCCCAGCAAGCGGCGGAGACCGACCGCAAGCTGAAGGAGAAGGAATTGAAAGCCCTGCTTGCCCGTGACGAGGAACTGGACGGGCTGTTTGAACGCATCTATGAGGACAATGTTTCCGGCAAACTCTCCGATGACCGCTTTGCGAAAATGTCCAGGCGGTATGAGGACGAGCAAATGGAACTGGCAGAGAAAATCAAAAAGCTCCGCTCCGAAATTGAGAAGCAGAGCAGTCAGGCCATGACCACGGATATGTTTATCTCTTTGGTACGAAAGTACACCCGCGCACGAAAACTCACGCCCCGGATGCTCAACGAATTGGTTGAGAAGATCGAGGTTTACCATGCGGAGAAAATTGATGGTGTGTGGGAGCAGCGGCTTCGCATCCATTATAACTGCGTGGGAGAAATTACAATCCCTAAAATGCTGCCCCTGCCCATCCCTGATGTGACCGTCAATACCCGGAAGGGCGTGTTCGTCAATTATTCCCCAGCAGAGATTGCCGGATGAAAACAATAAAAAAAGACGAGTGTTCTTACAGCTTTTCAAATGCTATAAGAACACTCGCCATGGTGCCGGTGACCGGACTCGAACCGGTACGCTGTCGCCAGCGGTGGATTTTGAGTCCACTACGTCTACCAATTCCATCACACCGGCAGATGCGGGATGCAACGCTTAATATTATACCGCATTGCATCCCAAATTTCAAGATATTTATGCAAAAAATTTATCTTTAATTCCGAGAACGAAAATCACAACTACAATCAGCGGCAGAATGTAACTGACATAGAACCGGATGCCGTCTCGCACCTTCATACCGCCACCTTCATTGGCCTCTTCCTTAAAGTTCTTCCAACCCCAGCCATACCGTGTTGTGCAGAACAACAGATAGACCAGAGAGCCAAGCGGAAGCCAAATATTCGATACCAGGAAATCCTCCAAGTCCAGCACAGCTGAGCCTTCGCCAAACGGCTGGAAACCAGACCAAACATTGTATCCCAGCACGCACGGAAGAGAAAGCAGAATCATCAATACTGTGTTGAACAATGCCACTTTTTTTCGGCTCCATCCGGTTAAATCCATGCAGCAGGACATGATATTTTCAAAAACCGCCAGAACCGTGGAAAATGCTGCAAACGCCATAAATACAAAGAACAGACTGCCCCACAGCCGTCCGAATGCCATATGGTTAAAGATATTCGGAAGCGTCACAAAAATCAGATTCGGGCCGCTGTCCGGCGAAACACCAAACGCAAAGCATGCCGGGAAAATGATTAAGCCGGCTGTAAACGCCACAAAAGTATCCAGAATAGCAACATTGACTGCTTCTCCCAGCAGTGCGCGGCCTTTGCCGATATAGCTGCCAAAGATGGCCATTGCGCCGATACCAAGCGATAATGTAAAGAACGACTGATTCATTGCGCCGACGATAACATTGATGGGGCCTGATTCCATCATGCGGTTCAAATCCGGAATTAAATAGAATTTAAGTCCTTCACCGGCACCTTCAGTCGTAACACTGTTAATGGCCAAAATCACCATAATCGCCAGCAGAGCAATCATCATGACCTTCGTCACGCGCTCCAGACCGCCCTGCAGGCCGAAGGAATTGATGGCGAAACCAACAACGACAACCACAACCATCCAACCAATCATGACTAGCGGCTGGCTTAACATCTCTGGAAACGCAGCGCCGACTTCTTCGGTTGTCGCACCCACAAACCTTCCGCTTGCGGTCAAATAGAAATAATGCAGCATCCATCCACATACCGTGGTATAAAACATCATTAGCAGATAGTTGCCGATCATGGCAAGATAACCATGGATGTGCCATTTTGTTCCCGGCTTTTCCAGTTCCTGATAAGCACGCACCGGGCTTTTCTGACTTGCACGGCCAACCGCAAATTCCATCGTCATAATCGGAAGACCAAGGATAACCAAAAACAGTACATAAAAGACAACGAACGCGCCGCCGCCGTACTGTCCCACCATCCATGGGAACTTCCAGACGTTGCCCACGCCAATCGCGCATCCTGCGGAAAGCAGAATGAAGCCGAGGCGAGAGCCAAGCTTTTCTCTTTGCATTGTTTTAACCCCTTATTTCTCTTGGATTCTATGGTCAAACGCCGTGATGGCGTCTGATTTCTGCTGAAGACGAAGCATTTTTCTTTTTTCACGTAATGCCCGGAAAAAGGATTTTAAAACGTCCGCACATTCCTCTCCAAGCACACCTGATACAATTGCTGGTTGATGATTATATGGCAAGTCAAATAAATTGACCAGTGAGCCGCACGATCCGGCCTTTGGATCTGCCGCACCGAAATACACGGTTTGGATGCGCGCATTGATAATTGCTCCCGCGCACATCGGACAAGGCTCCAGCGTCACATAGAGATCGCACCGATGCAGCCTCCAACCGCCCAGCTTTTTGCAAGCCTTATGGATGGCTTCAATTTCCGCATGATGCAGCGCATTTTTTTTGGTTTCTCGACGGTTTCTTCCGCGTCCGACAATCCTGCCGTCACAAACCACCACAGCCCCAACCGGGACCTCCCCCTCTTCTGCAGCTTTATGCGCCAAGCGAAGCGCGGCTTTCATATATTTTTCCTGCTCGGTCATAGTTCCCTCTGGCACATTATCAAACTGAAGTTAGTTCTGCATCAAAAACACCCGTCTCAACGGCGGGTGTTCGTTTTACATGCAATCTCTGGATTATTGCATCATCTGCCGCTGGCGTGACAAATTCATCGTGCCGTCCTGCATACCGGAAAGATTCTCCAAGCAGTTTCCCGTTCCATACGCCACGCAGGAAATTGCTTCATCCGCGACATGAGTCGGGATACCGGTCTTGGATGCCACCAGCTTATCAAATCCCCAAATCAAAGAGCCGCCTCCGGTCATCACAATACCATTGGTGGAAATATCGCCCGTCAGCTCCGGCGGGGTACGTTCAATGACCCAGTGGATTGCTTCAATAATGGCCGTGGACACTTCTTCCAAAGCATCCAGAATCTCGGTCGAATTAACCGTGAAGGTACGCGGCAAGCCCGTCATCAGGCACCGCCCTTTCACCTCCATCGACACTTCCTCGGTACGTGGATAAACGCAGCCGATATTTTTCTTAATCAGCTCGGCCGTGCGTTCACCAATCAAAGCATTGTGCTTACGGCGCACGTATTTAACAATCGCCTCGTCGAACTTATCGCCTGCTATTTTAATAGAAGTGGATTCTACGATACCGCCCAGCGAGATAACCGCAACGTCGGTTGTACCGCCGCCAATATCCACTACCATGTTGCCGTTCGGTTTGGCAATATCGATGCCCGCACCGATTGCGGCAGCCACAGGCTCCTCAATCAGAAACACGCGCTTGGCACCTGCCTGCGTACCCGCATCAATCACCGCGCGCTCTTCTACTTCCGTGATAATCGACGGCACACAAATAACCACATTTGGCTTAAACAGCCGGAATCCCTGTACCTTGCGGATAAACTCTTTAATCATCCGCTCCGTCATCTCATAGTCGGAAATCACGCCTTCACGCAACGGCCGGATAGCAATAATATTGCCCGGGGTACGGCCCAGCATCTTCTGCGCTTCTGCACCAACGGACAAAATTTTACCCGAGACCTTGTCCACTGCCACAACAGAAGGCTCGTTGAGCACAACCCCCTTGCCCTTAACATACACCAGCACGGTTGCCGTACCCAAGTCGATACCGATATCGCTTGAAAAAAGCGAAAACTTCTTCGCTATTGTCTCCAAAAAAGAAGCCATAATCAACATTCATCCTTTTGCTCTGTTACCACCAAATTACAGTAATCTTATTATACCCTATCTATATAACCATTTTCAAGACAATTTGCAAAATTGTTGTGAAACAGGCCACCGGCACCCGAATTTATTGTATTGATGGCATCCGACAAACCAAGATATGACAAAAAGCGGGTATCCCATGGATACCCGCCCAATGACTCACAGGATGATGCAAATCAACCCGCCTGCGCTTTCGTTTATAATTTTTTCCAGCGTTTCTCTAATTTTCCCGCGGGCATCATCCGGCATCCGGCTCAGCTTGTGAGATAACTCCTCCCGCACCAATTCATTGAGAGACTTGCCGAAAATGTTGGTGTCCCAGATTTTTTCCGGCTGCTCTTCAAATTCACTGAGCAGATAATGCACCAACTCTTCCGACTGTTTTTCTGTTCCCACAATGGGATTGACCTCCGCTTTGATGTTGGCTCGCATCAGATGAATCGACGGCGCCGATGCACGCAGCCGCACACCATACCGTCCACCTTGACGGACGATTTCCGGCGCTTCCAGCGTCAACTCGTCTACCGACGGCATTACTACGCCGTAACCAGTCTGATACACCTGATCCAACGCGCCGCGAAGTCGCTCATATTTGCGTTTTATCTCTGCAAAATCGCTGAGCACAGAAATCAGGTCTGCTGCATCCTGTATATGAATCTTGGTTTGCTGTCCGACAATCTCATAAAAGACCTGTTCTGGAATTTCAATGCTGATGCTGGCTTTGCCGCTGCCCAACGCCATCTGATCAACATGCACCCGTCCGACATATTCATTTTCGCCAATACGGTCGCATATGGTTCGAATGTCGCGCATTTTCTCTCCGCCCTGTGCAGCAGAACGAACGGATTGATAAATGCTTTGGCGAACCGCGTGCTGCGGCGGCAGTGCACCGATATAACGTGGCAGCGTAAACGCGATTTCACACACAGGAAATTCATACAGTACGCGCTGCATGATATCTGCAATATCATTTTCGTCCAGTTCCAGACAATTGACTGCCAACGGTTCTACCTGATACTGACTCCGCAGCGCATCGCAAACCGCTTTTGCATGTTCTCCCTCCGGTTCCGCCGAATTGACCAGCACAAGGAAAGGTTTGCCAAGCGCGCGTAACTCTTCAATGACACGCTGCTCCGCTGGCACATAATTTTCCCGTGGAATTTCGGTAAAGCTGCCATCGGTTGTCACCACGAGGCCGATGGTAGAATGCTCTCCGATCACTTTATTGGTACCGGTTTCCGCAGCCTCTGCGAGCGTCATTGGTTCCTCCCGCCAAGGAGTGGAAACCATACGCGGCATATCGTCCTCCATGCCGCCAAGCGCGCCATCAACCAAATAGCCGACACAATCCACCAGACGAATCCGACACATGCCGCCGTCCGGCAACGCAATTTCTGCCGCTTCCTCCGGGACGAATTTGGGTTCTGCGGTCATAATGGTCCGCCCTGCTCCGGATTGCGGCAATTCATCGCGTGCCCGCTCCCGTTTGTACATATTATCCATGCCGGGCAGCACCATGGTTTCCATGAAGCGCTTAATCAGCGTGGATTTACCGGTGCGCACCGGCCCGACTACACCGATATAAATATCACCGCCGGTACGCGCGCTGATCTGATTATAGATTTGATGATCCAAAATTTCCCCGCCTTTCATACCTGCATTGGTATCAGCAACACCATATTGGAAACACCGGTGGCGTCCGCCGGCAAATCATTGACGCGCCGGATTTCTTCCATGGTCGTGCCGCAATCCTTTGCAATTTCCCATAGCTGCTGCTCCTCTTGAATATAACGAAGCAACAAAGTTGCATCTGCTGTTTTCTTCTGTGCTTCTCCCTCTTCCAGCGATGTAATATGCCGAAATGCGACCCGTTCCTCTGCGGTTGCCATGCCGGATGCTGTTACATTGCACAGAACCCCGGTTTCTCCAGCTGCTGAAGCCCGTATGGCCAGTGAAATGTCGGACAGTTCCCCCGCAACAAGACATGGCATGGTCATCGGTACCAATCGGTCTACCGCATATAATTGCTGCTCATCGCTCAGATAAAGCACTTGTATTGCTGCGGTAATTTGCAAATCACCTTTTGCACTGTGCTTTGCGCTGCAGCAAACTGCCTGTGCCGAAACAATATGCGCAGCATGCTGTGCGGTTTGAAGGGTTTCCGAAGCCTCCGCCGTAAAAGCGACGCAGGGCGGCATAGAATGCAGCAGTGTTTTTTCTTCGCTCATTTGCAGCGTTCGTCCCGGCAGATAGAGGTCTTTAATCCTGCACAGCGTTTTCGTGCGCCGAACGGTAATCAGCGCGGTAACGGATACAGTATAAGAAAGCAGACCGTCCGGTTCGATACGGCTGTCAATCTCACGTACCGCAAGCTGTGCGCAAACAGCATCCTGCTCTTCAACCTCCGGCATTTCCAAAATCTGCGTAAACGGCGTCGTATTGGACAAAATACGCACAACGTCATCTTCCTGCATGGCGAGGCACTGGATTTCGGCCTCACCCTTCAAAACAATTTTTCCGCGCATTGCCCGACACTCTGACGTCCTTAATGTACAGTTGGTGTGCAGAATCGACAAGCCGTCTGCATCCTGCATCGACACGTCATCCAACACGGTAATCGGATAGGCGCGCACCTGTTCGGTCAGCGTTACCGTCTGCATCTCACTGAGCATCTCAACCTGTTTTTCCTGTGTTCCCTCGGTGATTTCACACTGCGTTTGGCAGTAGCCTTCAATGAAAAAGCAGAGCTGCACTTTTACATTCAGCTTGCGGCTGTTCACTGCCACCACGTCCACCGTTGCAACCTGACATCTCACAATGCAGACGGTTTCCGCATCAACCCCTTCGCATTCTTCGATATGCGCAAAGCTGACCGGAACCGACAGGCGGCGAAGTCCTCCCCCTTTTTCCGGTTCATACAATACAACGACCTGTACCATACCGGATGCAAGCAGCCTGCCGCTTTGCGGCGTTTGATCCCGTACCGCCGCCGTGCCATATGCACAGACAATCCGGCCAATATCCGGAAAGGTATCCGGTACAATCGAATCGGCTGTTTCACTACAGGTTGATATTCGTGCAAGCCGCTTATCATAGTATTGGATGCTTGTTTGATTTAGTTCCATTGGTGCTGTCTCCTCCTTTTCACTGCGCTCCTATCTAACAATATGTCCTCCTGCAGTGAAATATGAGAATAATCAAGGAAATGCGTGACACTTGCAACGATTTGCTTTTCTGCTCGCTATCACTTTCCTATGATGCATCCAATCACAAAAGCGGCGCTGAATAGAACAAGCCCGGTTCAGTATGAAACTGAACCGGGCTTTTGACACGATGGTATTGTCTCTGTGTACACAAGTTCTAACCGAAAACCATATTTTTTGGCTTAGAGCAACATTTCCAGCGGCGCATCACAATACGGGCAGCGCTCTCCCACTTTCCCTTCTAACGGCAGATAGGATTCGGTTTTAGTGATACACTTATGATTTGAGCACTTGACACCGTGTGAACCGATATCCTGATGGCCTGCGCGGATAAACGGCAGCTTGGATAATGTCAGCAGCAGCGCCATACGTCCAAACATACCGAACCGCGCCTGCCGGAAGTAAACAGCACGCGGATCATCGTCCACGTCCTGCGCAATTTCATCCACGCGCGGCAGCGGATGCAGCACCAGCATATCCTTTTTGGCGCGCTTGAGTTTTTCTGCCGTCAGTTGGTAATTTCCTTCCAAATTTTGATATTCCTGCGCAGTCACAAAACGTTCCCGCTGGATTCGCGTCATGTACAACACATCCAGTTCGGGCAGCGCCTCATCAATGCTCTTCACTTCACAATACGGCATATTATGCTCTTTTAGGAACTGAATCATATAATCCGGCAGACCCAGCACATCCGGTGCAATCAGATAGATTTGCACATTATGATATCGCTCGAGAAAATGCAGCAGAGAGTGTACGGTACGTCCGTACTTCAAATCGCCGCACAAACCGATTTTCATATCGTCCGCCGAACCGCGCATACGCAGTATGGTGACCATATCCGTCAGCGTCTGAGTCGGATGCAAATGGCCGCCGTCACCTGCGTTGATAACTGGCACAGAAGAATACATGGATGCTGCTTTTGCTGCGCCCTCTCGCGGATTACGCATGACAATCATATCCGCATAGCTGGAAACCATATTGATGGTATCCTTCAAGGTCTCGCCTTTCGTCGTCGACGAGGAACCCGGATCGGAAAAGCCGACCACGCTGCCGCCCAAACGCATCATCGCGGTAGAAAACGACAGATTGGTTCGGGTAGAGGGTTCATAAAACAGGCTGCCCAACACCTTGCCGCGGCAGGCATCCGTATAACCCTCGGGGCGGTCAATGATGTTCGTGGTCAGCTTATATAGGTCGGAAAATTCTTTTTCCGTCAAATCGCACAAATCGATGATATGGCGCATTTGGATGATCCATCCCCTTTTCTTTCTTTTCTTCGTTTATCATACCACAGGAAAAAAAGAAAGAAAAGATTTATTTCCGCATTGCTTCAATTGGGTCAAGTCGTGCCGCGCGCACAGCCGGCAACAGGCCAGCGACGACGCCGCAGAAAAGGCATAATGCGAAAAGTCCAATCATCATACGCCAATCCGGTAAAAGCGCAATCGTACCGAAAAGCACTGCCAGCACAATTCCCATACCACATAATCCGCCCAACGCACACAGCAACGCGGATTGCAGCAGAAAAATGCGGCGGATATCCCGCGTTTGCGCACCGAGCGCAAGTAGAATTCCGATTTCCCCCGTCTTTTCATATGCCGCCGCCAGCATGCTGCAAAGTACGCCAATGAGCGCGACACAAAGCGTAATTGCTCCGACCACAGCAAACAGCATCACACCAAGACTTGCCAACCGATTCACGGTATCCACCATGCCCGACATGTTTTGCACCCGAACCGTTCCATCCACTTGACCGTATCCGGTCAGGTATCGTGAAATCTGCGCACTGACAGCGGACAAATTTGCATCCGCCATGCATTGCACAAAAACCTGATCCGCATTTTCCTGCGGTGTTGCCAGACAAGCATACGGAATATATACCAAATGCGGTGCAAAGGATGAAGCGAGCGAGCCTAACGCGCTGGTTTGTGCTTTTACCACTCCGCACACGGTGAAATTTTGGTCTCGCCCGTCAAAGCGGACCCGAATGGTGCGGCCGACGATATTGTCTCGTCCGTACAGGGCCTGTGCCAGCTCGTCCCCGACCACTGCGACCGGCTTGGCGCTATCTGCCTGCTGTGCGCCAAGCAAGGTACCCGCGAGCACTTCGAGCTGCATTACCTCTCCCAGTCGTTCATCCGCGCCCAGAAAGAGTACATCTTCACTGGCATGTCCGGCTCGGACAGTACCGGACTTAGCCTTAATCGGCATAACGCTGTCGATCTCCGCCACCGCCTGTTCCATTCGGTCGGCAAGCTCTGCCGATAGCGGATTGCCTGCACCATGATCCTCCAGATATACGGTCAGTCCGCTGACACCGAGGGTTTTAAGCCCTTCGCTCACTTTTTCCTGTCCCAGCAGCCCAATCGCTGCAATCAGCAGCAGAGCGCCTGTACCAACGGCAACGGACAGCGCACACAGGATGGTGCGCAACGGATTTTCACGCAAATTGCCCACGGCCAGTCGAAGCAAGTCGAAAAATCTCATGCCATCACCTCGACTAAGTCACCATCCTCCAGCGAATCCGGCGGCGACAGGATCACCACTGCATTCGCATCCACTCCTTCACAGATTTCTGTCACTGATTCCAGGATATACCCCGTTGTCACAGCCCGCTGAACCGCTCTGTTCCCTTCTACACAAAACACATACTCCTGTTCCCCGCGCTGGCAAATCGCCTCCATCGGCACTGCAATTGCATCCGGGTGGTAATCAGTAAAAATTTTCACCGTAGCCGAATACCCCGGACGCAGCCCTTCCACATTTCCCGTCAAGTCCAAAACCGCCTCGACTGTTGCTTCCCCGCTTTCCCCCGTCAGACTGACTGCACGCGCTGCGACAGGCGACAGACTTTTGACCTCCGCGCCAAAGACAGCGCCCTCCAAGGCCGAGACCGTCACATTGGCGCGCTGACCGTTTTCCAGTTCTCCCGCATAAATCTCCGGAGATTGCGCACGCACCTGTAAACAGTCCAAATCGGATATCCTGACGCACGGCACGTCTACAAAAATACTTTCCCCCGCCTCCGGCATGTCCAAAACTGTTCCTGAAATCGGTGCACGCAGTACCATATCTTCTTCCGCCTGCACAGACTGTGCTTCTCCACTCGCCATTGCATTCCAGACAGACTGTATTCTGTCCTGTAACAGCAAGTTGGTTTGGCTGGCCGGCGTCAATGTGCAGAGGATGGTTCCCTGCTCCACGTTTTCACCAACCGACGCATAGACGGAGGTGACTACCGCGTCGGTTGACGGCACTACCACTGTGCTGTCAGCTGCCTCAATCGTGCCGGAAACGGTAATGCTATTATAAATATCCTGCACCGTAGCCACGCCGGTCCGCACAGCCACTGTCTCCGGCGTATGCTGTCTCCACGACCAAAAGGTCAATGCACACAATACAACTGCCGTTGCGCTCAACACCATCCGCGCCTTTTTTTCCACAAAAAACCGACCTCCCGCCGCAAGACTGTCATTAGTCTGCGGCATAACAGCCGGTTTTACACATGCAAAAACTGGTTTTCCCTCACAGTACCGCACGAATCGCATCTGCGACCGTTTTTGCACGCACAACATTCATTTTTTTCATCAATTCCTCATCAATCTCCTGCATCGGCATAACGCAGGTGTGGAATCCCAGCCGATATGCTTCGTTGATGCGCTGCGCGGCGTTAGAAACTGCCCGCAATTCTCCCGTCAGACCTATCTCACCGAAGCTCATTACGCCCTCCGGAAGCGGCTTATCCCGAAAGCTGGACGCAATCGATAAGACCATCGGCAGGTCCACCGCCGGTTCGTCCAGCCGCATACCGCCCACGACGTTTACATACACATCCGAGGATGAGAGAAACAGTCCGCAGCGCTTTTCCAGAATGGCAAGCAGCAACACCATGCGGTTGTAGTCTACACCCGCCGCAGTGCGACGCGGTACGCCGAATTGCGTTTTCGCTGCCAATGCCTGCACTTCCGCCAACAGCGGACGGCTGCCTTCCATCACGCAGGCAATACAGTTTCCGGAGGCGCCTTGCGGGTGCCCGGCCAGCATAGCGGCGGAAGGGTTTTGCACCTCCAACAGACCGTGGTCGCTCATTTCAAATACACCGATTTCATTGGTGGAACCATAACGGTTTTTCGCTGCGCGCAGGCAACGGAACGGCCCTGTGGTTTCTCCCTCAAAGTACAGCACACAGTCGACCATATGCTCCAAAATTTTCGGTCCCGCCAGTGTGCCTTCCTTATTGACATGACCAACAATGAAAATGGTCACATTTTTGTTTTTGGCATACTGCATCAGGCTCATGGCGCACTCTTTGATCTGCGTCGTGCCGCCCGGCGCTGCCGTCAAATCGCGCTTGTAAACCGTTTGGATGGAATCCACAATCAGAATGTCAGGCGCCATTTGCTCGGTTTCCGCAATGATTTGCTCCATGTCGGTTTCCGAAAGAATGTACAAATCAGGCGACGAGATATGAAGCCGCGCTGCCCGCAGCTTAATCTGCCGGAGGGATTCTTCGCCGGACACATACAAAACACGTGCAGATTTGCACATCTCCTGACACATTTGCAGTAGCAGCGTAGATTTGCCGATACCCGGTTCACCACCCACCAAAACAAAGGAACCGTGTACGGCACCACCGCCCAGCACCCGATCCAACTCTCCTATACCAGAGTGAAACCGGCTTTCGTCACCGCTGTCAATATCCTTGAGCAACGTAGGACGCGACACTCCGCGCTGAAATGTATCCGTACCGCGCGCCGCGGATTCCGGCTTCACTTTAAATTCGCTCATGGTATTCCACGCTCCGCAGGAAGGGCATTTGCCGAACCATTTGGGGCTTTCATAACCACAATCACTGCAAAGATATACAGTTTTCTGTTTCATATTTCCTCCGTTAAATGCCGCTTTCGTACCGAAGATATCCGGTTACAATACTAGCGGCCAGCTTTTTATGATATTCCGGGTTCCCGAGAAGCACTTCTTCTGCAGGATTGGATAAAAAACCACATTCCACGATCACAGCTGGACAATCCAGCACTTTCATCAGATAGATACTCTGGTCAGCCGGTTTAGCCTGCCTTTTGTTAGTTGGATCACAGCCTGTAATCAACGCATCCTGTAAAAGCTCTGCCAACGCACAGCCGCCCGCATGATTGGTAGAGTAAAAAACCTGAGCCCCATGATACTGTGCATCACTGAACTTATTCAAATGAATGCTGAGAAAGACAGGATTTGCAGTCTGCTCCACAATTTGCTGACGTGCTTTAATATCAGAAACTTTGTTCTCCCGCACAGGACGGGAAGCATCGTAATCCAGTGCGTTCGTGTCCTCTCGCGTCATCACCGTTTGCACACCAAAAAAAGATGCCAGCAGCTGCACGCGCTTTGCAATACTCAAATTGATATCCTGTTCGGTTGTTCCATTGGAACCGATTGCGCCACCGTCAAATCCACCGTGCCCGGCATCAATCACCAATGTGCGCGCCATATGATTCTGCGCAATCGCCTGAACCACCTGCTCCCCTGTTGTCCATGCCAGCAAAACAGCTAACACCAGCAACACGCAGCCCAGCATATATTTTTTCCATCGTTGTCTCACTGCGCACACCTCCGTTATGACAAGGTATGCGTATTCTCTGTCCATTATAATTGACATTCCCGCAGCACGCAATAATTTCGTTGTTGCTTCCATAAAATTATGATATGATAGTGTCATCAAACTGGAGGAATGAAAAATGCATGAGGCTTCAAAACTGCTGGCTGTCATCGACTATCAAAATGATTTTGTGACCGGTTCGCTGGGATTTGAGGGTGCCGCAGCCATTGACAATGGTATTGCACATTTGGTACAGACCTATCTTGCCCAAGGCGACCATGTTCTGTTCACTTACGATACCCATGACGACTACTATCTCGAAACGCGAGAAGGTCGTGCTTTACCCATACCCCACTGCAATCCCAAAGAAACCGGCTGGCGGTTATATGGAAAGACACAGGAAATTTGCTGTGAAACCTGTGCCAATCATCAAATTCACACGGTTTGCAAAAACACCTTTGGTATGTCCCCTACCGACCTCTCTGCCTTGGGGCAGGAGTTGCCCAACCTGCGCGATATTTTGGTGGTAGGCGTTGTTACCAATATGTGCGTGATCTCCAACGCCATTCTGATGCAAGCCCAGTGGCCGGAAGCGCAAATCACGGTTGATGCTGCGCTGTGCCGCAGCTTTGATCCGGTGCTCCATGATAAAGCACTGGATGTCATGCAAGGACTTCAAATGAACATTATCAACCGATAAGTTATTTTGACCATACTGTGATACACTGAAAAATTTCATCCGTAATAACAGATCTGATAAAATATTTCATGTATCCCATATTGACATAACCACAGTTTATTTGGTATAGTTATTAAGTTAGCATGGTTGCTACAAATAAAAGTGATTCGATTTTGCTTTTATTGCGTAAACATGCTAACTTAATATTCTAATATGGCTAGGCTGATTCCGTGTCATTTTGGAGGAGGCGCAAGTCTCATCGATGAAAGGAAAACCGCAACCGACACCTCGTTTGGACATGACTAGACGCGGGAATTCTTCCAGCAAAGCATTTGGCAGAAAATAGCCTTGACCACATATTTGGCTACCGTTAATATAGCTATAACCGGGTGTAGCGCAGCTGGTAGCGCGCCTGCTTTGGGAGCAGGATGCCGCAGGTTCGAATCCTGTCACTCGGACCATCTTTCTTAGAAAAACCGCCGAATTTGGCGGTTTTTCTGCGTTATATAGAACTTTTTGATAACAATGCCATACTTTGCATCATAGGGCTTACTGTTGTTGGTCTGTCCAAGGATATGATCCGTGGAACCTTATAGCAGTCCGCCAATTTCAGCAAATGAATCACCGAAATCGTCTGAAATCCACGCTCATAGCGGGAATGCACCGTCTGACTGCTCCCTAAAATTCTGCCACATCCTCCTGCCGCAGGTCCCTATCCTCGCGCAAGTCTCTTAATCGTTGAAATAACACACTGCCCACCGCCTTTAGTACGGATTGATACTATTGACGATGCCGCAGATTTTCATTAGAATGTTGATAGTAAAACTTATAAGTACTAAAGCGGCGTTCGGATGGAGTTGTTTCAAGAAATCCTTTGTCATGTGTTTGCATTGGCAGACAGCGAATGCCTCCAGCAAATCGAGGAGATCGTCTGCGCTTTTGAGGCGCTGGGTTCCGGCGGCGGCAGTCGGCATGATTTCGGCTGACTCCATAGGGACAGCGCCCGGAAGAAAACACGCGCTAAATTAAATGTCAGAGGGTGTTTATTTTTGATTATTGCTTGTTAAAAAACACTCTACCTGATGCGCAGAAAGAGCAGACTATCTCATATCATTTGCCCCAGCGTTCTCCACCTCCAGCTGCTCTTTGGGCTGGACAATGTACTGCCGGGACTTCTGGAGCCGCTGCTCCATGTCCGCAATTTCCCCCTGAATCTGCCGGCGGCTTTTCGCTTAATTCATCCGCAGGAAGAGATGGTACCGTTCTTGAAGGGTTTCCAATTTGGGCGGGAATATGATAACCTCGTTCCCGATCTGGCTGCCCTCCAGCTCGTTCCGGCAGATTTCATCGTCCATGACTGCCATATAGAAGAAGCAAGAAAAGGAAGCGAATATAAAAGATGATTTTCTATTTTTCCGGAACAGGCAACTCGGCGTGGGCGGCCCGGCAGTTGGCACGTCTCACTGGGGATGAGGCCTGTGATATTACCACTCTGAACCAGCTGCCGGATCTGGACAGCGCCAGGCAGATCGGCTTTATCTTTCCGAGCTATGCTTGGGGAGCGCCGGAGTTCATGGCAGACTTCGCTAAAAGCTGCCCAAAAGCCAGGCATTCACCTTCGGTGTCTGCACCTGCGGTGAGGATGCCGGCCTTGCCATGAAGCAGTTTTCCAAGGTGTACCCGCTCAGCAGCAGCTACAGCCTGGTGATGCCCAACAACTACATCATTGGTTCCGACACCGATGATGAGGGCGAGATCCGCCAAAAGATCACCGCTGCCCGTGCGGAGCTGGAGCGGATGACCCAGGAGATCCAGCGGCAGGCGCCGGTGTACCGTGTCCATGAGGGTGGGCTGGCCGGGGTAAAGTCCCATTTTGCCAACTTTGGGTTTAACAAATTTGCCCGAAGCGCCAAGCCTTTCTTTACCGAGAACAGCTGCAACAGCTGCGGCCTGTGTGTGCAAAACTGCCCGGCCCACGCCATTACCCTCCAAGACGGCAAGCCCGTCTGGGCGGCACAGTGCTACCAGTGCCTGCGCTGCATCAACGAATGTCCCCAGCAGGCCATCCAATACGGAAAGTCCACGGCCGGGCGACGGCGCTACACCATCCGGGGGTATCTGCCCCAGGACGAGCAATGAAGTGAGCCGCCTATGAGCAGACCGTGGAGGCCATCGAAGCCTTTCTGGCTCAGCGGACAGAAGGATAGCCTCTCGCCACAAAAATCGGAATGTTAGGAGGAATCCGCAATGAAGGATGGAAAATATCCAAATCCAAACACCATACACCCGATTGCCGGATACAACAAAGAAATCTATGTAAAACCGACCGTTACAAACCCCAATATCATCGTCGGGGATTTTACCTATATTGCGGATTTGGAATTTGAAAGCCATGTTTCACATTTGTATGAATGGAATGACGATAAGCTCATTATCGGGAAGTTCTGTCAGATTGCCGCAGGGGTTGAATTTGTTATGAACGGCGCAAACCACCAAATGAACGCTGTTTCCACATTCCCGTTCTACACATTGGAAGGTTGGGACATGGCGCCGCCTGCACCGTCCGACCTGCCGCTGAAAGGCGATACGATTATCGGAAATGATGTGTGGATTGGACAAAATGCCGTGATTCTTCCTGGCGTACACATCGGCAACGGTGCAATCATCGGAGCAAACAGCGTGGTAGGCAGTCCTGTTGAAGACTATACGATTGTTGTGGGAAATCCCGCAAAAGTCCTCCGCAAGCGCTTTGATGATGAAATGATTGAACTACTGCTTCAATTTAAGTGGTGGGAAAAAAACATTGATGAAATCAATCATTTGATTCCCATCCTTACCTGCAGTGATTTGGAAAAAGTAAGGACTGAATTAAAAAAGCGGTTAAACTGACAGGCTCCAGTTTGTTAAGCCAAAACCACATACTGCCACAAGGAGAAAGCGGAGTGCCCACGAGCGCTCCGCTTTTTATACGCCCCGCACTCGTAGATAGGATGATCGTAGTGGTTAAGCATGCCTTTGTCCGCAATTCTTCGAGAAACATGACAGACTGTTGTCGTGTTTCTATGGTATAATACACAAAAAGATGGAAAGGCGGTGCAGCTCATGAAGATGGAACGGCTTATCGGCATTCTGTCCATCCTGCTCCAACGGGAAAGGGTCACCGCCCCGGAGCTGGCGGATCAGTTCGAGGTGTCCCGCCGGACCATCCAGCGGGACATTGACTCCCTGTGTCGGGCGGGTATCCCCATTTCCACCGTTCAAGGCGCAGGCGGCGGCATCTCCATCATGGAGGGTTACCGTGTGGACCGCACGGTGCTCACCGCTCCCGAGATGCAGGCCATCTTAGCCGGGTTACGCAGTCTGGACAGCGTCAGCGGCACCCGGCGCTATGCCCAGTTGATGGAGAAGCTTTCCGCCGGGACAGGCGGGCTGGTGCCCGGCGGCGCCCACATGCTCATTGACCTGGCTTCCTGGTACAAGACCAGTCTGCCGCCGAAAATCGAGCGAATTCAAGGAGCCATCGAGCAGCACCACACCATCCGTTTCACTTACTTCTCTCCCAAAGAAGAATCTGTGCGTACGGTGGAGCCCTATTACCTGGTGTTCCATTGGTCCACCTGGTATGTGTGGGGCTGGTGCCAAATGCGGGAGGATTTCCGTCTCTTTAAGCTCAACCGCATGACGGAACTCACCACCGGAGAACCCTTCACTCCTCATTTCTCTCCCCTGCCCAATCTGGATCCGGAGCGGGTCTTTCCGGTAAAATATCAGGTCACCGTCCTCCTTGATCCATCCTGCCGCTGGCGGCTGGTAGAGGAATACGGGGCAGACTGTTTCACCGTGGAGCCGGATGGTCGGTTGCGCTTTACCGGTGGCTTTCCCGATGCGGACAGCGTGCTCAGCTGGGTTTTGACCTTTGGAGAAAAGGCGGAGCTATTGGAACCGGAAGAGTTGCGGGAACAGCTTGGGGATTTGACGAAAACTCTGGCCGACCGTTACAGGAGGAACTGATATGGCGTCTCATCCGGATTTTGTAAACTTTATAGCCGAGCAGCTGCGAGAGGCCGGAGCCATCCACAGCCGGAAGATGTTCGGCGAATACGGACTTTACTGCGACAATGTGTTCTTCGCCGTCATCTGCGACGACCAGTTTTTTGTGAAGATCACCCCACAGGGCGAAGCGGCGTTTCCCGACCTGCCCAAGGCTCCGCCCCATGAGGGGGCCAAGGACTCCTTTCTGGTAGAGGATGTGGAGGACCGGGAGCGGATGACGGAGCTGACCCGCATTACCTGCGAGGCGTTGCGGAAAAACCTGCAAAAGAAGCGGAGGAACTGACCATGGCCTTTGATTACAAGAAAGCATACAAGGAATTCTATCTGCCGCCCAGAACGCCAGGCATTGTGACTGTACCCGCCATGAACTTCCTGGTAGTGCGGGGCCAAGGCGATCCCAATGAGGAAAACGGCGCTTACAAGCATGCCCTTGAGATGCTCTACGCCGTGGCCTTTACCATCAAAATGAGCAAGATGGGACAACACCGGCTGGAGGGTTACTTTGACTACGTGGTTCCGCCCCTGGAAGGCCTGTGGTGGCAGGAGGGCACCCACAGGGTGGACTACGCCCATAAGGAGGATTTTCAGTGGATCTCCCTCATCCGCCTGCCGGAGTTTGTGACAAGAGAGGTTTTTGGCTGGGCCATCCGGGAGGCGACAGAAAAGAAACAGCAGGACTTCTCCCCGGTGGAGTTCTTTCCCTGGGAGGAGGGGCTATGCGTCCAGTGTATGCACCTGGGTCCCTACGACAACGAGCCTGCTACCGTGGCCGCCATGGAGGAATACGTCAAGGCGCAGGGTTATGATGAAGATTTTGGAGCGGGCCGGTTCCATCACGAGATCTATTTGAGCGATGTACGGCGGTGCAAACCGGAGCGGCTGAAAACCGTCATCCGGCATCCGATAAAACAACAGAAATAGGAGTGAAACCATGGCTGTTTCCAAAGTAACCGTCCATTTTCCCTGCCCGGTGGAGCAGGTGTGGTATGTGGTGACCGACCTTACACATATTGCCTGGCGCAGTGACCTGGCCCAGGTGGAAGTTCTAGACGAGGCCCACTTTGTGGAGCACACCCAAAGCGGCTATGCCACGGAGTTTACGGTCACGGCCTGTGAATCGCTCCGTTACTGGGCCTTTACCATGGAGAACGGCAACATGTCCGGCTCCTGGGAGGGAGTTTTCAAGGCGATGGAGAACGGTACGCAGTTGACCTGCACCGAGACCGTCATCGCCAAGCACTGGTGGATGCACCCCTTTGTCCCCGGCTATCTGAAACGGCAGCAGAAGCGGTATCTGGACGATCTGCGAAAGGAATTGCTGAAATGAGCGTTATGTACCTCAATGCCGGACAAAAATGAGCACGGAAAAACAGGCAAGAGCCGCGGATTTCCGGTATGCTGGAGGACAGAAGGACGGTGCAACTAATGAATTGGGTAACAAGCATTCATCAGGCGATCCAGTATATTGAGGAACAACTATGGGAAGAACTGACCATCCGAGAGGTTGCACAGCAGGCAGCACTGTCCCCTTTTTACTTTCATCAGAAGGGCTTTGCCCGATTCCATGCACAGGTTCCCCAGTGCTGGGCGGAGCATTTCGGCACAGGCGACGGCAAGTTTGAGAACGACGCCCAGAATCAAGACTACTACTGCGAGGTCTGGACCCCGGTAGAAAAGTAATAAAACTAACAGATTTCCAAAGAAAATTCAAGACTATGATAAGAACCGCAATTCTGATACAATAGATATCAGGATTGCGGTTCTTTCCTAATAACGCAGTTCTTGAAATCGGCACGAATCCCAAACCGTGTCGTTCTCTTTTGCTCCAAAATCCTCTATGATTATATCAGCAGCTGCAGAGAATCGCTCATTAGAGGAGAATATCACGATGAATACAGATAAAATTTTTGCGGAAGCCATAGCCAACGAATACGCCCCCAAGGACACCTCCAAGGTTGTCGCTCTGAGAAAGCTGGATTGGAAAGCAAAGCGTACGGCGAACATCTTCGCCTATAGCTTCGGCATCGGGATGACTCTGGTGCTCGGTGTAGGGATGTGCCTTTCCATGCAGGTGATTGGAGGAGGCGGCATTCTGATAACAGGCGCCGGAATCCTTCTGGGGGTTCTGGGCATCGTCGGTGTGGGACTGGACTACCCTATCTACAAAAAGCTCCTGCGCTCCGGCAAGGAAAAGTATGCCTTTGAGATTATGCAATTGGCCCGGGAGATCAGCGAATCAGCGGAATAAAAATAACAGGAGGGCGGCAGATGAATAAGTCCGAAAGCAAATACTTCAATACCGCCCTACGAATGAACGAAGCGCTCATCGCACTGCTGGAGACAAAGGACTTGGAATATATCACGGTGAAGGAGATCTGTCACCAGGCCGGCGTGAACCGCTCTACCTTCTACCTGCACTATGAGACCATTGCCGATCTGGTGAACGAGACATTGGAAATGATTCACCGTCGCTTTCTCTCCTATTTTCCCCAGCAGGAAGAAGATGTTCTGGGCAACATGAGCAGCCGAGAGCGCGAAGAACTGGTTCTAGTCACCCGAGAATACCTTCTCCCCTATCTCCGCTTTATTAAGGACAACAAAAAGGTCTACCGAGCGGCATTCCGGAATCCGAGCAGTATGCAGGCTTATGCCCAGTACAGAGAGCTGAAGCAGCATATTCTCGGCCCCATTTTGGAGCGGTTTGAAATTCCGGCCGCCCACCGCCCCTATTACATTGCCTATTATGTGGAGGGCATCGCTGCTATCATCAAGGAGTGGCTGCAGCAGGGCTGCACAGATGAGGTGGAGATGATTGCCGATATCATCGAATCCTGTGTACGTCCGAGGGGCGGCAGCCATGGAAAATAACGGATAAAAGCACATCCAGCAGATGGCATCTTCCCTTCTGCCGGTGTGCTTTTTCATATTCCATGATTTGGACTTATCCTTTTATCGGCAGCCTCAGCGCACACCGATAGAGAGAGCTACCGTGAAATTCCGCTTTACCATCATGGTTCCACTCTCTACCCATCGGATGAGTAAAGTGATACACTAAAACCGTACATCCAAGCGATATAATACAGATAAACAGAAAGCGTGTCAAAGACGAGTCAGAAATACAATAACTTGTCCTGATCCCAAATCAGGGCTGCAACTACTTCGGTCACTTATCCCACCACCAATTTATTCGTTTTATTTAAGAACTTCGCTAGAATAGGCCGGTACGGCTGCTATGTGATATTCATATGCCTGCTCCCATCATGCTTCACATAGCTTGTCATCCCCCAAAAGATATAGACCGCTGCGCCTCCTATAATACGATCCGTCTTAAACTACCGGCTAAACAGCAGCACCTTGCTCCCGCGTTCTCGATGGTGGATATATTTCTGCCCGGTGGGCGAGTTCGCTGCCATGGTACCTTGACTCTGCCAATGAAACAAAGTCTCGTTAATGGAGTAATGCCACCAGCAGTCGGTCGCAGGTATAGGTACAGTGAAGGTCCAGCGGGCAATCAAAACCCAAGTCCTCTGGCTCGTCAATGAAGTCTATCTGCTCATATCGATAGCGGAACATCACCCAGCAACACGTGACTATCCGAGAGGGCGTACAGCTTGTCCAGAATCTCCTGCTGATAGGAATAGGGCGCGATATCCATGGTACAGACTTTAGCGTTGTTGGTGCCAAAATATTTCTCGGCCTTCAGCGCTCGGGCCAGCCGCTCTTTCTGATTTTCGGAATAGTACTCAAATTCAGCGGAGTTCCAGCAGCTCTCGAATATGTCAGCGATCTTGTCAATGGTCTCCAGCAGATCTCTGCGGGTAACTTTCACATTCCATTCCAAGCCTCTGGAGATAGCAACATTGGACTGGTTAGAAGCTCCCACATAGGCACTGGTAAAGCCGAAGCTACGATAAAAAACATAGTTCTTGGCGTGAAGCTGGGTACGCTTTGTGTCGTAGCTGACCTTGTGGAGATGTTCCCACCGTTATCTGCCACATTCTACAGACCCTTTTGCAACACATCCGCCAGATACTACGCCAGCACCTTGGACGCCTCTGCTTTATCAATGGGCAATTTGCGGGCATCGGAAATTTCCGAAAGCTCGCAGTATTGATGACTTATTCGTAAAGGCCGGGAGGCAGCATATAAGTTCACTCTTCCTATGTTCTTCTTTCGGATGTATATTATATTTAGCGTATAACTGGAATTCCAAAATCCGACAAGGACTTATTGACAAATATCAACCAAGCTATCCAGCTTTAATATATCTTTTTCTCTTCGTTGGAAAATTAGTTTAGCATTGTTGGCTCGGGATCTCCGGGTATTCTCTGGCAGGGCTGTTTGCCCTGTATGCGATCTACCAGACAGGTTTGTTTTCCCGTGTGGGCAGCATATCCAGCTCTCTTTGGTTTCCCGGAATGAAGTAGTATATCTTCTCCCATGAGGCAAAGCGCTTGCCGGACTGCATGTATTTCTTCCTGGGTGACAAGGAAAGCAAAACTCGAAACCCGGTTCAACGAAGTGTCCGACAGAACACGGAGGAGATTCACGCTTTCTACCAAAGTAAGGGAATCGATACGGTGTTTCAGTTAAACTCAGGCAATCACTACAACCACGCTGTGGAACGCACAGCTGCAGGCCTTTGTTGGCTCCTGCGCAGGTAAGATAAATTCCCCTCTCGACAGGCCATATTCTTTGTCTATGGCGGATAAAAACTGATACGCCTGACTCAAAAAATACCTTGCTTCTCAACCCCAGTAGAGGTGCAATACTCCAAACCCAACATAGAAAAGAGCCCTTCTGAACAGAAGGCGGCAACCGGTGCCGCATCTGAGCAAGAAGGGCTCTTTGTCCACATGTTTGACCGCAGACGGCGTCGAATCACACGGAAACCGCGGAATTAAGAGTGTCAAAGAGTGGGTAGAATGGAGCGAAAGGGGTTAAAACGATTAGAAACGATTACTAAAAATTGGGTTCAACCGTTTAAAAACAGGATACCGTAGATTCAGATGCCGTCGCTCAAATCAAAGGAGAATTCTATTGAAGGAGCACCTTTTTGTTTTGTTTGCTTTATGATATTCGTACTCAAATAACAAAATAGCTAATCTGCTTTGGTATGTTGAATCAACTTTTTACAACTCTATCTCACAGGGCCATGTGTTGATCCCGCCAAATTCATAAATGTTGGTATAGCCCAACTCAGCCAGTGTTGAAGAAGCTGTCTTACTGCGGTTTCCGCTGCGACAGTACACCAGAACAATGGACTCCTCCTCTGGAATGACTGCGGCGGCAGTGTCCTTGTCGATGGTTCCAACCGGTAGCAGGACAGCACCAGGAATGTGGCCGCTGTCGTATTCGTCCTGCTCCCGCACATCTAAGATGACGACCTCTTGGTTGTCCATCATCTCCTTGGCTTCCTCCTGCGTGATCTGCTGGTACGAGCCGTCCGATTCGTTTCCACCGCAGCCGGCGAGCAGCAGCAAAAGGGCGGTCAGTACGGGAAAAAGTCGTTTCATTTAAGTACCTCCAAAAGTCCGGCAGCAAAGGCTCTATACCCCTGCTCCGTGAAATGTACACCGTCATAGGCTAAGGAAATGCCCCATTGTCCGGCATCAGCAAAGCGAATCCCCAGTTCGGCGGCAAGTGACTGACAGTATTGCGCAAAGATGTGAGAAGCGTCAATGTAATGCTGACTAGGCACCCATTCTCCCATGATACGGGCGGCGGCTGCCTTCATCATAGCGACTGCCACACCAAGAGCGAGGATCATAGCCGTAGGTATTAGAATCTCCAAAGCAAATGATCTTCACTTCAAGCGACCTCCTCTCTCCCCCTCAACTCTGGCGCGGCATAATAGTTTCTTCTTCCCTATAATTGTTTCTGTACTATGCGTAAAGCATTTACATGCCAAATTGACGGGTGGATTTGTTTTTTGCCATGTTGTGTTATGAATGATTTTAACCCCCTCTTGTTCAAGCGCCATACCAACGCTTGTGTACTTTGTACTTCAGAACCCCCTTGCTCTGCACAATGCATCTATATCACGCCACCCCATACCACGCATAAAGTTTGCCGAGTCCTGCACTGACCGCTTTTCAATAAGTAATGCATGAATCCCAAGTCGCTTTATTCTTTTTCCGAGCCGTGTATTTTGTTTCTGCTCTTCTGCAATCATTGCCAGATATAAAACAGAAAATATTATATCCACTTTCAAGGCATCGATGCCATATCTTTCAGCAAGTTGGGAAATGAATTTAAGAACCTGCTCACTCACCTGCTTGTTTATCATTTCATAAACCCGCACATAGTCTTGGTATACTCGATTTGTACCATACTTTTCCGAGAGTGCTTTTAAATCAGCAAAATAATCCACATCTCTTGGAGGGCGGCGACTTCCGTCGGGATGGGTCAGATATACACACCACTTATCAAATTTTCCGCTGTCATATTCCAAATATGAACCATCTCGAAATATTTTAATTTTCTGACCCATTCACAAAACCTCCCCGCACAAGAATGAACCGACATCAAATCATTCATACAGGAAACGTAATCTGTATGCTTGCGCAATGACCTTTTTACTCACCAATACTGTTGACTAAAGTCGTTGTTTCTCCCGTTTATTCAGACTTCCCTCGTCCACTGGACAGAAATCGTACTGGTCGATTTCCTCCACAGTCATCCATCGGATGTCATCATGCTCCAACTTTTGAGAGGAGCTTTCCCGGATAGAAGCGTCGCTCTTTCTTTAATTATTATGTTTAGTATACCTGCATTTTCAATATCCGACAAGCACTTTCGCCTCTTTGAAGGAAATTTTTTCCAGTTCACCTGCAACTGTATTTATTGCTACAACCATGTCACAGAGCACACGGCCACGGTATAAGCTAGCTCCGGAGGAGGTAACTGCTGTTTTTCTTGGATAACAAGCGTTTTTTGACCACAGTCAGGGTCGGAGCAGCCGAAATCAATGAATATAAGAGTGCCAAAGAGCACGTGCAGCCAAACGATGAGGCATCAAAAAACATATCTTTTTGTCCGGCATCTGCACTTTAGCACCTCTACAATCTAATAAATCAATCTTTCTCTATCAAAAAACGCACCTATACACAACCAAATTGCGCAAATTTATTATGAATTTGTCATTTTTCGTCACAAAAAATAAAAACATGCCTTGACGAACCGAGTATTATTGTATAGAATAATTAAAGTTGCTTGCATTGTTCTAAATAAGCATCGTTTCACTAAGCAACAGTTCAAGCAGCAAACAAAATGAAGGGATCGAATGTTGTGGAAAAGAAAGAATTCCAACCTTATGTTCCTGCCAACAAAGTCATGCCTGAGTTCACAGTGGTATCCATTCTGCTGGGCGCAATTCTGGCAATTGTCTTTGGCGGCGCGAACGCCTATCTAGGTCTGCGTGTTGGCATGACGGTATCTGCCTCCATTCCCGCAGCTGTTATCTCGATGGGCATCATCCGAAAAATTCTGCGGCGTGACTCCATTCTGGAGAACAACATGGTGCAGACCATTGGCTCTGCCGGCGAATCCGTTGCTGCCGGCGCGATTTTCACGCTTCCTGCCCTGTTCATGTGGGCAAAGGACGGCTTGTGCGATGTACCGTCTCTGGTTGAGATCGGCTTAATTGCACTGTGCGGCGGCGTGCTGGGTGTTCTGATGATGATCCCCCTGCGCAGCGCACTGATTGTAAAGGAGCACGGCGTGCTGGCCTATCCGGAAGGACAGGCTTGCGCAGAAGTTCTGATCGCCGGTGAGGAAGGCGGTTCCAAAGCATCTACCGTGTTCTCCGGTTTGGGTATTGCTGCACTGTATAAGTTTGTGGCTGATGGCCTGAAGATCTTCCCGAGCGAAATCACCTATGACATTTCCGCCTATAAGGGTTCGGGCATCGGTATTGATGTGCTGCCCGCTCTGGCCGGTGTCGGCTATATCTGCGGCGCACGAGTATCCTCCTACCTGTTTGCCGGCGGTGTGCTGGGTTGGTTGGTCATCATGCCACTGATGTACCTGTTTGGCGGCGATGCAATTCTCTTCCCTGTCACTGACATGACCATTAGTCAACAGGTTGCGGAAAGCGGTGTCTCCGCCCTGTGGGGTAACTATCTGCGTTACATTGGCGCCGGTGCCGTGGCCTGCGGCGGTGTGCTGAGTCTAATCAAATCTCTGCCCCTGATCATTCGCACTTTCAAGGATTCCATGGGTGTTTACGGCAAGAACCGCGAGGCCAGCAGTCTGCGTACCGATCAGGATATTCCGATGTCCACTGTGCTTATCGGCGTTCTGGTGATGGCTCTGGTTCTCTGGCTTGTTCCGGCAATCCCGCTGAACTTCTTTACCGCACTGATTGTTATTGTATTCGGCTTCTTTTTCGCAACCGTATCCTCCCGCATGGTTGGTCTGATTGGCTCATCTAACAATCCTGTTTCGGGCATGGCAATCGCCACGCTGCTGATCTCCACCATCCTGTTGAAGTCCACTGGTACCGTTGGAACGGAAGGTATGACGGCTGCTATTGTAATCGGCGGTATCATCTGTGTCATTGCTGCCATTGCTGGCGATACTTCTCAGGACCTCAAAACCGGCTTCTTGGTTGGCGCAACCCCGAGAAAGCAGCAGATTGGCGAACTGATTGGCGTTGTAGTCTCCTCGATTGCCATCGGCGGCATTCTTTATCTGCTTTCCATGGCTTGGGGCGGCTATGGTTCGGATGCACTGCCCGCACCGCAGGCAATGCTGATGAAAATGATCGTCGAAGGCGTTATGGGCGGCAATCTTCCTTGGAATCTCGTTTTTGCCGGTATCTTTATTGCACTGGTTGTCGAAATTCTGGGCCTCCCTGTTCTGCCCTTCTCCCTCGGTCTGTATCTGCCCATCTACCTCTCGGTTCCGATTATGCTGGGCGGTGTTTTGCGTTGGATTCTCGATAAGCGCAAGTACAACTCCGAGAAAGAAAAGTCTACCGTGGTTCAGTCCGGTATTCTGTACTCTTCCGGTTTGATTGCCGGTGAAGGTATTGTTGGTATCCTGCTGGCAATGCTGGCCGTCATTCCGATGGGCGCAGACAGCAACGTCGGCGCATTCATCGATTTGAGCAACGTCTTCAGCATCGGCCGGATCGGCGGTCTGATTGTGTTTGCACTTCTGCTGCTGAGCATTTACTTCTTTGCGACCAAGGAGCAGAAGAACGTCAAATAAAAAGATTGCTTTCTTCCAAACGGGGCTGTATACTTTGGTATGCAGCCCTATTTGATCATTTTAGGAGTGTATAATATGGCAAAGAAGCAGCAAAATTATCTGGACTTTGTCCCTGTGATCAATCCGCAGAATAGTTGGACACAAGACGCACAGGGTATCGTCACGATTGATATGGTGCATCGCGGCTTTTATGCGCGCATTGCGCAGAAATTCTTTCACACCCCTCGCATCAGTCACATCAAGCTGGATGAATACGGCAGTTTTCTATGGAAAGAAATTGACGGTTCTCAAACCGTGGGCGCTTTGGCACAGAAAATGAAAACGCAGTTCGGCGAACGGGCCGAACCCTTGTATGACCGTCTGGTCCAGTATATGCAGATTCTGCACAACAACCGTTTTATCCTGTTTCGTGGAAAGGACAAGGCAGCATCATGACAACAGGACAGATTATTTTCGGCATTTTTCTGTTTGCCGTAGTCACTGCAATTCTGTACGTCTGGGGACTGCGCAAAAGTATGACTCAGACCGCCGATCTGGAGCGGATTCTGCTAGGCAAAAGCGCAGCTCGCGTGATCAAGTATCTGAAGCATAACCCGACCATCACGCAAAAGGAAATTGCACGCCAAATCAAAAACGTTAAGGCCGGATTGTTCTGGTCCCGCAAGCATGTGGAAGTACAGAATGCCTCTGCCTTTGCCAAAAAGCTGATCCGCTATATGCTGGAGCAGCAGCTTCTGGAACAGGCTGGTAACGCCTGTTATAAACGAAAATTATAAATAATATAAAAAGGAGTATCGTACAATGAATGTTTTGTCACAATTAGAACCCCAAAGCGTATTCCGTTTTTTTGAGCAAATGTGTGCGATCCCACATGGTTCCGGCAATACCAAAGCTATCAGCGACTGGTGTGCTGCTTTTGCACAGGAGCGCAATCTGGAATACCATCAGGATGCCGACAACAATATCATCATTATCAAAGAAGCAACACCCGGCTATGAGCAGGCAGAACCGGTGATTTTGCAGGGTCATTTGGACATGGTGTGCGAGAAAGAACCCGGCTGCACCAAGGATATGGAAAAGGAAGGGCTGGATCTCGAAGTTGACGGCGACTTGATCCGTGCTAAGGGCACCACTTTGGGCGGTGATGACGGCATTGCCGTCGCTATGGCGCTGGCAGTTCTCGATGCTGACGATATTGTGCACCCGCGTGTGGAAGCTGTTTTTACGATTGACGAAGAAATTGGTCTGCTGGGGGCCGACTCGCTCGATGTCAGCCCGCTGCAAGGCCATAAGATGATCAACATGGACTCTGAAGTCGAGGGTATTTTCACGGTTAGCTGTGCAGGCGGCAACACCACCACTTGCATTCTTCCGCTGCGCCGCAACGCTTTTTCGGGCTGTCCCCTGCGTGTCACGGTCGGCGGTCTGACAGGCGGTCACTCCGGCGCTGAAATCGACAAAGGCCGTGCCAACGCCAATATGCTGATGGGCCGTGTTCTGCAAGCCGCTGCCGCGCGCACAGAGCTGCGCCTTACGGCCGTCAACGGCGGTTTGAAGAACAATGCTATTCCGGTCGAGTCCGTTGCCTGCATCATGGTCGAGAATGAAGCAAAGGCGCGCGCAGCCATCACGGAGATGGAACAAGCACTGCAAATCGAATACCATCTCACTGACCCCAACCTGTTTGTCCGCGCAGAAGCCGAGCAGCCGGCTCAGAATCCGCTGGATGCAGAAACCACCGGTAAAGTCCTTTGCATGCTGACCTGCCTGCCCAACGGTATCCAGGCCATGAGCGCAGATATTCCGGGGCTGGTACAGACTTCCCTCAACCTCGGTATTCTGACCACAGCTGATGAGGAACTGTGTGCCGTTTTCAGCCTGCGCAGCTCGATTGACTCCCAAAAGGAAATGCTCAAAAACCGTTTGACTTGCCTGATGGCACAACTGGGCGGCCATGTAGAATTTGAAGGAGAATACACAGGCTGGCAGTATCAGGAACACTCTCCCTTACGCGAATTGATGGCAGAGGTTTTTGAAGAGCAGTACGGCAAGGCGCCCAAAATCGAAGCCATCCATGCCGGTTTGGAATGTGGACTGTTTGCAGGAAAAATTCCCGGTCTGGACTGCGTTTCCATCGGTCCCGATCTTATGGAAATTCACACCCCCCGCGAACGCATGAGCATCAGTTCGGTGCAGCGTGTCTGGAGATTCTTAGTGGAAGTTCTCAAGCGTTCCAAATCATGAGCATGACACTGCAATCAGATACAATCAGGCAGCCAATTTTGACTGCTTAGCCAATATCAAAAAATGGAGAGCCGCACCTTATAGGCGCGGCTCTCCATTTTCTCTCTTTTCTCTCCCGTATTGGACAATTATTTCTTCAGACGGTTGACATACTCCAAAATAATATCCGTCGAATACTCTACGCCCAAACGACCCGCATTGACACACAGGTCATAGTGATCACACTTGCCCCATACCTTTCCGGTGTAGTAATTGTAGTAAGTAGAACGCTGCTTATCCATCTTTTCAAGTGCGGCTTCCGGGGTCTTGCCTTCAATCTCATAGTCGCCGCAAGTCTGGATTCGTTTTACGCGATCCTCAATAGAGCCATGGATAAAGAAATCAAATTTATTGGGGAAATCACGCAGCACGTGATCTGCACACCGACCGACTATGACACAAGACGAATCCTCCGCCATCTCACGAATAATATTGGACTGTGCCAAATATAACTGATCGGTCAGGCTCATTCCGTTAAGACCAACCGAACCGAACATCGTCAGAGAATACAAAAAGCTGTTGGTTGCGCGCTTATCAAGTTGTTCGAACAGTTTTTCGTCAAAACCGGTCTTTTTCGCCGCACGGGTAATCAATTCCCGGTCATAAAAAGGAATGCCAAGGCGGAGCGCGAGTTTCTGGCCGATCTCCCTGCCTCCGGTACCATATTCACGGCCAATAGTGATGATCAGATTGTTATTCATAACGCACCCTCCTTACTGACTCTTATTATACAAATTGCATAATACTTTGTGTTATCAGTATGCACCATTTTATAATTTTTGTCAAGATCATTTGAGAATTTTTTTGCAAACGGTATTTTTGCACATGCATATAAAAAGCGCTGCGAAACTTACTTCGCAGCGCTTTTTTACCACTTATTTGATGAGCATCGGCCCAACTGCATTGATATTTCCTGCGCCCATAGTCAGCACAAGGTCGTTCGGCCCAGCTTCCCGACGAAGATAATCCGCGATCTCCTCGAAGCTGTCCAGCGCAATTGCACCGGGTACTTCCTTTGCCAAATCGGAAGAATATATTCCAATTGTATTCTGCTCACGCGCCGCATAAATGGGTGCCAACACTGCTCGATCGCACATACGGAGCGCTTCGACAAATTCAGGGAAAAGCGCTTTGGTGCGCGTATAGGTGTGCGGCTGGAAGGCACACAAGATTCGATCGAAATGCATTTCCTTGGCCGTAGACAAGGTTGCCTTCATCTCGCTCGGATGATGCGCATAGTCATCTACCACTGTTGCACCATTCGGCATTTTGCCAACCAGCTGGAACCGGCGCGAGGAACCCGTAAACCGATTCAACCCACGCTCCGCTGCAGCACCCGGCACACCGAGAAATTCTGCCACAGCACAGCACGCCAATGCATTGAGCATATTATGCCGTCCGGGAACGGAAAGCTCTACCTTGGCATAGGGTGCGCCATCCACCAGCACAGTGAATCGATAATAACCGTTAACGTCGCTGATATCCGTTGCGCGCACATTTGCGCCATCATTCAGGCCAAAAGTACGGATGTGACGATCCAGCCCATCCACACAGCGCATGGCATTCGGGTCATCTCCGTTGACAACCACAAGACCGTTCATCGGCGTCAGCTCAACAAACGCACGGAACGAATGAATAATATCGTTGATATCCTTGAAAAAGTCCAGATGGTCTTCTTCCACATTGAGCACAACGGCAACTGTTGGCGCAAAAGACAGGAAGGAATTACAGTATTCGCAGCTTTCCGCCACAAAGCAGCCTTTACCGCCAATGCGCAGCGTACCGCCGATCGCAGGCAGATTGCTGCCGACCATCACAGTCGGGTCCATCTGCGCCTCCATCGTCATCAGAGTCATCATGGAGGTAGATGTGGTCTTGCCATGCGTACCCGCCAGACAGACCACATTTTCATAATCGCGCATCAGATGTCCCCACGCCTCCGCACGCTCCATCACCGGAATACCGAGTTCATGCGCACGGGCAATTTCCGGATTGTCGTCATGCACAGCGGCTGTACGCACAATAAGCGATACACCTTCCACGTTCTCCGCCTTATGCTCATAAACGATTTTCGCACCCAGCGCCTCCAGTCGAGCCGTCACATCGGTTTTCAACCGATCGGAACCGCTCACCGGCACTCCCCAACTCAGCAGCAGCTCCGCCAGCGAACTCATCGACACGCCGCCGATGCCAATCAGGTGTATTTTTTCCTTATTCTCAATATAGGGCTTGATAGACAGGGCCATTTCCCCAAAGCCTCCCGTTTTGTACTTTTTGCCGAGGAACGAAGATATCCTACCGCTCCGCAGCTTTGTATTTATTCTTACCAGACAAGGTATATTATAGTATAGTTTTGTTAAAATGAAAAGAGTCAAACAAACTAAAATCCCTGTTCTGACTCAAAAAGGAGTATCCCATGGAAATCACCGACATTAAATTCCGTCACATTGAACCCTCCGGTAAACTCAAAGCACTGGTTTCCGTCACCTTTGACGGCGTGCTGGCGGTGCATGACATCAAAATTATTGCCGGGCATGACCGACTGTTCCTCGCCATGCCATCCCGCCGCATGCCGGACGGACGCTTCCGCGACATTGCACATCCGGTCGGCGGCGCGCTGCGCAAGGCACTTGAGCAGCAGGTACTCGACGCCTATCTCGCCCTCTCTCACGAACAATCCGCCTCTTGCTAACGGTTTGGTTTGCATTTTTCGCGCCGATGCGGTAAAATAACTCTTGAACAAGGAGAGACACCGGTTATGAGAGTTTTGATTTTATCTGTCACCGCAGGTTATGGCCACCATGCCACCGCCAAAGCCATCGGCGATATGCTGACCAGCAAAGGCGCAGAGGTGCATACGCTGGACGTTTATGCCTATATCAGCAATCTGATTAAGAATACCATTGATAAGGGCTATCTGTTTTCGTCTAAACACATGCAGACATTGTACCGTCTGGTATACCAGCTTGCCGAAAATAATGGAGCAAGCTATTTTTCGAGCGCCCCAAGCATCATCAATATCATCAACGCACTGGGGGCTTCCAAATTTGCCAAGGTACTCGCAGGCTATGCCCCCGACACCATCATTTGCACGCATATTTTTGCGGCGCAAATGGTAGATGAGTTGAAAAAGCGCAAAAAGCTCGATGATATCACCACCATCGGCATTGTGACCGACTACACCCTGCACCCCTATTGGGAAGATGTACCGCGCGTACAGTATATTGTCACAGCGAGTGAACTGCTCACCTTCCGCTGCGTCAAGCGCGGCATTCCAGAGCGCCGTATTCTGCCCCTTGGTATTCCCGTGCATCCGAAATTCAACCAAACATTGTCACGAGCCGATGCCGCAGCGCAGCTGGACATTAACCCGAACATGCGTACGCTGCTCCTGATGGGCGGCAGCATGGGTTATGCCGACCATGTTAAAATTCTGGAAAAGCTAACCTCCATCGGCATTCCACTCCAACTGCTTGTAGTCTGCGGCAACAACAAGAAAATGCAGTCGCGCGTCGAACAATTTGCCTCCCGTTACGAGGGCGACTGCGTGGTCAAGCCGTATGGCTTTGTGAATAATGTCGAGGTGATGATGAGTGCATCCGACTGTATTGTTTCCAAGCCGGGCGGTCTGACCGTTTCCGAGGCGCTCGCCAAAAACCTGCCCATGCTGCTGGTTGACCCCATTCCCGGACACGAGGAACGCAATGTAGAATTTCTGGTAAACAATGGAATGGCTGCCCTGATCACCAAGCACTTCCCCATCGACGAAGCCGTGTATGAGCTATTCCGTAACCCGGTTCGTCTGCAAACCGTGCGTCAAACCATGCAGGCTATTGCACACCCGGACGCAACTGAGCGACTGGCAGAGTTTGTTCTGCACAATAAATAAATCTCTATAGTTAAAACGGCGTAGGACATTTTTGTGTCCTTCGCCGTTTTTTATATCGTCTACCAAATCATCGCATCAAGATTGCATCAAAGGCGCTAAAACCTTGGCCATCAATGCGATCATCTCGTTTTTAGGCACCGGCTGCGCTTCGGTAATCCACTTTTCCAGCATTCCTACGACTCCCATTGCAACAAATCGTGCAATATATACATCTTCCACACTGCGGTATGGCATGCCTTCCAGCCGACACTCTTCCAAAACGCCGATCAGTTTTTTCCCAAACCCCTCCACGCCGCTGCCCTTAATCAGTGCCGTGACAATTTCGCGGTTTTCTTCCAGATAATCCACCGCCCGGCTGAGAACCGGCTGCAATGTTGCAATCTCACTGGGCCGCAACCCCGCAATCATACCACGAAAGTCCGCAATCATCTCCGCTTCTATCCGCTCACGCAAATCATACACATCCCGATAATGCGCATAAAATGTTCCGCGGTTAATATCCGCCTCGCGCACAACATCGGTTACGGTAATGCTCTGAAAATCCTTTTGCTGCATCAGACGCGTCAGCGCCTGCCGCAGCAGTTTTTTTGTCCGCCGGATACGCTTATCCTCCTGTTGCTGCATAGTCCGTCCCTCCGTTCTTTTTTGCACATAAATAAACATATTTCATGATATTGTTTATTAACATTCATAACAGTCGTATTTGATTCTTGTGTATGTTATCCTTATGTTCTATACTATATCACGAAATAAAATTATACACAATATCTATTATCAGGAAAGTTGGTGCTTATTTGAAACAGGAAGGCCATCGTCCGGTTGACCTGATCATACATAAACGCAAGCAGATCGAAAAAGTTTTTGTTGTGCTGGTTGTGCTCAGCCTGATCTGCATCCCTATGGTCGGTGTCAACTACGATTTAACCAAGTACCTGCCGGACTCCTCACCTTCTGCGCAGGCGCTGGACATTATGCAGGAAGAGTTTACCTATCCCGGTATGGGACGGGTCATGCTGCAGGATGTCACACTGTACGAAGCCAAAAACATCAAAGACCGCATTGCCGAAGTGGATGGTGTGGATATGGTCATGTGGTGTGATACCACAACCAATATCTATGGCTCCGACTTGTTTATTGATTATTCCAGCATTGAAGACTATTACAAAGACGGCAACGCGTATATGGACGTCATCTTTCTGGAAAAAGACTCCTCCACGCGCACCCACAAGGCCGTAGCCGAAATCGAACAGATTGTCGGAGACCGCGGACTTGTGGCAGGCTCCGCAGTCTCAGACACCAACCTCGGCCCTACAATCAACGCAGAGGTTGCGCGTGTAATGATGTTGGCGGTTGTCATCATCTTTTTGATTTTGACGCTCACGACAACATCGTGGTTTGAACCCGTCCTGTTTCTGTCCGTGTTGGGCATTGCCATTGTCATCAACATGGGCTCTAACATCATTTTCGGTGAAATCTCCTTCCTTTCCAATGCAGTCGGCGCGGTTTTGCAGCTTGCCTGTTCGATGGACTACTCCATTTTCCTGCTGCATGCCTTTACAGAGGAAAAAGCCAACGGCGTGGAACCCGAACAGGCTATGGCCAATGCGCTGCGCACCGCCTTTTCTTCCATTGGTGCATCCGGCGCTACCACGATCGTCGGCTTTCTCGCACTGGCGCTCATGCGGTTCGGCATCGGTCCGGATATGGGCTTTGTGCTGGCAAAGGGCATCGCACTGAGCCTGCTGACTGTGCTGCTGCTGATGCCTGCTCTGATTTTACGTTTTCAAAACGTCATCGCCAAAACGCAGCATCGCTCCTTTATCCCCCGTCAATGGCGCGGGTTTGGCGAATTTTCCTATAAACTGCGCAAGCCGGTGCTGGCAGTGGTCGCCCTACTCATTATCCCTTGCTATGTTGCGCAAGGCATGGCTGACTTTACTTACGGCAACGAAGCGGTTGCCAACTCCCCCGGCACACCGGTGTATGAGGCCGAGCAGCAAATGAATGAGAAATTCGGCCAAAGCAATATGATGCTTGCGCTCATTCCGCTGGACGGTAACGTTACGGAAAAGGCCATGTGTGAGGAGATAAATGACCTTCCCTATGTGAAGTACGCGCTTGGGCTTGCTTCTGTCCTGCCGGATGGCATACCGGAAGGGTTCCTGCCGGAAAGTGTCACCGGCATGATGCACGGTGAAAACTGGGCGCGTGTCATCATCAATGTCCGGTCTGCCGGCGAAAGTGATGCTGCGTTTTCGTATGCAGATGAGATACGCACCATCATCAACCGCTATTATCCGGACGAACAGACCTATCTGGTTGGCGTCACGCCGTCCACGCAGGATATCAAGGATATTATTGTGCCGGATAACCAACTGGTCAATCTGGTTTCCCTGCTCGGCGTTGCGCTGGTCGTTGCAATTACCTATAAATCGCTATTGCTGCCAATTGTCGTACTGATTCCGATCGAATGCGCTGTGTTCATCAACACCGCTATGCCCTATATTTACGGACAGCGCACGATGTTCCTCGGTTTTATTATCGTCAGCTGTATCCAACTCGGCGCAACGATCGACTACTCTATTCTGCTGACCGGCAATTATCTGGATGCCCGTGCACAGGGCGACAAAAAAGAAGCCGCCATTCGTGCCGTCACCGTCAGCGCGGAATCCATTTTGACTTCCGGCATGATATTGATGACCGTGGCCTACGGTCTGTATTTCATGACCTCAGTCGAGGCTGTTTCCGGTTTAGGTCAACTGATTGGACGCGGCGCGCTCATCTCTGTGATTCTGGTGCTGTTTTTGCTTCCCGTCTGTCTGATGCTGTTCGACCGTTGGATTGTAAAACCGGACTACGCGCAGAAGAAGCACGCAAAGATGAACAGCATTCGCAGTAAGAAGCTGATTCTGCCGGTACTGAGTGAACTGCACCAGCAGCGTCTGCGTTTGATTGCGCAGATTCGTGAAAACCGTCGGGCACGACATCGGGAGATGCGAAAGAAATTCACACATCTGTTTTCTTCGCTTCGTCACAAGCCGCAGAATACTGATAACAGTCCATCTCAGCCCGACAACAAGGAGGATAAACACGATGATGAAACATAAATTTCGCCGTATCACGGCAGCTGCGCTGGCACTTCTGTGCGTGCTGCCGCAGGCGGCGCAAGCCGCCGCTCCCACCATCCAAACGGACGAAGCGGTCTATATCAATCTGGATTATTACGGCACGCCGGAAAACACCCGTATTGTCAAGGGAGTCAGTCTGAACGGACATACCGAGTTTACCGACTACGGCAATTATTCCGATGTCTACAATATGTCTACGCTTGACGAACCAACACTGAGCGACGGTGAGGTTTCCTGGGCGCTTGCAGATGACGGATTGCAGCGTTTCTATTACGAATGTGTTCCAGACAGCAGCAACACTATCCAGCTGCCGTGGAATTTTGATGTGTCTTACAAACTCAACGGCGTACCGGTAGAAGCAGAGAAATGTGCCGGCGCAAACGGTTTAATTGAAATGAATATCCACGCGATGCCTAACGACGCTGCAGGAGAATACTACAAAAACAACATGATGCTGGTTTGCGCCACGGGCATTGACATGAGCAAAGCGCTTTCCATCGACGCGCCCGGCGCGCAGGTTCAGTCAATTGGTACTTACAAAATCGTGATGTTTATGGGCCTTCCGGGTGAAGAGAGCACATTTACAGTGCGCATCGGCTCGAATTCCTTTGAAAGTATGGGACTTATCCTGTTTATGGCGCCTGCCACCCTCTCTTCCTTGGATATCCTGTCCGATATGCGAGATATCAAGGACAGATTGGGCAGCTCCGGGGACAGTCTATACGAAGGCTTAAGCAGCATGCTTGACTCCATGCAGTCCATGAAAAGCGGGCTGGGAGCACTTTCAAGCGGTATTTCCGGTATCAATTCTGTGCGCAAGCAGTTAATAGCCGACCGAGGCACAATAGATCCGCAGATCGACGCCGCATTATCCTCGCTGGAAACACTGGCTGGACAGACCGACTCGCTGATTCCCGAACTCAATTCCATGAAAACCACGCTGACCACGCTCAGTGCGACCATCAACAGCATGCTGGACACGGTGCAATCTACCACCGAAGATATCAATGGCTATCAGCAGCTTTTGAAAGATCTGGATACCACACTCGGCAATCTGGACGATTTTGTCAGCGATCTGCAAAATGCATCCGGCGATGACCTACTCCGTATCCGTCAGCTGCAAACCGACTTGGAAAACCTCAAGCAAGACACTAAGACTTTGCAAACCCATTTAAGCACGCTTCGAGAAAAAGCAGATGCACTCAGCAGCCAAATTTCCGCTTTGCAAGTCATTTTAGATGGCAGCGAGCTGAGCGAACCGTTGTATTCCCTGCTTTCCTCTCTTCTAAGCAGTGCTAGCGGTTCTCTTTCCGCTATCAAGCAAAGCATTCGGGCGCTGGAAGACATTCTTACCGATACCAATGGGCTTCTCGGAACCGCGGATTCCACGCTCAATGGTCTGGATCAAATCACCAATGTGCTGGATAACTATGATGGCATACCGCAGGATCTGATTGGAGAAGGCAAGGATCTCACCGTTTTGGCAGACCAAACACTCGAGCGAGTGCATCAGCTGATCGCGGATATTCCCGCACTATCCGCGTCTCTCGACCAGATAACCGAAACCACAAATACCGCTGCGGATAAATGCTCTGATTTGATGGTTGCTCTGACCAAGACCCTCACATCTGCCAACGATTTGCTGCAATCGGCAACAGATAATCTGCGCGCGATACGCGACAAGTCGGACGCTAGTCTGCAAACCTCTCTGGACGGTCTCATCGATGTACTCAACCGTGCATCTTCATCCAGCAGTTCCTCCGATCTGCAAAACGCCAACGATTCCATTCACAGTGCAATCAATGATGCAGAAAAAGATTTGGAAGAGGACACCAACGTACTGAACATTGATGCCGAAGCAGAACTGCAATCTGTTACCTCATCCCAAAATCCAACCCCATCCAGCTTGCAATTTATCCTGCGCACGCAGGAAATATCCACCCCTTCCGATTCAGATACCGCCTCATCAGATGAATCCGATAACGATCAGGGCGTTCTTTCTCGCATCGTTAATATCTTCAAAAAACTTTTTTCCGCAGTCTATGGCGTATTCACCTCGGAAAACACATAACAAAAGCGCCGCGTTCGATGGAACGCGGCGCTTTCTTTCCAAGCGTCAGCTTTTCTCCGCTATTTGTTCGACCTGCGTAAGATACTTTTGCTGATAATAACGCAACTTCTCTGCAAACTGAGGCGTAGCCTTATATTCCTGCTTGGCATAGGCATGCGTATCGAATTCCTCTGCACCTTCGCCGAGCTGAATGGTGTAAATCGCAATATTGGAGCAATGATCGCTGATTTTCTCCAAGTCATGCACAATATCGAGGAAGTGAATACCGGTCTGCATCGTGCACTCATTTCTGCTCAATCGCTCGATATGGCGGCTCTTGAGACGTTCCTTAAGCGTATCAACCACTTCTTCAATCGGTTCCACCGTTCTGGCAACCGATACCGAACGCGTCACATAGCCTTCCACTGTTAAATCAAGTGCTTCGCCGACCGCGCTGCACATCGCATGTAGCTCCTGCATAGCTGCCGGTGAGAACGACATATCTCCTTGACGGAACTCATCTACTCTGCCGAAAATATTCTGCGCGTAGTCGCCAATTTTCTCGAAATCAGAAAGTGAATGCATCATCTCAGCCAATTGCCGCCGCTGATCCACCGAACGGATGTTGTGAATATTGGTTAAATAGCGACCAATCTCCACTTCCGCACGATCCAAAAAGCTCTCATGCTCACGGAAAATATCCTCCTTCGGCATTCCTTCACCAAACAGAGGGTCGGTTGCCAAATGGAAATTCTGCTTGGCTGCATCACCCATATCCGCAATACACCGCTGCGCTTGCTCTAGCGCAAGCGACGGCGTAGTCAAAAAGCGCGGCTCCAGCTTGGAAAGCGGATCCTCCTGTACCTCGCCGGAAGGCACGCTCCATGTGGCCAGCTTTACCAGCAACCCGGTGAACGGCAGGAACAGAACCGTGCAGGTGACATTAAACAACGTATGGAAGTTTGCAATGCCGCCTTTATCGATCGCGGTGTTCCAGAACGGAAAGCCGACAGTATACTCTAGCGCATATACTGCAATCAGGAACACAATAGAGCCAATCAGATTAAAATAAAAGTGAACCATCGCGGTGCGGCGCGCGTTTTTCGAACCGCCCAGCGAGGATAGAAAAGCGGTAATACAGGTGCCGATATTTTGACCCAAAATAATGGGAATCGCCGCCGCATAGGTGATTGCCCCCGTGGTAGACAGCGCCTGCAAAATACCAACCGACGCCGAGGAGGACTGGATAATTGCGGTGACACCCGCGCCGACCAGCACACCCAGAACCGGGTTTGCAATCGTTGCAAACAGCTGCGCAAACTGCGGCAAATCCGCAAGCGGCGCAACCGCGCTCTCCATCACAGACATACCAATGAACAAAATACCGAAACCGGAAAAAATATCCGCAATATCGCGTGTGCGGCGTTTTTTTGCGAGCATCATGATGATGACACCTGCAAGCACAATCAAATACGCCAAATTTTTCGGCTTGAGCATTTGCATGAACAGATTTTCACTCACCGCTCCGCCGCTGTCCAAACGCAGGATTTGCGCTGTAATCGTCGTACCGATATTCGCGCCTAAAATCACGCCGACGGACTGCCGCAGCGACATGATGCCTGCATTAACAAAGCCAACCACCATGACGGTCGTAGCCGATGACGACTGAATCACCATCGTCACTACCAGACCCATCAGCAATGCCTTGAACACATTGCCGGTCATTTTTTCCAGTGTTTTTTCCAATTTGGAGCCTGCCGCACGCTCCAGACCCTTTCCCATTGTCGTCATGCCGTAGATGAACAGCGCCAAACCGCCAATCAACTGCACAATAGACAGCGCATTAAACTCCATGGGTTTCCTCCGTTTCACATCTCTCTTACAAATCTCTGATGTTCCCCATACATTTCTCAGTATACTGTTTTCGCTATTCTCTGTCAACGATAAAAACTTTTCATGGAGGGATATTGTGTGAAAGCCCCGTTAATATTGATTTCCAGCGGACGATTTATGGACACTTTGTCCATGAGCCGCCGTCAATCCGAATTGTACGCCGCCTGCCTGTCCGCAGCCGGCGGCGCCGGTGTGCTATACAGCGGCACCTCCGCCGCCGCACTGGCCGAACGCTTTGACGGCTTGCTGCTGGCAGGTGGCGGCGATATTCATCCCACCCGATACGGGCAGACGTGTGCCTGCAACCGGCTGTCCATCGACTCCGTGCGCGACGAAGAGGAGCAGGCACTGTTCGACGCATTTTTTGCGCGCAATAAGCCGATTCTTGGCATCTGTCGCGGAATGCAGGCCATCAATGTCTTTCTCGGCGGCACCCTGCACCAACACACAGACGGTCATGCGAACTGCTGTCATAGCGTCCACTGCACAGACTGGCTTGCCGAACAGATTGGCGCAAATGCTATGGTCAACAGCTACCATCATCAGATTGTTGACCGCATCGCAGACGATTTAACAGCTGTTGCCCATGCGCCGGACGAATCGGTGGAAGCGCTTGTCCACCCTTCCGCAGCGCTGCTCGGTGTGCAATGGCATCCGGAGCGCATGGTGCCATCAATATGCGAAGACGTGGCAGAGGGCAATCACCTGCCCCTGTTTTCCTGGCTGTGCGCACATTGCTAATACCAATTTCCGAAACAGGAAAGGAGCAGGGACAATTCCCCGCTCCTTTTTGTCCGTTACGTAATTTTAGCGGTTCAGCAACCAAATTGCTGCGTTCAGATACGTCGCAAACAGCAGCCACAACGCATACGGCACCAGCAACCATGCGGCGGTCGGGTTAATTTGCCGAAAGGCTACAATCGTTGCCGTCACCAATGCCAGCAGCAGCACCAGCCACATGAGCGCAATTCCGTACAAACCTGCGTTAAAAAACAGCAGCGGCCAAACAAAATTAGCAGCAAGCTGCGCGCCGTACCAGGTCAGTGCCCGCTTTTTTTCCTCTTGCGGCACGTCAGCCTTCCAAACCAGCACGCTGGCAATGCCCATCAGCAGATACAACACCGCCCAGACTACCGGAAACACCCATGGCGGTGGTGCCAACGGCGGCTGTACCAGTGCGCCATATGTGGCCATGCTTCCCATGGTCAGCCGACCGGCCAAGCCACCAACCGCCAACGGAATCGCAAGGCCTATTATCCAAACCCACAGCAATACTCTCCCTCCCTTTACGGTCAGGATATGGTTTACCGCGCGTTTTTATGCATCAAAAACAATTTTACAATAAGCCGAGCAGCAGCATTTCCTCCACGGTCAGCGCGTCGTCCTCAGTCTCGCCGTGCTGCAAAAAACGCAGCTTCGCACCGCAGTTGGGGCAGGTTTCTCGGTCATCGTCAAAAGATTTGCCACAGTATTCGCAAAATTTCATGCTCACAGCTCCTTTTTTTGATAGGTATGCACGCTGACAGCATAGCTTATCGCATACACCACAAAGCAGACGAGCAGTGCCGCTATCGTTGGTAGGACAATTGGTGCGGTTTCCAGCCGGTTAAATCCCTGTTTGATCGCATCCACTATGCCGGGTATAATGCCGAACTTGACAATTCCCGCCATCGCCAGAATTGGTATCCAAACCACCGCGATCAGGATATACCGCGACTTCTCTACGCCGAATTTAAACGTCACCGCGAACATCGGCCCCATCAGCAGCAACGAGAGCAGCTCGCCTCCAAACAGACTGAGCATATTTTCCATCATTGATATTGATGGATCAACCAGCGAATAGACCACCGTCATTGCTGCGGCCAGCGCAAGCAGTGTCAGATTGACCAACAACCCCATCAGATACTTGCTTCTGACCACTTCGTGCCGTAAAATCGGCAGCGACAGGCTGAGCTTATCCCATCCATAAGCCTGATCCGAGGCGCACAGCGTCGCTGGCAACAAGATACTAAGCATAACGACGATCATAATGAAAAACATCGGGCGGCTCCATGCAAAAGCGGCGAACGCAAACACCGCCAGAATAAACAGCATTGACCGGATTGACTGGCGGAAATTCATCCAGTCCGCATACAGCATCGCTTTCATTTCGCATTCTCCCCTCTCGTCAGAAACAGCATCATTTGCTCAATATTGACCGGATCGACCGTCCAGTTAGCCGGCACGCCATCGCGGCGCACCAATGCCTCGCAGCCGAACGCACCCACGCGCTTGCCGCGCACTGCAGACGGGTCGAGTGCGGCAAGTTGCTCTGCCGTGCAGTGCAGCACACCATAGGTATCCAATAGCACATCGCGCGGCTCGGACAAAACAATACGTCCCTGATGAATGAACGTGATATAATCCGCAATTTTATCCAGATCGCTTGTAATATGACTGGACAGTAGAATCGAGTGTCCTTCATCCTGCATGAAGTCGTAAAACAGGTCGAGTACCTCATCGCGTACGACAGGGTCAAGACCGCTGGTCGGTTCGTCCATGAGGAGTAGCTCCGCATCATGTGACATCGCCGCGGCAATATTGACCTTCATACGCATGCCTTTAGAATAGTCCTTGATTTTTTTGCCTGTGTCGATGCCAAATCGTTTCAAAAAATCGAAAAACTGCTCGGAATGCCAATTTCGATATGCCTTTCCCATCAGCACATCCACCTGACGGGCATTCATCGTGTTGAGAAAACAGCCATCTTCGAGCACCACGCCGATTCGTTCCTTGACCGCGCGTTCGTCCGCAATATTGTCCTGCCCCAACAAGCAGATACTGCCTGCATCGCGGTGAATCAGATTCAAAATTGCTTTAATAGTTGTGGTCTTACCCGCACCATTTTCCCCAATGAACCCCATTACACATCCGCTCGGCAGCGTAAACGAGACATCTTTGAGCGCAAATCCTTTATATTGCTTACACAGACCCGTAATCTCCAATGCGTTTTCCATCATATCCCCTCCTCAAATACCGCGGCTGCAATCTCAAGAAATTCATCCTTTTCCAAATTGCCCAGATGCGCCGCCTTTGCCGCTTCTTCCAGATGTGTCTCTACCCGACGGAGCTGTTCCTCGCGCAGCAACTCCACCCCCACCGGGGCCACGAAACTGCCGCGACCGGTCTGGCTGATGATAAATCCTTCCCGTTCCAACTCCTCATACGCACGCTTGGTTGTAATCACACTGATGCGCAGATCCTTCGCCAGTAAGCGCATAGACGGCAGCGCTTCGCCCGGCTGCAGCTCACCACCGACAATTTTAGCCTTGATTTGCCGTGCAATTTGCTCATAAATCGGTGTACCATCCACGTTCGACAGGATGATGTCCATTGCATCCTCCCCTTCCATATCGTATATACTCATTATATACAATATGAACATTATGTCAACCCTCTGCGCAAATAATTTATGCGCATACCTGCACATAAAAAGCCGACCCGGCAAAGTGCCAGGTCGGCTGATACCCTATCCTTATTGTTATTACTGCTGAATCGCAAAAGTTATTTGGACTTTGAACAAATCTCCGTCAACCAAAACCGCGAACGTACCGCCGCAGGCTTCAACATAGCTTTTGGCGATCGCAAGGCCGAGTCCGCTGCCCTCAGTCGAACGCGCTGCATCGCCGCGGACAAATCGCTCGGTGATCTCGCTCGCATCAAAATCCATCGCGTAATTGGCAATGTTTTTCAATTCAATTACCGCATTATTCTCTTGCTCCGTAACCGACACAAACACGCGCGTGCCCGGCATTGCATATTTAATGCAATTTCCAATCAGATTTTCCATCACACGGGACATCTTATTGCCGTCTGCCCAGATCGGCACCTCATGCTCCGGCATATCGACCTTGAGCGCCAGCTTGCCGTCATCGATCGACTGATCTTGTTCGCCCAGTGCTTGCCGCACCAGCGTACATGCATCCAGCCGTTCACAGAAAATCTGCTCCGCGCCCGACTGCACCTTGGAAATGTCAAACAGATCACTCGTCAGGTTTTTCAGACGCATGCCCTTCTGGTGGATGATCTTGGCGTAGTCGTTTGCCTCCTCCGGTGTCAAATGCTCCTGACAGAGCAGGTCGGAATAATTGAGAATCGAGGTCAGCGGAGTTTTCAAATCATGACTGACGTTGGTAATCAGTTCGCTCTTCATACGCTCCGCACGCACCTCGTTTTGCAAGGCAAGCTGCATGCCATCGCCCAGCGAGTTGATGTCATCTGCCATCGAGGCAAATACACCCTCAGGCATATCGGTCAGCTTATAACTCAGATCGCCGCCACGCAACCGCCGCAGAGCCTCGACCACGCGCTCAAAGCCGTCGATACGCTTGATGAGAAACCAGATTGCTGCATAAACCCACACAATACCCAGTAAAAAACATAGGCTGAAGATCGGTGAAATGCCAAACAGCCACGCCAAAAAAGCCAACACAATGGAATAAACCAAGAACAACATCAACAACTTGCGCGTTTTATAATTCTGAAATGCCTTGTGCCACAGACCATCCTTGCCACGTCCCACGCCATGCCAGACATTTCTGCACAAGTTGATCGCCCAGCGGAAAATTCGTTTCACCGTGCGCCAGCACCAGCGAATCGCCCGCAGGACAAAGGAGCGCTCAACAAACGTACGATTTTTCATATTACGCACGAGCGAGAGAATCAATTCTATTACCAGCGCGAACGCGCAGACAAGCAGCGCAGTCAGCAGCTTGGTCATTACCGTCATTGCACCGCTGTTGCTGCTACTAAACACCATATCCAAACCAACGAACACCAACGCCGCTGTGCCAATCGCTGTGCCACCGATTAGCAGCAAATTTAGTTCAACAAACATTCGGTCGAGCAACACCAGATGTACTTGCTCATCCTCTGCACGACGACCGGTAACAAACAGCAGATAAATTAATGCAACCAGCGCCACAAAGAACACCGCGATGCATTTGGCAACTGCACCGCTGAATACGTCGCGTCCCTGTTCCCATCGCGTACGCAATGCAGCAGCCTGCTCTTCCGTCATACGCAGGAGGATGCAGTCTCCCGCCTGCAACTGGGTCCTATCCGCTGCTTTTTCTGCCACTGTCTGCTCATCCCAGTAATCGTCATACTTGTCTGTCCAGCCCAGAAGTACATACGTATAGTCCCATACTTCAACATTGCCATACCATTCTCCCGGTTTGATTATCAGATAATAAGGAGAACTCTCTGTCCTCGTCTCAGTCAAATCGACATTTTTTAAGACCGTACCACCCAATCTGGCATAATAGTCACCATAGAAATTATCTTTCAGCAATTGCGCAGTTTCATTCTGATCCCGACCATTGCGAAGCGAATTATCCAAAATCGTCAATGCAGAATTGAAACCTCGACTTAACATCCCCGAGCTTTCAAAGCTGGACTCCAGCAGATAAACGCTGCCTCCATACTCTTCACTCTGTTCATAAAACCACTGTGCCGCACTGCCAGCCGTCAATCCGGCCACCGCCACACAGACCAGGCACACCACAAACGCAATGCCCTTCAGAATAGGCGAACGCATCACCTTTTTCATGTTCCCTCACTCCTCTCTATCTTGTATCCCACGCCCCACACGACCTTGAGGTACCGCGGCTCCTTCGGGTTGATTTCAATCTTTTCACGAATGTGCCGCACATGCACCGCAATCGCATTGTCCGACACAACTTCATCATTCCATACCTGCCGATAAATCTCCTCGGTAGAGAATACCTTACCCGGATGGCGACACAGCAGTTCGAGGATTTTGTATTCAAGCGGCGTCAGGCGCACCGCTTCACCATCTACTGTTACCGTTTTACTCTCGGTATCGAGCACCAGCCCTCGAATAGCAATCTGCTTTTCCGTCACCTGCATTGCACCAAGCTGCGTATAGCGCCGCAGCTGGCTCTTGACCCGCGCCACCAACTCAGATGGGTTAAAAGGCTTCGTGATGTAATCATCCGCGCCCGCCGTCAAACCGAGAATTTTATCCGCATCCTCACTCTTGGCCGAAATCAGGATAATCGGAATGTTCTTGCTCTCCCGCACCTTGAGCAGTGTCTTGATACCGTCCAGTTCGGGCATCATGATGTCCAGCAGCAGCAGATGAACCATACGCGTCATAATAATGTCCAGCGCTTCCAGGCCGTTATAGGCTTTCTCAACCGCGTAGCCGTCTGCCTGCAAAAAAATCGCAATGCTGTCCACAATCTCCTTATCATCGTCCACCACTAGTACCGTAAGCTTCTCCATGGTGTCCCCCTCCTCTATGGTTCTATGATAACAAAGGTTTCTGTTGATTTTCCTCATGAAATTCTTAAGATTTTCTTATTATTTTTCAGAAAGCAAAAAAAGAGACGCCACATTGGCGTCTCTTTTTTTGGAGGTACCACCCAGAATCGAACTGGGGATCAGGGAGTTGCAGTCCCACGCCTTACCGCTTGGCTATGGTACCAGATGTGGAGCGGCTGACGAGGCTCGAACTCGCTACCTCCACCTTGGCAAGGTGGCGCTCTACCAGATGAGCTACAGCCGCATATTTATGGTGCCTCCGGGCGGAATCGAACCACCGACACGGGGATTTTCAGTCCCCTGCTCTACCGACTGAGCTACAGAGGCAAGTTTTCTTCAATCGATTAAGACTGAAGAAATGGCGACCCGGATGGGACTTGAACCCACGGCCTCCAGCGTGACAGGCTGGCGCTCTAACCAACTGAGCTACCGGGCCGAATCGCCGCCGCCGTAATCATCAGCGGCGAGATTTATTATATCGAAACATTAGCGAAATGTCAACACTTTTTTGACGATTTTTTTATTTTTCTGCATGGGCCAAAAGCTGTCGCAACTCTTCCCGCGAAAAAACATAGACTTTATCGCAAAACTGGCAAGTTACCTCACTTTTTTCCTGTTCTTCCGCCATTTTGGATAATTCGTCTTTTCCCATGCTGAGCAGAGCGCGCTCCACCTTTTCCCGACTGCACGCACAACGGTAGCCAATCGGATCGGTCTGTAAAAAGTCTACCGCGAAGCCGTCCAGCACGGTCTGCACGATTTGCTCGAGCGTCATCCCCTTGTCCAGCATTGTGGTCATCGGCTCAATTTTTGCCAGATTCGCTTCCAGACGGTCAATATCCGCATCCTTGACACCCGGCATCAGCTGCACCAGCCAGCCGCCCGCGCACTTGACCGAACGGTCGGTATCCACCAGCACCCCCAGCGCACACGCAGACGGAATCTGCTCGCTCTCCGCAAAATAGCGTGTCAAATCCTCGGCAATTTCACCATTGACCAATGCAACCGTACCGGTAATCGGGTCTTTCAGCCCAATGTCCTTTATCACCATCAGATAGCCACGGCCTACACCGCCGCCCACGTCCAGCTTGCCATCCGCGCGCAGCGGCAGCTCACAGCCCGCATTCTGCAGATAACCGCGTACCCAGCCGTCTGCATCGCCGACGCAAACAATCGTCCCCAGCGGGCCGTTTCCCTTAACCTGTACGGTAACCGACCCATCATCGGTCTTGAGCTGGCTGCCCATAATCGCCGTCGCAGTCAGGGTACGACCAAGCGCCGCGGTCGCCACCGGCGTAGTATCGTGAATCTCCCGCGCACGCTCGACCAATCCGGTCGTCACGGCGGCGGAAATCTGAATGCCCGCATCTCGGGCGATTGCGCGAAGTAACGTATCGCTCATATTTGTTTAATCTCTCTTTCGTGCGGTAATATAAACCCTATCTTCCCCACCCTGTACCGGCGAGAACGATTGGTCTCCATAGGTTTTGATTTCGGAAAAGCCTGCCTTTTCCAGCATGGCGATCAGTTCCGGAATGGTGTAAATACGCTCCTCATGCGTCTCCTGCGCGCGTGTCCATGCATCACCGTCCCGTTCGAAAATATCGAACTGATAGGCACACAGACCGTCCTCTACTGCGGCCTGCCAGACGCAAAACACGTCCTCATCCTCGCGCACATAGCTGTTACCATCAATGCGCGCAAACTTTTCTGGCGTGTTGATATCGAACACGAATAAACCCGTTTTGGGCTCCAGAAATAAGTGTACCCGGTCGAACGCCTTTTGCAGCACCGCCGGTTCCGTCACATAATTAACGCTGTCCAGACAGCACAGGCACACATCCACCGTACCGTATAAATCAAGCTGCTCCATGCGCTGATTGAGGAACAGCGGGCGCGGTTCGCAATCAAAGGTGTTCTGCATCGCCTGCATCAGCATTTCAGGGGAAGCATCCACACCGATCATGTCGTATCCGCGCTGCGCCAGCAATCGCGTCAGACTGCCTGTACCACAGGCCAGATCGAGAACGAGCTTGGGTTCTACACCTTCACGCGCAAACAGCGCAACAAAAAACTCCGCCCACTGCTCATAGCCCACATCATCTGTAAAGCGGTCATAGTATGCCGACAGAGTTTGATAACTATTCATCGTCTTCCTTCAAACGGTCCAGCATTTTACGATATCCATCGGACCCATATACCAAGCACTTATTGACACGGCTGATTGTGGCCGTCGATGCACCGGTCTCCTGCACAATGTCGCTGTAAATGCGGCCCTCGTCCAACATGCGAGCAACCTGAAAGCGCTGCACCATTGCACGAAGCTCAGCGATTGTACACAAATCCTCAAAAAAGTCATAACAATCTTCCACTGTCTTGAGCTTCAGGATCCCTCGAAACAAGATGTCCATATCCTCATCTTTCAGCTTTCGATTCAAGACGTATCCCTCCTACATGCATATTACGTTTTCGTTTATTCACATTATAGCACAGCGCTTTCATAATGTAAAGTACGAAAACCGACTTACAAACCGTTCTTATGCAGTCCATTCCGATAAAAAAAACGAACCGCATCCAAAAGGATGCGGTTCGCACTGTTTCCAACGCAGAAACTTCTTATGCCTTGCCGTTGCAGCCGAGCACATGGACCAGCTTGTGAGCAACCATGTCCTTAACAGCCTGACGAGCGGGCTTGAGGTACTGACGGGGATCGAAGTGATCCGGATGCTCGTCGAAGTACTCACGGATGGTAGCGGTGATAGCCAGACGGATATCCGAGTCAATGTTGATCTTGCAGACGGACAGCTTAGCAGCCTGACGCAGCTCTTCCTCCGGAATGCCGATTGCATCGGGCATCTTGCCGCCGTGCGCGTTGATGATGTCAACAAACTTCTGCGGAACAGAAGAAGAACCGTGCAGAACGATCGGGAAGCCCGGCAGACGCTTGGAGACTTCCTCCAGCACGTCGAAACGCAGCGGAGGCGGAACCAGAATGCCCTGCTCGTTGCGGGTGCACTGCTCGGGAGTGAACTTGTAAGCGCCGTGGGAGGTACCGATGGCAATTGCCAGCGAGTCACAGCCGGTGCGCGAAACGAACTCTTCTACTTCTTCCGGACGGGTGTAGGAGGAATCCTCAGCGGAAACCTTTACGTCGTCCTCAACGCCTGCCAGCGTGCCCAGCTCTGCCTCAACAACAACGCCGTGCGCATGTGCGTACTCAACAACCTTCTTGGTGATCTCGACGTTCTCATCAAACGGCTTGCTGGAAGCGTCGATCATAACCGAAGTAAAACCGCCGTCGATGCAGGACTTGCAGGTCTCAAAGTCCGGGCCGTGGTCCAGATGCAGCGCGATCGGAACGTCCGGGCACTCCTGCACCGCAGCTTCCACCATTTTCACCAGATAGGTGTGGTTAGCGTAAGCGCGCGCACCCTTGGAAACCTGCAGCACAACCGGAGCCTTCTGCTCCTGGCAAGCCTCGGTGATGCCCTGTACGATTTCCATGTTGTTTACGTTGAAGGCGCCGACAGCATAGCCGCCTGCATAGGCCTTCTTAAACATCTCGGTAGTAGTAACTAATGGCATAGTAAACTTCCTTTCCTACAAACAAATTAGCCTAAGCTGAATTCTTCCTTTATTTTATCAGTATGTTCGCATAAAATCAAGTGCATCAGAAAAATTGCGCCCATTTTTTGCTTTTCTGCCTAAAATGTGCGGCTGTATGCAAAAAATTTTGTTTTGCATTGATTTTGAAATGGTTTTATGATACCCTTATATTGCAAGAAAATGCAGTGGACAAACCCTGTGTTTTAAATTGTTAGGAGGTTTATCATTATGAGTGAACTGAAAGGCGCTTGCGTCATCGGCCAGTCGGGCGGCCCGACTTCGGTCATCAACGCTTCTGTTCTCGGCGCGTTGGAGACCGCGCTGGACAACCCGTCCATCACCCGTGTATTCGGCATGGCACACGGTATCAAGGGCCTGCTGAACGACGAGCTGTACGACATCGACAAGGAAGATCGCGACGAGCTCGCGCTGCTGCGCTACACCCCGTCCTCTGCCCTCGGCTCCTGCCGTTATAAGCTGGCTGATCCGGATGTGGACGACACCGATTACAAGCGTATCCTTGAAATCTTCAAGAAGTACGACATCCGTTATTTCTTCTATAACGGCGGCAACGACTCCATGGATACCTGCAACAAGGTTTCCAAGTATATGATGAAGTCCGGCTACGAGTGCCGCGTCATGGGTATTCCGAAGACCATCGACAACGACCTGTTCGGCACCGACCACTGCCCGGGCTACGCTTCCGCTGCCAAGTATATCGCCACCTCCTGCATGGAAATCTATCAGGATGCGCGCGTTTACGACACCGGCATGGTTTGCGTTGTTGAAATCATGGGCCGTCATGCCGGCTGGCTGGCTGGTGCTGCTGGTCTGGCAACCGCGATGGGCGCAGGTCCGGATCTGATTTACCTCCCCGAGACCGACTTCGACATGCAGAAGTTCCTCGCAGACGTAAAGCGCATCTATGCAGAACAGGGCAACTGCCTGGTTGCTGTTTCTGAAGGCATCCACTATGCAGACGGCTCCTTCGTATCCGAGGCTAAGACCTCTGCAACCGACGGCTTCGGCCATGCACAGCTGGGCGGTCTGGCTGCTATGCTGGCTGACACCGTTAAGAACGAGCTGGGCTGCAAGGTTCGCGGCATCGAGCTTTCTCTGCTCCAGCGCTGCGCTGCACACTGCGCTTCCAAGACCGACGTAGACGAGTCCTACATGTCCGGTAAGGCTGCTGTTGAGAATGCTGTTGCCGGCAAGACCGACTACATGCCGGGCTTCAAGTGCACTCGTGACGCGAACGGCTACAAGTGCGAGATTGAACTGCTCCCGCTGTCCGAAGTTGCCAACACCGAGAAGAAGGTTCCGCGCGACTGGATCAACGAGGAAGGCAACGGCGTAACCGAGAAGTTTGTCGAGTATGCTATGCCGCTGATCGCCGGCGAGAACGTAGGCCCGAAGGTGAACGGCCTGCCGCGCTTTGCTAAGCTCAAGAAGATCAAGGCAGAAGCGTAAGTTTCTCTTTTCATGAATAGCGCCTTGCGGCGCAGAATGATAAAACGGGCAAAGCCGCAAGGCTTTGCCCGTTTGCCTTTCCGAAAGGTTGGATAGAGATGAAAAAGCAGCTTTCCACCCCTGTTCTGGCTGTGCTGGCTGTTGCCGCATGGCTGGCGGCAAGCAGTCTTGCCACTTGGGTTAACTTCGCATATGACGACGCCCTTGGTATCAATGTAGTCTATCTGTGGATCTGGGGCGCAGCGATGCTGCTGATTCCCTTGGTGGCTGTTGAGTATATTGAGCGCGAACGCCCCGACCGCACACCGCGCTGGCAGGGTGTACTGCTGCTGTTGCTGTGCACCGCATCGGCCTATCTGCTGCTGGAGTACGGTGGCTGGTACATGTGGTACCAACCCGACATCTGGTGGCTGTGCCTGCTGGCACTGATTGGCATTACCTTCTGGCTGTATCAAATTCTGCCCTTCCGCCGACCAATACAGCCGCATCCTGTAAGCAGTCGGGCACGAAGCACCTTCATTCTGTTGATGGTATTCTATGTACCGTTCCTCATAGTACTGCCGCTGTATCTGCTTGTCATGCATCCAGTCTCGGTCGCACAGATCACACCGATTGGCGAAGCCGAGGGCGGCAGATATATCGGACGCATCACGGGCGACCGAACCGAAAACCCACTCGGCCTCTACTTTTTCGTAAATGATGATAGCGAGCGTTGGTATTATTACGATGTGCTGACCGGTGAGCCGGTTGATTATGAGTGATAGGCTGCATCTCAATTGAGGCTTTTCAAAAAGCCTCAATTTTTTGCAGTAATTTCCCTTCCCCATGCGTCAAATGATTGGAAAGGATGTGAAGCCGCTGTGGAACCGAACGAAACCAAAACACTCTCGTATCTGCAGGACGAGGACGGCTTTGCACGCCTGCTCGATGATTGGGGCGACCGCCTGCTGCGTCTGTGCACGCTTTATCTGAAAGACGTGCATCTGGCCGAAGACGCAGTACAGGAAACGCTGCTGCGAGCATGGCGTAAAGCGGATACGTTCCATGGCGAAGGCAGTGAAACCACTTGGATCACCCGTATTGCAATCAACGTATGCAAAAGTTATCTTCGTTCTCCTTGGAAACGCCGCCGTGCCCCTGCCGAAGAGTTGGATACGCTGCTTGCACCTACAGATGATCCGCAGGTAGATGACACGCTGCCGCGCGCGATTCTTGCGCTGTCCCGTCCTTACCGTGAAGTGATCATCTTGTACTATTATCAAGAACTCAAAGCGCGCGAAATCGCAGACGTTTTACATGTGGATGTCTCGACTGTCACCGCTCGCCTGTCCCGCGCCCGCAAAATGCTGCGCGAAGCCTTGAAAGGATGGTACTACGATGAATAAACGCAATATGAGGAGGGATTTGGATATGACGATGCAAAATATTACGCTTTCGCCCGAACGGCGCGCGGAAATTCTCCAACAACTTCATCCCCGCCGTACTAAGCTGCGCTGGACAACCGGAAGAATCGTTCTGGCGGCGGTACTTGCTGCGCTGCTGACCTTTTCTGCATTCGCCGCTGCAATCCCGGCTATCCGCGCCGCACTGCAAAATGCGCTCGGCAGTTTTTCTGAGCAAACCCAGCCTATTACCGGCATTGCTGTTGAGGACAACGGCATTGAAGTGCGGCCGGTAGCAGCGCTGGCAAGCAGCAATCTAGTGCGCGTGTGGGTGGAGGTACAGGACAAAACCGGTGACCGACTCAGCGAGGATATGCTAATCAACGGCTGGATCGACCATGAGCAGGATAAAGACGTGCCGGTCATCAACGGCTGGAAAGGCGGCGAGCGAGTAATATACTATGACGAAAATAGCCGCACAGCACTCATCGAAATCTACGAGATTGGCCGTTCGATCGCGGATGGTACCAAGGTCAACGTGTCTTTCAGCAGCTTCCAGCCTGCCGAACGCGCAGAAGAGACGGTCGATTTCCCACGCGAGATGCTGTCCGTCACTGGGCTGAAAAACATGACTCCGGACATGGGCGTGCCGCTCTTTGCAGAGCACATTCCGTTAATTCCTGAACAGACCCCCTGTGAACTGGAAGGCAGCGACCGCGTCCGTCTGTCCTCGGTCGGCTTTGGCGAGGACGGCAAGTTGCATATTCAAGTCGCATTTCTGGGAGAAGCCAATCATTCCGGCAGCACAATACATAGCCGCGCTACCGACGAACGTAATCCAGAACAGTATTTGGGTGGCGGGAGATACTTTCAGTACAACGACCAATGGTATTATGACGAAGTATTCGACATCACCCCGGAAGATCTCCCCTATTTGACCTTTGGCGACTTGCAGGGCACTTATCAGCTGCACGACCCCGTCGAAGGCATCTGGTCGTGCACCATCACGGTGGAGACAGCCGATGAAGTTGTCTACCATCCCAACGTACAGGTCGGCGGCGCGCTGGTCGAAGAAATCCGTGTCTCTGAAATTGGCATATCTGCACGCTCTTCCAGTAAAGGCACCACACTTGGCTATCGCCCTACTTACGCCATAACCAAAGATGGCGAAAAGCTGTACCTCACCAATAACTGCATCGACGGTGGCTGGGGTACGGTACTGGAAGACAACGGTAATCCTTTACCGGACGGTATGGGCTACGCACACGACCAATGGGAATTTGATGAACCGCTTGACCCGTCCGATATCGTCTTGCTGAACTTCGATGGCGTAGACGCTCCCCTGCAATAGCTTGAAAATCCTCTCCTTTTCGGAGAGGATTTTTCATGTCATCTTGCAAGAACATTTGTTCGGTGATATAATACAGGTATCATGCGAAGGAGGTGCGCGGCATGGAACAACAAACCCTATTTGGCGGAGATGATAGCCGTCCGCTCGCAGCGCGGCTGCGCCCGCGCGACCTGTCCGAGTTTGTCGGGCAATCTCACCTGCTGGGCGAAGGCAAGGTACTGCGCCGCCTAATCGAAAGCGACCGCGTCAGCTCCATGATCTTCTGGGGACCGCCCGGCGTGGGAAAAACTACGCTGGCGCGCATCATCGCAAACCGCACCAAGGCAACGTTTATCGACTTTTCCGCTGTCACCAGCGGCATCAAGGAAATACGGCAAGTCATGCAGCAGGCCGAGGACAACCGTCGCTTCGGCGAACGGACCATCGTGTTTGTGGACGAAATTCACCGTTTTAACAAGGCACAGCAGGACGCTTTCCTGCCCTTCGTTGAAAAGGGTAGCATTATCCTGATCGGCGCCACGACCGAAAACCCGTCGTTTGAAGTCAACGGCGCACTTTTGTCGCGTTGCAAAGTATTTGTGCTGCAAGCGCTGACAACAAGCGACCTGACCTCCCTGCTCTCCCGCGCGGTGACCGACCCACGCGGCTTCGGCGCGCAGAAAATCCAAATCGAGCCAGACATGCTGGAAGCAATCGCAAACTTTGCCAATGGCGACGCGCGCGCCGCACTTTCTACGCTTGAAATGCTTGTGCTCAACAGCGATACGGACGGAAAGACTGTCACCGTGACGCGGGAGACTCTCGAACAATGCATCTCCAAAAAGTCGCTGCTGTATGACAAGACCGGCGAAGAGCATTATAACCTGATCTCCGCGCTGCACAAATCCATGCGCAATTCTGACCCGGATGCCGCGGTCTACTGGCTGGCGCGTATGCTGGAGGCCGGTGAAGATCCGCTCTATGTTGCGCGGCGCGTGATTCGCTTCGCCAGCGAAGATGTCGGCATGGCCGACTCCCGCGCGCTGGAAATTGCAGTCGCAGCCTATCAGGCGTGTCACTTTATCGGCATGCCGGAATGCAGCGTCCATCTAACGCACGCGGTGGTCTATCTGTCGCTTGCGCCAAAATCCAACGCATTGTATGTCGCCTACGAAAGCGCAAAAAAGGATGCTTTGACACAGCTCTCCGAACCGGTACCGCTGGTTATCCGCAATGCGCCCACCAGACTGATGAAGGAGCTGGATTACGGCAAAGGCTATCAATACGCGCACGATACCGCCGACAAACTGACCAATATGCAATGCCTGCCCGATTCGCTGGAAGGCCGCGAATACTACCATCCGACCGAACAGGGATCGGAAAGTAAATACAAGGCACGTCTTGCACAAATCAAGGCATGGAAACAACAGCACCGTAAACTATAACCGCACAAAAAAGCACGGCAAAATTGCCGTGCTTTTTGTTATATTTTGCTGTCTGAAGATTTACCGAATCAAAAATGCATCCGGCAGATAACGTCCCTCCGGGTTTTTCGATAAGGTGGTCGGACTGGTAATTTCCCGGCCTCGATACACCATCACAGACGACGAACCGCCGTCCAACATGGAGGCCTGATACGCATGATAGGATTCCATAATTCCAGCGCATCGCTCAATGGAAATACCGAAAGAATGGAACTGACGTCCATCCACCACCAGCATGATAACCGTTCCATCCTCTGCCTGACCGATGGCGGTACGCGGCTGCTGCTCATTGAGCCCCGTCCCCGCCACCAGGTTCTCTCCGTTGATAATCAACGCCGGATGAAATTCCACCGCATCGCGCAGATTGGATGTATCGGTGAACGCACCGATCTGCAGATGATCCTCTTCGTCAAAGCCGATGATCTTCCAGGTATCGCCGACAGCACTCTGCAACTTTTCACCTTGGCTTTTTAGAAAACCATACGGCAAGCCGCCCGTTCCATTGCCTTCATAATCCGCAAAACCAGATGCATTGATGCCCAAAATGGCATCATAGTTCCGCACCATGTCCGAAACATAAGAGCCATAGGAAAACAGCCCTTCACATGTTCCGACAAATACATTTTCCGGCTTTTTGCAAAGCGCAACCTTACCGGCATATTCCATACCGAGCGAGTCTTCACCGACAATCTCCGCAATCAGGATTCCATGCTCCGCATTGATTGCCAAAACTGTATCCCCTTGTTTGGTGACTATGCCGGTGTTGTAATTCTTTTGCGTGGCATCGCCAATAAGGTCAATGTTGATATGGTCATATCCGTCGGCTATGTACTCCGGATTGTCCCGGAGGAACGCTTCAAAGCTGTCTTCATCCAACTCAGAAAAGGTTTGATAAAATTGCTCTTTTGGCGTAGACGCCTTTGTATCTTTATCATCCACATTGCCCCATGCGCTTGTGATGCCTTCTTGCTTCTGATTGAGCAAATAACGCTTCGCCATTACTTCTTCGATGATATCGCCCGGGATAAACCAAGTGGCCAGCCATTGGTGTGTCATTGTTCCCATTGCGGTTTCAATATACCACTCTCTCCACCGGCTGACAAACGCATTTGGAGTATAGAGCAGAAAGGGGTAAACCACAGTCACGCATATCAGAAAAAAACAGGTTAGCCCAAGGGCAAAGCGGTGTCGTGCGCCGTTCATCGTTGTTTACTCCTTTTCCTGCTCATTTTTCTATCTAAGAGGGTGCTCTTCCAGCCGGTTACTTCGCGCTGCGCCGTCTCCGATGAACAGCACTTTTTGTATTTTTCTTAGCAGGCTGTGCCGGAGCGGATGCTTTTTGTGCACGTGCTGCCAACGCATCCTCCACTTTTTTCCGAATACGCGCAGCCGCCTCTTCGCTCAGGGCATAGGCACGCGATGGCGTATGCGCATCCACGCGAGGTTCATTTTTCTCAAAACGCGCATAGGGATCATTGCGGCGCCCCCGCGCACGGGATGAAGCCGTTTTTCTTGCGCGAGGCGCAGCCGCTTTTGCACGCTGCTCATTTTGCGCTTCTGCCGCCTTCTCCTTTCGGGAGGGGCGTTTCGCAGCGGTATTTTTACGCGCTTTTTGCTTCGCTGCCTTTTCCCTTGCAGCATCCGCGGCAACCTCCTCCGCGGAAGCGTTCTCCGAAACCGGCTTGCGTCGTGTACGCACATTGGTCGTTTTGCGCTGACCGGATTCCCTTCCCGCCCGTTCGTTCTCTTTCTCTACATGCGGAATTTCGCCTGCAAGCGGAATACGCTTGCCAATCAGCTTTTCAATATCCGCCAGATACGGACGTTCAGACTGGTCACAGAACGAAATCGCTGTCCCCTCCTGCCCTGCACGTCCCGTACGGCCAATACGATGGACATAGGTTTCCGGAATATTGGGCAGGTCAAAGTTGATGACCAGCGGCAGTTCACTGATATCAATACCGCGCGCAGCAATATCTGTCGCGACGAGTACAGCGATTTTGCACGCCTTGAAATCCTCCAGCGCACGCTGACGCTGGTTCTGGCTCTTATCGCCATGAATGGCTTTTGCCGTAATCCCCGCACGGTTCAAATCGCGCGCAACGCGGTCTGCACCGTGCTTGGTGCGCGTAAAGACCAGCGTCTGGTGTACGTTGCTTTGACGAATTACGTCGATTAACAGTTCCCTTTTTTCCGCTTTCTCCACCAAGAAAACCTTTTGTTCGATTTTTTCCACTGGCTTGGCAGACGGCGTAATGGAAATACGGGCAGGATTGGTCAGTAAACTGTCTGCCAGCGCAGCAATTTCCTTCGGAATGGTTGCAGAAAACAGCAGCGTCTGCCGCTTAGCAGGCAGATATTTGATGATGCGCTTGACATCCGGGAAAAAGCCCATGTCCAGCATGCGATCAGCCTCATCCAGTACAAAGCATTCCACTTTATTTAATTTTACAATGCCTTGCCCCATCAAGTCCCACAACCGGCCGGGGGTTGCAATCAAAATCTCCGCGCCGCGCGCAATGGCCTCAACCTGGGGCACCTGCGACACACCGCCAAAGATGACCGCTGCGGTGCACGGCGTATACCGCGCATACTGGCATACATTTTCATAAATCTGAAGCGCCAGTTCCCGCGTCGGCGTCAAAATCAGTGCGCGAATCGTACCAGCTTTCCCCCTCGAGCCGGCAAGACGCTGAATGATCGGAACCGAAAATGCGCAGGTTTTTCCTGTGCCGGTCTGTGCACAGCCCATCAGGTCATGGCCCTCTAAAACCGGCGGAATCGCTTTTTGCTGAATGGGTGTCGGCTCGTCATACCCGGCTTCGCGCAGTGCTTTGAGTATATTTTTTTCAATTTTAAGTTCGCTAAATTTCATATCCTTCGATCGTTTCCTTTTCAAAACTGGTGTATTTCGGCAAATCTTTCTTGCCCGATTGCATGATAATGTGTTATACTGTTCTGTAGTTGTCTGTGTTTAACTGTCATTTGCTATGAGGTGAATTTATTGCTCGATATTGTATCTCACGTTTTACCGGAAGCGTTTTTCGATGTTCTTAAGACAATACCGCTCTTGCTTGTGGTATATGCTCTTCTCTATTATATCGAAAACCGGCTGACCAATACACCGGCGCTGCTTTCGCGTGCCGCACAGTTTGGCCCTGTTGTCGGTGCGCTGGCCGGAACCATTCCGCAATGCGGTTTTTCCGCTGCGGCTGCCGCACTATTCTCTGCCGGATACCTCGCGCCCGCCACGCTGGTTGCCGTTTTTTTGGCCACTTCAGATGAGGCAGTCCCCGTTATGCTCGCCGGTGGCGCCAGTGTGCCACAGGTCGTTTCCCTTCTGGTTGTCAAGTTTGCCATCGCCGTCATCGGCGGCTATATTTTGCGCTATACCGTATTCCGCAGCCACCGTCCGAACAGCGACGAAGAACTGGAAATTGAAATGTCGGCTTGTGACTGCAGCGCAGGTTCCCCGGTTTGGAGCGTCGTCTGGCACACTCTGAAAACCGCATTTTTCCTGTTTGCAGTACTCTTCGTCTTAAATCTGGTCGTGCACCTCATCGGCGAAGAAGTCCTTGCATCCTTGCTTCTGTCGGACAGCATCTTCCAGCCTCTGCTCTGTGCCATTCTCGGCCTGATTCCCAGCTGCGCCATGAGCGTGCTGCTGTCCGAGCTGTTTGTCGGCGGCACAATCAGCTTCGGTGCCTTGATTGCAGGGCTTTCCACCGGCGCAGGCTTCGGTTACATCGTGCTGTTTGAGGAAAAAGAGGGACGGCATCGCGCCCTGCCCGTAATCGCAGCCACGTTCGCTGTTGCTGTCATCGGAGGCACGCTGGTGCAGGTTTTCTTTGGCTAAAACAAATTCATATCGAACGGTCTTCTCTTGCGGGAAGGCCGTTTTTTATCCCAACTCGTGCAGCAATTCCAGCGCACTGTGCGCCCACGCCATATCGATCTTCGTAAAATCACCGCCGGGCGTATACAGATAGGTTTCCACGTCTTCCCGCAAGCGCTGATAAACCGTACCCGGCATGGCAGCATACTGCTCTGCTCCATCGGACAGCACAGCGACGAACCGGAAGTCCCCGCTACGCTCGTCCAATTCATGGAACAACAGCTCCACTACATCCAAGTCATGATTGAGCTGCGTAAACAGCAACAGTTTCATGATTTCTACCGCGCGGTCATCCAAGCCCCGCTCCAGAATATTGATTTTCTCGCGGAAAGCGTTGAGGCTGTCCACGATGCGCAGGGTATATCCGGCCAGCGGGTCGAACTGCGCCTTGGGCGCTTCGCCCTCCTCCGGCCACAACCAAACCATAAACTGATTGGCCATGTCATGATACAGACACGGGTGAACGACAAGAGCCGTTTCACCACAATTGGGGCATTTGACACGGAAACAGGACAGATCCTGCACCTGCGCCCGCAATTCAGGATTGCGGTCAATATTGATATGATCGTGCACCTTATAGTCGGTCTCCGTCTGACAGTGCGGACAAGTGATAATCATAATTCCGGTTTTCCTCCTAGGTATATGCCCAATTTAAGTTATTATACCACAGTTTTCCGTGATGAAGCAAGCGATGCAGCCTATCCTGTTTCTTAATTATTATAAAGAAAACGCATGGTGGATAGCCATGCGTTTTCGCAAAACGATACCTTATGCCGCAGTGCCGCAGATCAACGGATCACGCATTACCAATCGCACAATCCAGATGCCTGCCCAGAGCGCCATCACACTCCATAACAAGATACTTTCCCGCTTCTTCGTACCGAGCAATGGCTTTTTCCGGAACAGAACCAAAAGCACAATGGGCGGCAGTACATAAATCATCGGATGATAGCGGAAGGCCGTCCAAAAATCCAGCCGCAGCAGCGCGAAAGCTGCCCGCGACAAACCGCAGCCCGGACAGGGTATTCCGGTAAAATGTTGTACCGGACACCCCCACCCCAACCAAGAGGAAGATATAAAAGCCGCCGCAACCATCGCCAGCAATACCAGCAGGCCATATATCCCTTTCTTCATTTAGCCCTGATAGGTTTCGCGGAACTCAAGGAATTCATCGTACGTGCATTCCTTATCCAACACACCCTTATCGCGGATTTCAATGATACGCGTTGCAATGGTCTGTACAAACTCATGGTCATGCGAAGCGAACAACACCGTTCCCTTAAAATCACGCACGCCGTTGTTGACCGCCGTAATGGATTCCAGATCCAGATGATTGGTCGGCTGGTCAATCACCAGCACATTAGAACCGAACAGCATCATGCGAGCGAGCATCAGACGCACCTTTTCACCGCCCGAAAGCACGCGCACCGGCTTATACACATCGTCGCCCGAAAACAGCATGCGACCCAAAAAGCCGCGCAGCGTGGATTCCAGCGTGTCCGTGCGCGAATACGGTGCAATCCAGTCCAGCATATTTTCCGTATGGCCCTCAAAAAACTCGTTGTTGTCCTTGGGGAAATAGCTTTGCGAGGTGGTTACGCCCCACTTAAAGCTGCCTTCGTCCGGTTTCAGCTCACCCATCAGAATCTGGAACAGCGTGGTCATCGCCAATTCGTTATCCGAAATGAATGCAATCTTATCTCCGCGGCGCACAATAAAGGATACGTTGTCCAGAATCTTCTCGCCGTCAATTGTCTTGGAAATACCGCGCACCTCGAGAATATCCTTGCCTGCCTCGCGGTCAGCCGCAAACGACACCCACGGATAGCGACGCGAGGAAGCAGGCAGTTCCTCAACCGTCAGCTTATCGATCAGCTTACGGCGGCTGGTTGCCTGACGGGATTTGGACTTGTTTGCTGCAAAACGCTGAATAAAGTTCTGCAGTTCCTTAATTTTCTCCTCATTCTTGCGGTTCTGATCCTTAATCATGCGCTGAATGAGCTGCGAGGACTCATACCAGAACTCATAGTTACCGACATACAGCTTGATTTTGCCGTAGTCAATATCCACGATATGCGTACAGACGTTATTGAGGAAATGACGGTCATGCGAAACAACCAGAACCGTGCCCTCAAAATCCGCAAGGAAGTCCTCCAGCCAGCGTACCGCCTGAATATCCAGATGGTTGGTCGGCTCGTCAAGCAGCAGGATATCCGGCTTGCCGAACAACGCGCGCGCGAGCAGCACCTTTACCTTTTCTACGTCGCCCAGGTACTGCATCTCGGTATAGAAAATCGCATCTGCATCCAGACCCAGGCCGTTGAGCAGCTGACCGGCTTCGGTCTCCGCTTCCCAACCGCCCATCTCGGCAAACTCGGCCTCAAGCTCCGCCGCCTTATTGCCATCCTCCTCGGTGAATGGGTCCTTCATATAAAGCGCATCCTTCTCCTGCATGACCTCCAGCAGGCGCGGATTGCCGCCGAGGACAGTATTGAGTACGGTCTCCTCGTTGAAGGCAAAGTGGTCCTGCTTCAAAACGCTCATGCGCGTCTTGGGCGCAATAGATACCGTACCGGTAGACGGGTCGAGATCGCCCGACAGAATCCGCAGAAACGTGGATTTTCCTGCGCCGTTGGCACCGATGACACCATAGCAGTTTCCTTCCGTAAACTTCAGATTGACATCCTTAAACAGCGGCTCCCCGCTGAAATTCAAGCTCAGATCGCTGATTGTAATCATATTCGCATCCGTCTCCTGTTTATCATTTTTAATCTGTAACAGTATAACATAGAAAACCTGCTTTTCACAGTTTTTTTACACATCAATTCGCATTTTTGGTGATGTTGTCTTGAAACCTGACCCCACAAGGGCTATACTATATTTATTCTAATCAAGTTCTAATCAAGGAGGTTTTTTTCATGTCCAACCTGATGCAGACTATTAAATCCCGCCGCTCCACGCGCGCGTTTGAATCCAAGCTCCCTCCCAAAGACCAGATCATGCAGCTGGTCGAGGCCGCTGAATGGGCGCCTTCCGGCATGGGCAAGTATCTTTGGCACTTCACAGTGGTATACAGCGCAGAGAAATCCCTGACGCTGGCCCGCGCGGTCGCGGAGGCGGACAACCGTGGTCCGGAGTATAATTTTTACGGTGCGCCGGTCAATATTATCATTTCCTACAAACGCGATGAACATCACGCTTTTGTCGACGGCGCCGCAGCAATGGAGAATCTGCTTCTTATGGCGACCGAGCTGGGTCTCGGCTCGTGCTGGATCAATCAGATTCGTGAGTGCTGTGACGACCCGAAGGTGCGCTCCCTGTTGACCGAATACGGTGTACCCGAGGATCATATTGTCATCTGTTCAGCTGCAATCGGCTACATTGCCAAGGAAACACCCGCAAAACCCCGCAAGGAGGGTATTGTTTCCTTCGTGGAATAAAGGAGGCAAAAAAGCATGGATGCACAAATTGCCAAGCTGAAAGAATGGGTGGACGCCAGTGATAACATCGTATTTTTCGGCGGTGCAGGCGTCTCTACAGAAAGCGGTATACCGGACTTTCGCTCGGTGGACGGCCTATATAATCAGCAATACAAGTATCCGCCGGAAACCATTTTAAGCCACACCTTTTTCATGGCGGAACCGGAAGAATTTTTCCGTTTTTATCGCGCCAAAATGCTTGCATTGGACGCAGAGCCGAATGCCGCGCACCTGAAACTTGCCGAATGGGAGCGCATGGGCAAATGCCGCGCGGTCGTCACACAGAACATCGACGGTCTGCATCAGAAAGCAGGCTCCAAAGAGGTCTTAGAGCTGCATGGTTCTGTTCTGCGCAACCACTGCATGCGCTGCCACAAGCCTTACGATGTGCGTGACATCGCCGCCGGCACTGGCGTTCCCAAGTGTGAATGCGGCGGCATCATCAAACCGAATGTTGTGTTGTATGAGGAAAGTCTGGACAGCTATACTATCAATAAGAGCGTAGAATACATCCGCAATGCAGACATTCTCATCATCGGCGGCACTTCCCTTGCGGTCTATCCGGCCGCCGGTCTGATTGACTACTACCGCGGCAACAAGCTGGTTCTGGTCAACAAGTCTGAAACCCCTGCTGACCGTCGTGCTGATTTGGTGATTCATGCGCCAATTGGTCAGGTGTTTTCTCAATTGTAATGTCCGCTCATCACAAAAAACGATTTATCCGTATGTTTTCTCCCCTTTCCGGCCATACTATGGAAAACCGGAAAGGGGAGTTTTTATGTTTCTTGACAAACTTGCATTGATTCTTGCCATTATTGGCGGTCTGAACTGGGGCAGCATCGGTTTATTCGGGTTTGATTTGGTCGGATTTCTGTTCGGCGGACAGGCCAGTGCAATGAGCCGCATCATTTTTTCCCTTGTGGGATTGGCTGCACTGTGGTGCATTTCCCTGCTCTTCCGCGGCAATAATGATACCGAGGACCGTCACACTTCCTAAAAGAAAAACCGCTGCGCATGCAGCGGTTTTTCTACATAGTTCTTTTAAAATGCGATTTTCTCTGCAATATAAGCAGCTACATCTTCAATCTTGATGCGCTCCTGCTCCATGGTATCGCGGTCACGAACGGTTACGCAGCCATCCTGCTCAGTTTCAAAGTCCACCGTGACGCAGTACGGCGTACCGATTTCGTCCTCTCGGCGATAACGCTTGCCAATCGAACCGGCATCGTCGAAGTCCACCGAGAACTGCTTGGAAAGCTCCTGCCAAATCGGCATCGCTTTTTCCGTCAGCTTCTTGGACAGGGGCAGCACCGCAGCCTTAAACGGTGCGAGCGCCGGATGCAGGCGCAGCACAGTGCGCACATCGTCCTTGCCGTTCTTATCCTGACCAACGACTTCCTCGTCATATGCGTCGCACAGGAACGCAAGCGCTACGCGGTCTGCGCCGAGCGACGGCTCGATAACATACGGAATATACTTCTCGTTTGCCTCCTGATCGAAATATTCCATCGAAACACCTGAGGTGTTCTGATGCTGTGTCAGGTCGAAGTCGGTGCGGTCGGCAATGCCCCACAGCTCGCCCCAGCCGAACGGGAACAGGAACTCAATATCGGTAGTCGCATTCGAATAGTGGCTCAGCTCTTCCGGGTCATGGTCGCGCAGACGCAGGTTCTCGTCCCGCATGCCAAGCGACAACAGCCAGTTGTGGCAGTAGTCCTTCCAATACTTGAACCACTCCAGATCGGTGCCGGGCTTGCAGAAAAACTCCAGCTCCATCTGCTCAAACTCACGGGTACGGAACGTAAAGTTGCCGGGCGTAATCTCATTGCGGAAAGACTTACCCACCTGCCCTACGCCGAAGGGAATCTTTTTGCGGGTGGTGCGCTGAATATTCTGGAAGTTGACAAAAATACCCTGTGCGGTTTCGGGACGCAGATAAATCTCATTCTTTGCATTTTCTGTAACACCCTGATAGGTCTTAAACATCAGGTTGAACTGACGGATATCCGTAAAGTTATGTCCGCCGCAATTCGGGCAGGCAATCTGATGCTCGTCGATATAGGCTTTCATCTGCTCATTGGTCCAACCTGCCGGATTTTCACCGGTCGCCTCTTCAATCAGCTGATCGGCACGATGACGGGTCTTGCAGTCCTTGCAGTCCATCAGCGGATCGGAAAAACCGCCGACATGGCCGGAAGCCACCCATGTGGTCGGGTTCATCAGAATGGCGGAATCCAGACCGACGTTATAGGGGCTTTCCTGCACAAATTTCTTGCGCCACGCCGCCTTGACGTTGTTCTTAAATTCAACACCAAGCGGACCGTAGTCCCACGTGTTGGCAAGGCCACCGTAAATCTCCGAGCCGGAATACACGAAGCCACGGCCCTTGCACAGGGCGACGATTTTTTCCATTGTCTTTTCGCTGTTTTTCATTTTCATTCTCCTTTTGGCGCATCTGGCTGATGCACGCTTTTTTTCATCAAGCCTAAAAAAATGCTTGACACGAGTTTATTCTACAGGTATAATATTTACTTGTCAAGAGCAGTTAAAAAATGCTTAAAAAAATAAATTATGGGCCTGTAGCTCAGTTGGGAGAGCGTTCGGTTCGCATCCGAGAGGTCGAGAGTTCGAATCTCTTCAGGTCCACCAAAAACAGACTTGCGTATGCAGGTCTGTTTTTTTATGCCGTCACATGGATGGCTGCTTGCTCCTTCTCTGTTCCCCCTACACTGCGTCTCTAACGTCTTGAAATCTTCAAAAGACACACTAAATTCAATTTCCAACATGTAGTCCCGGCAAACATAAGTTGTAGTGAAATTGATGCCGGTACCGTGTTTCTCGGATCAGTTCGCCATATTGGTTTATCCATTTCCGTCCGCTTGTTGTTAGCGTGAGACGGTGTTTGCCGTGACCACAGAAGATGTTTCCTACCAACAAAGACCGCCCCCGTATATTGAGCGGGGTGTCTTGGTGATGGGTCGCTCTGGCCTTCATGAGCCTCTGTATCCTTTCGTATGTATCTCGAACGATAATCTGCAAGTCTAGCATAACTCCAGAACAGGACTCCCCTTTATGAATGATGCCAATATAAATGGGATTTGTGACAATGTGATTGATGGAGGTGTTAGAAAATTTTTTCCGTACGGTTTAAAAATCCCCTTCTCTGTTAGATAGCGGCAGAGCCGTTGAGCTCCATATCCCTCATTAACATATTTATCAAAAATCAACCGAATGATTGCAGCAGCTTCTTCGTCTACAACCAAGTCGTTTACATCCTGATTTTTCTTGTTCTGGTATCCTCGCTTCACCAGACGGTATCCGTACGGGATTTTTCCACCCGTAAAATATCCGCTTTCAGTCAGTTGCTCCATACGGGTTTTTACGCGCACAGAAGTTTTGATGCTCTCGCCGGAAGTTTGCTAATACCGTATGTAGTTGAGCAGTTTGTCAACATGGTTATCAAACCGCTGCTGTCCTTGCACCGCGCTCCAAACCTCAAACTTGTCAAGAGCTGGCAAGCCCTAGAGACAGAAAAATCTCAAAAAAACCATCACAAAAAAAAAACATGCCATCGTGTTATGGTAGCCGCGGAACTAAAATGAAAATGAGGGATATGATGTGCTATAACTTCTCCCAATATACCATGACAGTGCCGTAATAGGTTCGCAGGAACTTGTTTGCTGCAGCGGTCATGTAAAGATAGTGGTGCTTGCCCTCCTGCTGTTTACGGTCAAGGAATTGGAATACAGTATCATCATCTGGCGCATGTTGAATGAGAGTAGACATAACTTGGAAGAGAGTTTTCCGCGTTTGGAAATGTGTAGTAAATACTTTCTCCGAATTCCCGCAGACGCATTCGCGGTGCCAGAATTTCCAAGCGAAATCTACCCATTTTTCATGTCCATCCGTACTCCGGGAAGCTCTTTTGAAAAGTGTGTTAATGCCGGGAAAGGTCCCGTCTATCAGAGAGTTCAGGTTGCTTTTGGGATTGACCTTCAGTCTTATGTACTGATCATACCGGCGCGGCTGACACCGTATTTCTCTGCGTACTTCATCAGAGATTACCGATATGCCATGTCCTGTGTTATACTCTTGCTCATGAAGGATGTGACCTCCTTTTGCCAAGTTGCCGTCTTACAACTCAACTTTAACCGATGAGGCCTTATCCTTCATTCTTTTTATCCCACTGTCCAATATGTATTGTACTTCTACATTTTCTACAGACACTTGATCATACAGCTGGTTGACACAAGGCATTTCATCTGTTACTCTATTTGAGGAGTGATCTGATATCATAAGGAGAAAAAGACATGAATCGACCCCATCGTTTTGTGGCATCCTGCATTGCAACGCTGCTGCTTGTCTGCATACTTTTCTCCATCGCCTTTGTCGCGATCGAAGCGGATCACGACTGTACCGGAGACAGCTGTACCGTCTGCCACCAAATCTACACCTGTCAAAAACTGCTCGATCAGTTAGGGGCAGCTGCACTGCCCGCTATGCTGGCGATCGCTGCCGCACGGATCTGCACTTTTATTGCAGTCCGTCCCCAGTGGACGATCTGCGTCCCCTCTCCGGTTGATTTCAAGGTAAAGCTCTCCAATTAAACAGCTAAATCAAGCAAGGGTTGGTCTGCGGATGTGCAGGCCTTTGTCGCTATGCGTTTTCAGCGACACGCCCTTGCTTTTTTGCGCCCATTTTTACTGAAAACATCCAATTGGAGGGAACATATCATGAAAAAATATAAGATCATTCTGGCGACTGCATTGTCCGCAGCCGTTCTGCTGACTGGCTGTGTCAAAACCCAAATACCGCAGACCGCAGACGGCAGCGACAAACTGCAAGTTGTTACCACGATTTTCCCCGCGTATGACTGGATGCGCGAAATTCTCGGCGATCACGCAGAGAATGTGGAGCTGACGCTGCTCAACGAGGATGGCGTAGACCTGCACAGCTATCAGCCCAGCGCAGAGGATATGCTGCGCATCCGCTCGTGCGACCTGTTTGTTTATGTCGGAGGTCCGTCGGATGCATGGGTAAAAGAGGCACTGCAAGACAATTCCAATCCCAATCCGCACGCGATCAGCCTGTTGGAACTGCTGGGTGACGGTGTGAAAAACGAGGAAGTAGTAGAAGGCATGCAGGAAGAGGACCATGATCACGACCACGAGGACGAGCATGACCATGAAGCTGAAGCAGCGCATAAACACGAAGACGAACCGGATGAGCATGTGTGGCTCTCGCTCAAGAATGCACAGACGCTGTGCGACGGCATCACCCGCAGCCTGTCTCAAATCGATCCGAATCATGCTGCGCAGTATCAGGAAAACAATGCAGCCTATCTGCAAAAGCTCCAGCAACTTGACGCAGACTATCAGACCGCTGTGGATGACGGTGCGCGAAAGACTCTGCTGTTCTGCGACCGCTTCCCGTTTCGCTATCTGGTGGACGACTACGGCCTGACATATTATGCGGCTTTTTCCGGCTGCTCGGCGGAAACCGAAGCCAGCTTCGAAACGATTGCCTTTCTGGCAGAGCAGGTCGAGCAGCTCAAGCTGCCCTCTGTTCTGACCATAGAAGGCGCAAGTCACGATGTAGCCGATACCGTGGTGCGCAGTACCAGCACCCAGAACCAAACCATTCTGACGATGGACTCCATGCAATCGATCACATCCGCAGATATCGCGGCGGGGGCAACCTATCTCTCCATCATGGAGGAAAATCTGAAAACGCTCAAACAAGCGTTATCCTGAGGAGGCAAATTCATGGCACAACTGCAATGTCAGGGACTGACGCTGGGTTATAACCACGCGCTGGTGAAAAATCTCAACTTCACCGTCCACGCGGGCGATTATCTCTGTGTGCTCGGAGAAAACGGCTCGGGCAAAAGCACCCTGATGAAAACACTGCTGGGATTGCAGCCCCCTTTGGGCGGCACGGTCGTACTCGGGGACGGAGTTCGTCCGGGCGAAATCGGCTATCTGCCGCAGCAGACACAGGCGCAGCGGGACTTTCCTGCTACCGTGCGCGAGATTGTGCGCTCCGGCTGTCAGAGCCGCTGCGGGCTGCGTCCGTTCTACTCTGCCGCAGAAAAAGCGCTGGCGGAGCGGGCAATGGCACGCATGGGAATCGAACATCTGCAAAAACGCAGCTACCGCACGCTTTCCGGCGGTCAGCAGCAGCGCGTGCTGTTAGCGCGTGCGCTGTGTGCGGCGCAGAAAATGCTGCTGCTGGACGAACCAGTCACCGGCCTGGACCCTGCGGCGAGCCGCGAACTGTACCAAACCATTGCCAACCTGAACCGACAGAACGGCATGACCATTCTGATGATCTCCCATGACACACAGGCGGCACTGGATGATGCCAGCCATATTCTGCATCTAGGAGAACAGGTGTTTTTTGGCACTCGAAAGGACTTTCTGACAACCGAATATGGTCTTGCCTACGCCGGACAGAAGGGAGAGACACCGCATGACACTGTTTGACAAACTGGCACTGTACTGGACCTATCCCTTTGTCCGCTATGCGCTGATCGTGGGCATACTGGTGGCGCTGTGCGCCTCCCTGCTGGGCGTGACGCTCGTGCTACGGCGCTTCTCTTTCATTGGAGACGGGCTTTCCCATGTTGCCTTTGGCGCCATGTCCATCTCAGCTGTCTTTAATCTGACCAACGATATGCCGCTGGTCATGGGCATCACCATTGTCTGCGCGATTTTGCTACTGTGCGCCGGACGGAATGTCCGCATCAAGGGCGACGCCGCCATGGCGATGCTCTCGGTCGGCGCAATGGCGATCGGTTATCTGGTGGTTAATGTGTTTTCCGTATCTTCCAACCTGGCAGGAGATGTATGCACAACGTTGTTCGGCTCAACCTCGATACTGACGCTAACACCGGAAGAAGTCAGCATGTGCGCAATCCTGTCCGTGGTAGTCGTTCTGCTATATGTATTTTTTTACCACAAAATCTTTGCCGTCACCTTTGACGAAAACTTTGCCGCCGCCACGGGTATTAAAACCAGAATCTATAATTTGCTGCTTGCAGTGGTCACCGCCGTGGTGATCGTCATGTCCATGCAGCTGGTCGGCTCTCTGCTGATTTCCGCGCTTGTCATTTTCCCCGCCATGTCTGCCATGCGGATTTTCAACAGCTTCCGCGCGGTCACAGTCTGCGCGGCGATTCTGTCAGTCTGCTGTGCTGCCGCGGGTATCATCATCTCCATTTTGGCAGGCACACCGGTTGGCTCCACTATTGTATTGGCGGAAATCATCGCGTTTGCGTTCTGCTCTACCGTTAGTCTTGTTAGAAAGGGGTAATAAAATGAAACGATTCTGCTCTATATTGATACTTTTCTACATTTTGCTGCTATGTACGGCCTGCAGGCAACCTCCCACTGATACCACAGCTTCAGATGCGGTTTCCCTGCCGGTTCTGACAGACGAAACATCGTCATCCCAGTCTTCCTCTGCCCAATTGACGCGGCCTGATGTACAGGAAGCTGAAGACACAGAACCTTCATCCACGACCACATCCGTAGATATCGATCTGACCGAATTGAGCAGCACTATGGTATTTGCAGAAGTCAGCAACATGATGATGCAGCCAGATGATTATCTTGGAAAAACCATACGTATGCGCGGTATTTTTACAACTTATCAGGATCCTCAAACCGGACAGGTATACTGCGGCGTATTAGTGCAGGATGCGACCGCTTGCTGCGCACAAGGATTTGATATCGTCATGCCGCAGGAGGCCCGCTATCCGGAGGACTATCCGGCGGATACCTCGGAAATCACCGTGCGCGGCACGCTTTTAGCAAACGAAGAGCTGAAAAAAAGTGGTATTGTACTGCTTCGACTAGAAGATGTCGCATTTGAATAAAGCTCTATTGTAATCTCCAAATCTTGTAACAAAGGAACAACGCCGCTATCCAACTTCCTGTACTATGGAAGCCGAATAGCGGCGTTGATTATTATAGAATCTCACATTCATCAAGTGCAAAATCGGTGTCATTTTCTCAGCGCAGAAACTGTCCTGCTGCGTCGGAATATGCGCCTGACGAGTTTTTTGTAACCATCCAGTCACACAGTCAAATACAAACAGTTTGTAAACTGTAATAAGAAGTTCCTTCAACCGATACTGCTCTCTGAGGGCATCAATCACCATGGCTTTCCACCGTTTTTTTAAGATTGATTTCCTTCACTTTTTAGCAATTCACTTGCTTTTTGCAGCGCATCCCGCTCCATTCGAAGCATATGGTTCTCCGCCTGCAACCGGACAATTTCGGATTGTAAATCTGCTTTAGTTTTTTCCGTCAGCCAATGTTCTTCGTTCTTTCGCATCGGCACTTTGCTATCCTTTCCGAGAATTAGGCATTTCCATTTTGAAATCGTCGCCTTGCTTACTCGGTACTTCGCCGCGACCCGATACACCGGAATATTGGATGTCATCCATTCCTCTACAATCGAATACTTTTCTTCTTTCGTGTATCGTATCAAACAGGAGTCCTTTTTACAAGATCCTTGTTTTCGACTAAGCAAATCCGGGCGAATTTCTTGTATCCATGCACAAAGCATATCACGATGAGGATAGCCCATTTCTCTGCAAGCCTGTGTAATGGAAATATTGTGTTCGGCATAATAAGTAACAGCTTTTTCTTTCTGAGCTTGTGTATAGCGTGGCTTCAAACGACTTTTTGCGTGGAGTGTACCGGTAGCCTTATATTCCTTGCACCAACTGCGCAGAGCATTTGGTGACGGATACCCGAGTGTTCTGATTACATAGTTTTCATAAAATGTGAATCTATATATGCGTGTACCGCTGCCATTCGTTCTTCTTGAGAATACATTTAGCTTCCTCCTGCTTCTTCATAAGTCCAAGATACTCTTTTTATTCGGCGCATTTGCTTGCCGTGCACTCATCCAATTCGCACTTTGCGTTCTCCGCTGCGGCGGATAACCGCTCTACTTCTGCCTTTCCATCTGAGAGCAGGCTATTGAGCAAGTCAATATCTAACCTACCCTCTCCACGAATCACCCGTATGGTTTCTGCCCAGTAGCTTTCCATCTCCTTGACATATTTATCAAAAATTAGTCAAATGATTGCAGAACTTCTTCGTCTACAACCAAATCGTTCACATCCTGATTCTTCTTATTCTGGCGTCCTCGCTTCTCCAGACGGTATCCGTATGGGATTTTCCCACCTGTCCAACCGTGGATACTCGGTACAGGCAGTATTAAGTACGCAGATCTGCGTATAGCAATAACGATAATTTATGTGATAAGATAACAAATGTAAAGAGAAATAGGGTGAATGTAGAGCGATGAGAAAATTTTCTGAAAACTTAAAAAAATTGAGAAAAGAAAAGGGGTGGAGCCAAAAACAATTATCAGATATTTCATGTATTTCGATTAAAACCATCCAGAATTACGAGCAAGATAGAGGTGGGATGCAACCTACACTTCATAATCTTATGCTATTAGCAGACATTTTTTCCGTAACGAGTTATGCACTATATTATGGAGGACAAGAAGAAATGAGCAAGAATTCATTATATATGAATGAGTTGTTGTCGGAACTTAAAAAATTGAAGCCAGATCAAATTATAGAAATTCATGATAGTGAAGCGAATGGTATTTCTCTTCCCAATTTATCTATTACAGACTCATTTGTATCAGAGCTAGGACAAGAATGGAAAAAACACTTTGAAAATCAACCGAATGCGCCCTACAAGTCATATGTTGAGCAGACAGTTATTCGGTATGCTCAAAATCGTCAACAGTGGAAAAAAAATTCGAGTTAAAATAATATTTGTTTTTACATATGTTTTATCACGTAATGTATTCAAAAATAGAAAAAACTGGACTTCACATTTTGTGAAGTCCAGTTTTTCTTGACTTAACGGTATTGAGAAAAAGCTGCACTTTTTCGCTCAGTTAAGTGGAGTTATCTGACACGCTTCTGATTTTTTAATGCAACGATAAGAACGCTTTCAGCTCACATTCTCCCAACTCTCCTCCGAAGTATTCGAAGGTCTGCTATAAGTATGGGTAGTAGCTGCTTCAATGATATGGTAGTAACCCCAGAAACTCGGTACCACATCAGGGAAACGAGCACCAAGTCCACTATCTATAGCACTTTCATCGGCAATACGCCCTAACATACCATTGACGATTTTTACCGCTTCTGTGCGGTTGATAGAGTTGGTAGGCTTAAATGTGCCATCTCCATAACCACCGATCCATCCATAGTGCGCAGCCAGATTAACCGCGTCATAGAACCAGTTATCCTCGTTCACATCGCTAAAGGTAGTGGTGTACTGGATATCCACTGCCTTGGTGAATCGGGTAACAATCGTGGCAAATTCTGCTCGGGTAATGGGATTGTTCGGGCGGAAAGTCCCATCCTTGTAACCCTGCAAAATACCCAGACCGGCCAAAGTGCTTACTGAATCATAATACCATGTGCCACTTTCCACATCGGAGAATGCAGCCGGTTCTACATTGGTATCTAGCAGCAGACGATAGAAAATCGCTGCAACTTCTGCTCGGGTAATGCTACCCTCCGGACCAAATGTTCCATCCGGATAACCGCTGATATAAGCTTTGTGATTGACGGTATCAAGCATATCAGATACACCGGTGACATCCGGATCAGCGATGCCTTCTGCAAACTTTACCGAAATCGTCACAGCTGCTGCCGGCATGGTAAGGGTGTACTTTCCGCTGCCTTGATCCTTCAGCTCCACCGTCTTGCCATTGGCATCCTGAGCAGTGATAGAGATAAGCTCGCCTTCGGAAACAGTGACCGTCACTGTTTGACCTGCTGCGGCCGTAGACTTATCGGCTGAAGCAGTGCCATAACCGGTGCTCCTAATTGTCACCGGGTACAGGCTTACAGCGCCGCCACCGCCACCGCCGCCAGTGCTACCTGAGTCATCCTCGGACACCCACAGAGCATATAGCGTAACCTCTGCACGATCGGTTTTGATCAGACCTGAGGCAATATCCTGATCTGCCTTGATCTTTGTTCCACCAGGATCCAGCGCCCAGCCACCAAATTTGAAACCTGTTTTGGTAAATCCATTGGCACTCAGTGTCCGCTGGTCATCATAGATCACATTATACATGGGCATCATACTGCCGCCCGTTGCGCCAGCTCCATTAAAGAAGATTGTACCGGTATACGGACGCCAATTACCCGAAAAATGAATCGAAATCTGTTTACCATCGCTTAACAGCTTATCTGCCAAGGCGCGGAACTGTTCGGTATGTAATGCGCCTCCTGCATCGCTCAGGTCAATGGTATAGTGATATGTTTCCCCCTCATATTCTACCTCAATAGAATAAATATTGTCATCTGTCTCGGTAGCAGTATACTCTGTATCGCCGATCTGCAAGGTGGGAACCCAGTTCTCGAACAGATGATAATCCACATCCTGAGAAATATGCATCACCTGATAGCTGCGACCAATCAGTACCTGCACCGCTTCTTCAGGAAGTGCCGGTGCTCCGTCCGGCACATGGCCGTTGGCATTGTTGGTCTCATAGGCATAGCTTACAGCAATCTTCGGTGCTCTTTCCTCATCCAACGCCCAGGTGCCTACGATCTCGGCATCCTCGTCCGGCATGGTAAATGTGGTGCCCTGAAGGGTGCCATTATAACTCCATCCCTTCCAGATATAATAGCTGACATCCTTCATCTCCGGCAATGTAACGCTATCACTCAACTTATGCCATTCCACCTCAGGCAGCGGTGCCAGCGAGAGCGGCGGAACATCACCTGCATAGGTATAGCTCAATCTGTGTTCATCACCACTGGGCGGTGTATCATTGGTTCTGTGATCCCAAAACATCAAGGTGTTGGATGCTTTGGCAATGTTCTGCTGCTGGGTGTAAGTCGTCAGATACCAAATCTTATAGCCTGAATTAACATCGAAATCTTTTTTGCCCAACACGATATCGAAGCTGAGCGGTACCTCAATGCCGGTATACATATCACCGACCGTACCGTAGATGCCTTTCACGCCGTTTATTTCTTTTACGGTTGGTGCTTCTACCACTGTGCCACCGGTGAAGCCAGTGGCAGTTTCGCTGTATCGGAAACTACCCAGCGTAATATTGGGATCATCTGCCAGAGAAATATCTTGCGGCATGGGGATCCAGAAAGAAACCTGTCCGGAGCGAGCACCCAAGTCACCAATATATTCAATATTGGTCAGCACTGTAATGATGCTGCCTTCCGGCGTTTTGGTGGGATGAATCGTAAGTTCTGTACCGTTTTCTGCTCTGATACTGTTTTCATCAATATTCAGTGCCGCTCTTTGAACGTTGGACTGCACGATGCCTGCATCTTGCTGCGAGGATGTCGATGTGTTCTCCGCCGGTACTTCATCATCCGGTTCGGTCGGCACTGCCACTTTTTCTAATTCCGCGACAGACACCGGCGCTTCTAGTGTAGCTTCCAGCTCAGTCGATTCTGCCACTTCCTCGGATTCTGTGCCCGGTTCTGTCACCTCCGGTGTTGCTTCCGGCTCGGTCGATTCTGCCGTTCCCTCGGATTCTGCACCCGGTTCTGTCACCTCCGGTGTTGCTTCCGGCTCAGTCGATTCTGCCGTTCCCTCGGATTCTGCACCCGGTTCTGTCACTTCCGGTGTTGCTTCCGGCTCAGTCACCTCTACCGCTTCCTCGGATTCTGTGCCCTGCGCCGGCGCTTCCGGTGTTGCTTCCGGTTCATCCACCGATACCGCTTCTGTGACTGTCTCTATTTGATTTGCACCCGCATAGGTCACAGTTCCACTGGGGAACTTACTCAGAAATTCCGTTTTGATCCAGTTGCCGATCTCATCGTTGGATACAGTAAGAGTGGGGCTGACACCAGACATGTTGTCAAACATACCCTTGATCACCGATTCACTGGTGATACCGCTCCAACCGGTAAAATCAATGGAAGAAATCTTAGATGCACCCTGGAACATGTTGGCTGTGGTCTTCAGCGCAGGCATGTTCGCGTTGGTGATGGAGACAGTGGTCAGACGCGAAGCATTGGCGAAAGCCTTCTCCAGACTGGTTACTCCCTCCAGCCCTGTCCATCCGGTAAACTCCTGCAACGTTTGGGTTGCGGATATATTAGAGAGAATATTAGACAAATCCTGTGTCGTTCCGTTCAGATTCCAGTTGTTGGCTGAAATGAAACTCACATTGGGTAAAGTAGTTTGCCACGGCAACGTAGAATTATTTGATTGCTTCAGATTTGCAGCATCTGTGATTTGGATATTATCCCCTTTAAAGAAAAGATAGCTACTAGTGGGGGGAGCGTTGCCAATAAGATTAGCGTCTGCACTGTTACTATAGTCATTCTGGTTCGAGTCAAAGGTCCAACCGGAAATATCGACATATTTCACAGTATCCAAATTGCCCGGTATCGATCCATAAAAATAACTATATGGTAGATCCAACGTAACCCAAAAATACAACTTGGACCAGGGCATTTTGGTCTGTGGCAGTTTGACAACAGATAGATTTTCGTTATTAGATTCCTGAATAAAACCGTAAAAGTAATACAAATTATTTACATTTGTCCAACCGGAAAAATCGATCTCAGAGAGTTTCGTACCTGTATTAAATGATGATACGCTTGTAAGATTAGGTACGCTCCAATTTCCCAACTCAAGAGACTCTAAATTAGAAGCATCATTGATGAATCCGCTCATGATTTGCAACTTCTCCGGCATCCAACCACTTATATCCAGAGAGGTGATTCCTTTACACTCATTAAACATGTAGCTAAGTGTTGTTACGTTGGGAAGCTTCCAATCAGAAATGCCCGTGATTTTCGAGAGAACCGTACAGGACGTAAATACCTGATTTGCGGTTTGAATATTGCTGGTTTGACTTCCCCAGGACACGTCTACGCTTTTTAATGCACTGCATCCTTCAAACATGTATGCGATGTTGGTAACCTGAGAGACATTCCACTGACTCAGATTCAGCGATGTAAGGGCGCCACATTTATAAAACATAGCATAAAATGTTGTCGGTGCTGCATTGGCAAACAACGTATCAATACCGCTGATTTCCTTCAAAGCAGAGCAGTAGCTAAACCAACGACTTGCATCTATCACCTGACTTGTATCCAGGCAGTCATTAAAAGCAATGCGCTCAATGGACTTCTGCCAACCGTCAGCCTTAAAGTTACTAAACAACTTTACTGCACTTTCAGGCGCGGTTACACCACCGTCACCTGCCACGATCATATCATATTTTCCGGCGTTCGTCTGACTTTCCACCAAATAAGCATACACTGATGTATCCGAAATACTGCCGTCCTCGTGTATCGGGCCAACATAACGAGCATACAAAATTTTGCTTAAGTCTACACCTTGTGGTGCGTCAGTGATAGTAGCCTTACGCGGGTCTGTGCCGTCTGCATTCAAGGTGCCTTGCAGTGCCTGATCCTGGAAACTGATGGAGACCACCTTATCTCCCACCGTCGCTCCACCAATCATCACCTGGGTAAAATCAAAAATATGTTGACCGCCATTTGCACCAGACGGATTTTCCGCAATAAGGTTGGTTTTTTCTACCTCAGTTACCACATCCACACTCATGTAGGGATCTGTCGTTCCCCATACTGCGGTAAGGGTGGTGTCCTCATCAAACATACCCGTGATCTCTCCGGGTGCAAGACGGTTGGTTCTGCCAGATGCATCTTTATAAGTCCAGCCACCAAATTCATATCCCTCTTTGGTCAATCCAAACCCGTCGCTGACCTGAACCTGCATACCCGCCTGCGCCGTAACGGGAGAAATCGCCTCTTCCGCAGTACCTCCATTCAGATCATAAGTGATTGTGCTGTTGGAACGGTTCAGCACAACCTCAGGCAACTGAATTTGCAGGTTTGTCACTGGGACATTGTCAAAAATGCCTGTATGCAGTCCGCCGCCCGCATCGGAATGCGGCACATCTATGGTCTTGAATGCAAACACTGTCTGCTTTGCGTTTACATTGGGATCGAGTTCCACCGTCAGCGTAAAGCTGATTCTGGACTGACGGCATGCTGCTCCCATACTGACCGTCACGGAGTCGGAATTATTGGTTGTTGTAATGGAGTTTGACACCGTACTGCTGGTATTCCATCTAACATCGGTAATTTCTTTTACCAGAGTCTGTCCTTCTTCCAACGCGATATCAAATTCTACATTATGATAGTGATCATGCAAACAGCTCTCTGCCGTTTGGCATAACCTGCTTTTGAGGAAAGTGCCAGCATAAGCAGCCGAACGCTCATCCTCCTGCGAACCATGCGCAGGAATGTATTTCGTTGCATATTTTTCCAGCAACGGTGTAACAGCTGTGGCTACCTGGAAAGTAGAGAATACATCATTTTCCCCTAACAATCCAGTCAGTTCGATTAGTTTGGCTTCGATATCCGTCTCGCTCTGATTGAACTTGGATGAGGGAACCCAAACAACTACTGTGGAGTTATCCGGATACTTTTCCTGCAGTTCTTTCACCGCCTCGATTGCCGCTTCCAGCCCCTTGACTTCATTTGCTGTTCCCGGCATTTCTTCGAACATAAAGTTCTCCGAATCGGTAGCTGTCTCCATCAAAGCAGTGCTTTTAACATCCTCCGCATAGGAAACGATTTTCAGCGGTGTGTTGGTGCCGAAGTCATACATATAATGATGGATTTCGCTATCGAATGCAAGCTGTGTATAGTTACGCGCAGCAGTATTGTCTGCAGATGCATCCATCAGCACTACCATATTTACCGGATCATTTGGCGTGCCATATTTGGTAAATGTGATTTCGGCCTTTGTTCGCTCTGGATTGAGATAAACAATCTCGGACTGGAATTGGTCGATGAAGCCTTGAGTATCGCTCTGAATTCCTTGCGCACTAGCAAACTGCCCTACAGACATCATGGCAAAGACAAGGACAAAGCACAAAAATAGTGAAATACCCCTCAACCATCTGGATGAATATAACATAACTGATATCTCCTGTTTCTTTTATATTCTATCGCTCCCTTTGATTTTTCCGTCCCCCGGCAAGAAATGAAAAAGAACATTGGGATTATGCTATTTACTCATTACATAAACAGCTGAATTAGAAGTCCTTTTCTTTAAAAGTATACTGTTATCACACACTTATGAATATAAGTTGTAAGCAACTGGTAGCATTAAAAATTATTGCAAAATAAAATTATGGTAGTATGACTCTGTACCTGACAGAGAACAAATTCGCCTATCCAGTGGACCACCTCCCATTCACAGGCTGGGCTACTTCGCTCTCCGGGAAAGTAGCCAAGCAGGACAATGCCTCACAGACGGCCGAATTGACGAAAACGGCAAAACCGTTACCCTATCTGCTGTTGGGAAACGAACCTCTTTCGAAGTGGGTTATAATCTTTCCCGTGTGACCAGCACCAATACCGAAAAAACGTCGCGTTGAGCGGCTGCTATGAAATCATCCTGTCTCCCGAAGTAAAGAGCGTGAGCATCAAGATGAACGCTGCAGAATTGGCCTCCAGCGTCTCTATCTATAACCCGACTACTAGCAGGGACAACATTACTAACGTAAGTGGTGATATTATCATTCGAGCTACTGCGAAGGATAGCGGTGACTCCGGCGGTGGAGGCGGTGCAACCAGCACCGACAAATAGTGCTGCACTGAGCAGCCATGAAGGTCACCGCTTTTTTCTCATTTTCCGTCATCCTCTTTAGGCTTCCTTCACTCGCCGTGACGGGAGCTGCGCGCGGCCGGTAGACCATAAACCTTTTGCTCATATTGTGATCACTCCTGATAACAGAATCAACATTCCGTTATCTATTTCTTAACTATTCCACTGATCTTGCGTAAAATTTACCATCTATTTTTCTTTGGAATAGCAAAAAAAGAATGCAAAAAATAAGGCCACAAAAAAAGTCATATTTTGTGGCTTAGTTTTTTATACCAAAATAGTAGTGAACTGTTGCAATTTTTAGAAAAAAATGCTATAGTTTTTTTATCACATATAGTTGAATTAGGTCGGAATGTTGATTCTGACCTTTGACACCAGACCCAGGCGGTCGAGCTGGCGCACCTGCTCTTCGCCAGAGGTCATAAGATAGATGCGGGTGGTTTCAATGCTGGAATGGCCTAACAAGTCAGCCAAATGGGCAATATCACGGAAGGCTTGATAAAAGGTTGTAGCAAATAGGTGTCGCAGATTGTGAGGAAACACTTTGAAGGGATTCACTCCAGCGTATTTGCACAGTCGTTTCAGTTCTGTCCATATCTGGCGGCGTGATAGGCTGTTTCCGTTTCTGGTAAGAAAAATTTCGCCGGAAACGGTTTTTTGCTTTTGTGCATAATTAAGTAGTTTGCGACAGAGTTTTCGCAGCAGGAGGATGGTTCGGATTTTACCCTTAAGGGCGATCTCCGCTCTGCCGGCTTTGGCAGCTTCCACGGTTAGATGTCGCACTTCGGACACTCGAATGCCGGTGGCGCAGATAGCTTCCATGAGCAGAGCCAATCGTTCCTGCCCCCGGACCTGAGCCGTAGAAAGCAGCTGCTCATATTCCTGACGGGTCAACTCTCGGTCTGAATTCCGGAACAAACGGCGCTGAACTTTTAAAAATTTCACCCGGCACTCCTCCCAACCCAGCATGGAAAATAGACCATTGATGGCAGATAACATAGTATTGACTGTGACAGCGGCATAGCCAAGGTTTCGCAGATACTCCTTCCACTCGGTAGACTGTTCCTTGGTCACCGGTCTACCACGAAGCCACCGCATAAACATCTCCACATCCCGCAGGTATTTCTCTACTGTGGCTGGGCAGCGTTCCTCGGCACGCAGGTGACAACCATAGGCTGCAATTTGCTTTGCTGTAATATAGTTCTCGCACATATTTCAGTCCTCCGCTTTCAAAGAGTTATAAATCCATTTTACCTCGCAAATGACTTTTTACGAGAAAAAGTGTTGATAAAATCCTGACTTCGCCCAAACTGAATTCTGTTGAGAAAGTATTCGTTTTCGGGAGTGAGTAACAACTTCGCAATAAAGAAATTAATATGCCATTGAGAAACATTTGCGACTGAGTGTGCAGGTGTTGGAAAATACCTGTTATAGTGAGTTCTTCTGTACACTAATCTTGATTACTGGTTCGTAAGTCGATCGTTTTGCATGATACTTCAATTAATTGCAGTATCGCCTGAACAGATTGTTCGCTGAGATAAGCTCTGGAGGCAGACCAGCCGTTTGCAGGCCTGCTCTCTGGTAGGCACCAGCCAGATAGCCTTCAGCTGCTGCACAAAAGTATTTTTCTCCTTGTGGGGTACATGTGCCCAAATATTGCGTATAAGCGGGAGATGTTCTGAACACCAAGACTCCTGGCCAGTCTCTACATTTTGCGAGTGGATACGCCTTGCATAAAGGCTTTCTACACGACCTGAATCAGCGCCTCGTTTGTGTTCGTTGACAAAGAACGATATGCAGCCGCCCTGACGAACTTTAGGAGCCATAAGGTACATGATTCCTATTCGTGTATTTAACCACCAGTGACGATAGCCGCAGCGGCTGCTGATGCGTTCGCTTTTAGCCGCATCCAACTGCCCGCTGACCTCCGTCCCCACCAGTTACTGCATATCCATTCCAGCATGCTCAGCATCGACTCTTGTTACGTTACGCATTGCAGTAGCAATTCTGTCAGATTTGTGATATTCTTTCTTTGAGCCATTAGGTTTCCTCTTACGGGAGCCCTAATGGCTTGTCTATTTTGTAATTGCTTTTGCAAACTTAATTATATCTAAATTACTGTATTGTGTTATAGATGCAAATGCCGATAATTAGCACCATCAAAGCGATAAATAATTTCTCTACTGCAAGATTACTCAGTTTTCGATTGATAATCCGACCTAAAATACCCCCCCAAATACCGCCGCAGATCATCAGGATGAGGGTGATCGGGGCAAAAACAGGAATGGTACCGGTCAGTACGGTGGTAACTAGACTGGCAATTTGGCTGAACAGAATGATATACAGACTGTTTGCCGCAGCTGTCTTGGTATCCATGCTGAAAAAGTAATAGAGCACGACCAAATTGATGGGACCCCCGCCAATGCCGAGAAAGCTCGAGCAGATTCCCAGTATCAGACCAATCAGGATACAAGCAAGCGGATGTAAGATATGGTGTGTCCGAATGGAATTTTTGCGTAGGGTATAAAGCAAGGTACCGAGTGTAATCACTCCAAGACACAAGGCCTGTACCGCTCCGATTCGCTCGGGGTTGGAGAATAAAGATTGCAGATAGGTGAACAGCTGCTTGCCTGCTACGCCACCGATAACCGATCCAATGGCCAAGGATGTTCCGGTGCGCAGATTTACCTGGCGTTCTCCAGAACGCATCGATTTGACGACCGAATAACAGCTCATCGACAGCACCGTGCAACCAGAAAGAAAACTGATCGTAGATGCACTTGCCCAACCGAATACATCAAGGGTCGGCTTGATGATGACACCGCCACCGATGCCGCAGATCGCGCCGACAACAGAGGCTGCCAGACTGACTACAAAGAATAATAATGATTGCAACAGATTCATAGCGACTCCTTTTTGGCATAAAACAAGCCGAGCCTTGGGACTGGCTCGGCTTATCTGGATTGGGAAAACCATGCGACAGGACAGGGGCCTGTCCATGGAAGGACACAAATTATTTGCTGACTTTCAGAATGGCCAGACCATGCTGAATCTGGCCGATGACCATCAGGTTCAGCGCGGAAAAGTCTTCGTGATTGGTTAGAAGTACAGCCGTGGTAGTTGGGTGATCGGCTGCTTGAATTTCGGAAAGAGAGAATGTGAGCAGGGGCTGACCAGCCTTGACCTGCTGTCCCTCGGTGACCAGCACATCAAAGCCCTTGCCGTTCATATCAACTGTATCAATTCCGATATGGATGAGCAGTTCCATTCCATCCGTGCTGGTGATGCCGATAGCATGTTTTGTCTCAGTAATCTGGCTGATGACACCGTCAAACGGTGCGTAAACCGTCTCTTCTTCCGGCTCAATCCCGCAGCCAAGGCCGACAATCCCTTCGCTGAACACCGGATCGGGAATGTCGTGAATGGGGATCACCTTACCGGAAAAGGGCGCACAGACAGTGAGAGGTGCGGCCTGCGTGTCAATGCTCTCTTTGGAGCACGTTTCTTTTTTGTGCAATAATTTATCGAATAAACCCATAACGACTGTCCTTTCTTAACGGATTGCAATACAAAATCTTGCATACTGCATGTAAATAGGGTATGATGAAATAAAATGAGAGAACAGGAAAAAGAAGGTGCCATGTATGCTGATTCAGGAAAAGCTGAAACATCGTGAGACGTTTTCCAATGTTGAGAACGTCATTGCCGATTATATTTTGGAGCGAGGTTCGGCTTTGAAGAATGAAAGCGCGCGGCACATTGCAACTGCAGTCTTCGCTGCACCGTCTTCGATTGTACGATTCTGCCAAAAACTGGGGTATTCCGGCTATGCGCAGTTTCAGAAAGATTGGTTGAAAGAACTGGACTATTTATCCAGCCACTTTCAAAATGTCGATGCCAACCGTCCATTTGAACCGGAAGATCCGATTTGCGTAGTAGCGAATAAACTGAGCACATTGTATCAGGAGACCATCGCAGATACCCTGTCCTTGCAGCACGCCGAGCAGCTCGCGCAGGCGGTGCGATACTGCAATCAGGCGAATGTGATCTATTTTTGCTCGGCGGGTGCTCAAAGCGGAATTGCGGCTGCATTCGAGGACAAGATGGCAAAAATCGGTAAAACCGTGCTGCTAACCGATCGAAACGATGTTTTATTCCATCATGCGTGCAACTGTGATCCCAATGACTGTTTTATTCTGTTTTCGTACAGCGGAGAAACGCCGAATATTCTGCGCGTGGCACAAAAACTCAAAAAGCGCAAGGTGCACACGGTGGTAATCACCTCGTTTGGAAATAACACCTTAGCAAACTGGTTTCCCTGTAGATTGTTTGTGTCCACACGTGAACGACTGGTCAGCAATCTAGGCAGCTTCAGCACCCATTTATCCGCCCTGTTCTTATTGGATTTGATCTATGCAGGGATCATGAATCAGGACTTTGAGTACCTCTATCATGTCAAGCAAAAGAACTCTCAGGAATTTGAGCAGTTCCGACACTCGGAAAATCCGATTTTGCAGGATCTCCCCTGACCCACGCTTACATATTTGCCGTCAACAGCTCCAGAAGATGTACCGCATTGGCACCACCCAACAGAGCGCCTTTCAGGCATGCGGTACAGTAGGTCGCTACCCGATCGGTGGTGTACTGGCTGATCCAGGCCTCCATACGCGCCTTCTGTTCTTCAGGCGGGATGAGTTCCAAACCGGTCTGAGCGATGTTCTGAAAATATTTGGGGGCGATATCCAGGTTTTTCTGAAGCACCGGATTATAGCGCCATACGCCATCAAACTGCGTTTTCTCGCGGTTTTCGGAAATTTCGACCGGACACAGATTCATTTTCACCATGCATGCACGCACGGCATCGAGCATAGCAGGCTTGTTGCGTGCGCGCCAGCAGTCCTGAATGGTCATTTCTTCGCCGTGGAAGTCAGGCCATGGAAAATCATTGTCTGTCAGCAGGTATTCCCACAGGCTCTTTTCCGGGGTCTCCGGATTGGCCTCGTTTGTGATGGCCGAACAGGTCAGGCAGATGGACAGCACGGTGTCCTCAGGGTTTAGCTGCTTTTGCTGCGGGCGGCAGCATCCAACGACCTTAACATCGGGTTTGGAAGACAGATACTGCTTAATCTTTTTGCTTGTTTCTGGGCGAGCCGCGGTAAAGTTACAGCTAGGCAGATAGATATACATAACAATTCTCCTCTCATGTGTCAAATGAACTTAGTCCAGATCCTCGCCGTTGCTGGAAACGACTTTTTTATACCAGTAAAAGCTGTCCTTGCGGCGACGTTCCAGCGTACCGTTGCCGTTTTCGTCCAGATCGACATAGATAAACCCATATCGCTTACTCATCTGACCGGTGCTCAATGCGATCGAATCAATGGGCGCCCAAGAGGTATAGCCCATCACCGGCACGCCGTCCAGCTCGACGGCTTTTTTCATTTCCTGAATGTGCCGGCGCAGATAGTTGATGCGGTAGTCGTCGTGGATGCTGCCATCCGGCTCAACGGTATCCACCGCGCCCAGTCCGTTTTCCACGATCATGACCGGGATTTGATAGCGGTCGTATAGCAGGTTGAGGCTGTATCGCAAGCCTTGCGGGTCGATCGCCCAGCCCCATGCGCTGCGCTCCAGATAGGGATTTTTATATCCGGTATCCAAGCCGTTGAGGCCTTTGAGGATGCCCTGTGTTTTTTCTCCGGTTACATGGGTCATATAGTAGCTGTAAGAGATGAAATCAACCGTTCCGCGCTTCAATTCATCCAAATCGCCCGGCTGAATCGGCAGTGTAATGCCCTGACGCTCCAGTTCGCGCAGCTTATAGCGCGGATAATAGCCTCGGCACTGCACATCGCTGTAAAACAGCATCTGGTGCATAAAGTTCATGGTGCCAATCACATCGTTAGGATTGCAGGAATTGGGGTATGCGAAATGACCACAGTACATCATGCCGACCTTATTTTCCGGGTCTATGGCGTGGGCGGCCTGCACGGCTTGCGCGCTGGCCAGAAATTGATGATATGCAGCAGTCATGCGCACCGATTCATCCTCGGAATCAATGCCGCCCGCAACCCACGGCTGTGTGGACATGCAGTTGATCTCATTAAAGGTCAGCCACAGCTTTACGCGGCCCTTGAAGTGCTCAAATAAGGTCGTAGCATACCGTAGATAAAACTCTGTCAGCTGACGGTTTTCCCAGAAGCCATATTTTTGCAGTCCGAGCGGGGTCTCAAAATGCGAGATCGTGACAAGCGGCTGGATACCGTGTGCGAGCAGTTCATCGATGACCGCATCATAGAAAGCTAAGCCCTGTGCATTGGGCTGGGCTTCATCGCCGTTGGGAAAAATGCGCGGCCAGCTGATGGACATACGGTAGCAGTTCCAGCCCATCTCGGCAAACAGCGCAATGTCCTCTTTGTAGCGGTGGAAGTGATCGATCGCCACATGGCTGGGATAATAGGTGTCGGGCTCCAGAGTGGGTGTAATACGGCGCTTGACCCCGTGGCCGCCGACTGTCATAACATCCGCTGTGGACAATCCCTTGCCGCCTTCTGTGACAGCACCTTCAATCTGATTGGCAGCAGTCGCGCCGCCCCATAGGAAATTTTTCGGAAAAGGCATATAGTTTGCGCTCCTTTCGCTTAGCGGTTTTCATCTACACCCATGAGATAGGCTGCGATGAAGGAGATGACAAAGGCAATCACACAGCCGATGGCTGCAAAGATCATATTGCGTGGGCCGTCCGGGCCGATGAAGCTGGGCAGGGCAAAAATACTGGGAGCGACCTGCGCGAAGCGGCAAACCTGAAAGATACCCATGAAGAACCCGGCTGCGCCGCCGCCGATCATGGCAGCATACAGCGGTGTCTTAAACCGCAGGCTGACACCGTACATGGCCGGTTCGGTAATGCCGCAGATAGCCGAGATGCCACAGGATGCGCCGAGAGACTTGATATCCTGACGCTTTGCGCGCAGGGCAACCGCAAGAGAGGCACCGCCCTGTGCAATGTTGGAAACCATCATACCCGGACCAGCGACGATATCAGTACCGGTGGTCGCCAGCATATTAATGCCGATGGGAATGATACCGTAATGCATGCCGCACATGACGAGCAGGGGCGTAAACGCACCAATGATAGTCGGAACCAGCCAGCTCACCGTGCTGTTGAGCGTGTTGATAAGCAGTCCCAAGCCATCACCAAGCCAAGTACCCAGTGGACCGAGAACGATTAAGCCGATCGGTGTGACGACCAGCAGTGTCAGCATGGGAGAGAAGATGAAGCGGACGGATTTGGGAATATATTTGTTAAAGAACGGTTCGACATAGTGCATCAGCCAGATGGTCAGCAGGATGGGAATGACCGAGTTGGTATAGGTTGCAGCTGTGACCGGGATACCGAACAGTTTGACCGTCGTACCTGCTTCGGTTGCCGCATTGAAGAGCGATGCAAGGGTCGGACTGACAAAGATGCAGCCGACTGTACCGGCGAGATACTTGTTGACATTAAATTTCTCTGCTGCAGAGAACGCAAGCAGAATGGGCAGGAAATAATAAGGGGCATCGCCAAGAAGGTTGAGGATCTGGTATGTATCGGACGTGCTGTCTACGACCTTGAGGAAGGCAAGCAGACTGAGCAATGCTTTGACCATACCGGCACCGGCGATGGCCGGAATGATGGGAAAGAAGCTGCCGGCAATCGTGTCCAATACTTTGGCCACAACGCCTTTCTTCTCCTCTTCGGTATCATCGTTGCAAGTCTCGGTCTGGGGAGCAGCAAGATTCAGCAGCTTTAAGCATTCCGCGCATACCTCATTGACCTCGTTGCCAATGATGACCTGATACTGTCCACCGTGCTCCACTGCGCCGACAACACCCGGTGTTTTCTTGAGGACATCGGTCTGAGCCAGGTCGGTATCCTTTAAATTAAAGCGCAGACGGGTTGCGCAGTGCCCGAGATTGGTGACATTATCCTTTCCGCCGACTTTCTCAATGATGTCGGCTGCCAATTTCGCGTGATCCATGGGCTCCTCCTTTTTCTGTTGCATTATTTTTGGAACATTTTAAGTGCGAGAGCTATCTGTGTATCGTAAGCATGCTGCAAATCGACTTGCTTTTTATGGCATTATCATAGTTATTTGAAATAAAAAAAGCAATAGAATATGAATCGATTTGAACACCGTTCTACATCTCATCTGTGTGTTGCTCAGAAAAGCGGAACACAGTTGCGGAAAATCAAAAAAATAGACAAGTTTTTCAGATAAAAAGATACAACATGCACAAACAAAAAACGTGGTCTGATCAGAACAAATGAAAGAAAGCCAACAGAGAAGGAAAGGTTCCTTTCTCTGTTGGCTTTTCTGCGGCAAAAAATCAATGCCGACCTTGGCCACATCCTGCATAACGCGTGCCGGCTGCTGATCCTCATCGAATTCCACGAGCATTTTCCGGGTCATAAAGTTTACCATGGCCTTGCAGACCCCACTCGTTTTCCGCGCAGCATCCCCCATCAGATTTGCGCAGTTGGCACAGTCTACTTCAATCTTATACGTCTTTTTTATTTTAAAAGCTCCTCTCTCAATCGCTACATTTCCATGTAATGATTAAGTGATCGTTTAACTGTAACGCCATCATATGCACACCCCCCCAGCATCGTCAATGCATTTTCTCCATGTCCTGCTATTCGAGCAAAAGATCCTTCCAAATGGGGAAAGTCAAGTAAAAAGATCGGAGTATTTTGACTCCGACCTTCTTACATCACGGTATTATGTCCGTTTGCGTTTTCCCGTGTTTCCCGACCCCCGAATTTCTTCGTGGTAGAAATAATCCACAATCACCGGATGGCCCGGCTCTGCCCTGCCATATGGCAATTCGTTATCGACAAAAAGACAGCCGTTTTCTTTAGCCATTTGTTCTGCCTGCTTTTCCAGGGACTGAAAGTAACTGCGATCCCCCCTATTGTAAGTCGCGTGATACAGCGGGAGCAGCTGGGGATATTTGTCTGCGATATAGTCCAGAATATCCTGTTTGAAGCCCCCTCTGAGGTTGAGGTTTTCCAGCCATACCAGATCGCACTGGTTTTTGACCCGCTGAAAAATCGCCTCAAAGTCTGTGATACCGGGAAAAACGGGAGAAATAAAGCATACTGTGCGGATACCTGCATCATAGACCTGCTTCATGGCGGTCAGACGGCGCTCGATGCTGACCGCCTTGTCCATATCCGCCCGAAAATCCTCATCCAGCGTATTGATCGACCATGAGACGGTCACCTTCCCTATTTGCCGGAGCAAGTCCAAATCCCGTACCACCAGATCGGACTTGGTGCAAATCAGAATTTCCGCACCGCTGTCTTTGAGCTGTTCAAGCAGCTTGCGTGTATTGCCAAACTGTGCCTCCTGCAGCAGATAGCCGTCGGTCACCGAGCCGATAACCACCCGCTGCCCCTGGTATTTCTCCGGGTGTTTGATTTCCGGCCAGTGCTTTACATCCAGAAATATGCCCCAAGGCTCGGTGTGACCGGTGAATCGCTTCATGAAGCACGCATAGCAGTATTTACACCCGTGCGTACAGCCCACATAAGGGTTGACCGAATATCCTCCCACCGGCAGGCTGGATTTGGTCATAATATTTCTGGTCTGGATCTCACTGATCAGAATGTCGTTTTTTCTCGTTTCTGCCATGTACTTTGCTCCTCCAACACCCGGCAAAAAGCCGGCGGCAACTCCTGTATCATTTGCGGTTCTCCCATGATTGCAAGTAGGTCTTCCTTCATAAAAACAGGAATTCCCAGTGCATGCGCCTGCTCTGTCAGATTCCACACCCATTCCGGTTTGGATACCGATTTCCCTTTGCGGTACCCGGTCTCGGTTCCAATGACGATCCATTCAATCCCGGCCAGTTCTACCTGTCCGATGTCGTCAAACATCGGTTCAAAGGTCACATAACAGTGTCCGCCGTGGATATTCTCCCGCAGCGCCGCGATGCGGTCTTTTTCCTTGCGCGAAGTGACGGTCACACCAAACCAGACATTCATCAAGGACGTGGAAAAATGTATCTGCTCCGGACGCTTGGTCAAAAACAGATACCGATGCTGGGGATTGCGCGCGATTTGGTCAAAAATCTCCGCACGCCACGCAGGTTTCCAGTCGGCAAAATCACTCATGCCAGTCAGGAAAAAATTGCAGGGCCGTTTGTTTGCCATCCGCCGCAGTTTGCTTGGAAAGTATTCTGGCCGCTCGAAATCCGCAATCATATGAAACCGCCGGACATTGTTCCGCGCGTAACAGTAGCTGCATCCAATGGTGCAGCCGATAACCACATTCATATTCTGGATTAGTGATTTAATGCAGACCGCCATAAAATACTCCCCCTATTTGCCTGTCAGCCTTCTGCCGCCGGTGAAACCTTGCCGAAACCGTTCCAGGCATACAGTCCCCTACGGCTCTCGTCTCTCAGGAACTTGTCTACTTTACAGATGTGCAGGATGTGATCGCCCACCTCTACCGATTGCTCGAGCGTCGCCACCATCGCCAGACGGGTATCTTCCGGAATCTGAATGTCGCTGCCCGCAACAGGCACCATTTCAATATGATTTTCCGCAACCTTGTTGGTATTTGCACCCGTAGATCCGCCGCAGGCGATAACCGTCTGCGCCATGCTTTCACCCGGCACCGTTACGATCACTTTGCCGGTCTCCCGCACCCGAATACCAGTGTGAGACTGCTTGCCGCAGGCAAAACCGATCATAGGCGGATTGAAAGACAGATAGGATACAAAGCAAATAGGTGCCAGATTGGTGGTTCCGTCCTCATTTTGCGAGCAGATTAAGGTGAGCGGGTTCGGAGAGGTCAAAACAGTGGCATCCATAATGGTCATTTCTTTCATACGATTACGTACCTCGCTTTCTATGTTTTGGTGATTGACACACAACTTTGCGGTCGATATAATTATTATACTTAGAATAAATAGAGTTTCAAGTACGCAGATTATTTATACTCGGTACGGTAAAACGTACTATCAGAGTGGAGGTCAAACCAATGAATCCATCCATGACTTATGAGGAATTCAAAAAAAATGTAAGCAGCATCATTCTGACCGAGCACGGAAACTGTCCGGTCACACCGGTCGTTCAAATGCTTCAGGGCAAGTGGAAACTCCAAATCATCTACGAACTATGTATCCAGTCGCCTATACGCTTCGGAGAACTCAAGAAAATGCTCACCCCCATCACCAACACCATGCTCGCCAGCGCCTTGAAAGAGCTCGAAGCAGATGGTCTGGTGCATCGGGAACAGTATAACGAAATCCCGCCCCGCGTGGAATACGCCCTGACCGAAAAAGGAAGCGATTTGCTGCCTGTTTTTTATGCAATTTCTCAGTGGGGCATGAAGTATATCCCATAAATACCCGCGCGTCTGCCCTATATAGGGCATAAAAAAGCACCGGAATGCATTGAACATTCCGGTGTTTTTCTTTAGATTTCTTCCTGTGATTCGAGCAAATAGATGACCGGTCGAATGCCGTCAGGGCAAGCCAGCATACAGATCGAGTCATCCTTGAGCCATGTGCCGGAGGGCTGAACCAATCGGCCCTCGGACAACTGGCGCACGATAGGCGCCATAACCTGCCAAGCTACCTCACACATACCCTTGGGCAAATGGATGCCGTCGCTGTACAGCACCTGTCCCTCTTGGTGGAACGGGCACATGCCCAAGTTCGGAACGGCATACCGTTCTGCAAGATCGTGATTATATTCGGTTTTAAGAACTGTGATCTTGATTTTTTACGCATAAGAGTATCTTCTCCTTCTCGCGCTTATTAGATTATGTTGCTTTTCATCAGGCGGAAAGAAATTCCATCAATTGCGCCTTCCGTACAGAAAAATCTCGCAGGCCAACATGGTATAACTCCCGTTCTGCATCTTCTTGCATAGAATATGTTCCCACGCGGATGGGTTCACTCGGTGCAAACACAAAGGCAAGCCCTTCCCACTCCAGTAGAAATACATCTTTCAGATTTTCGTTATACACCGTATGTCACCCTCCGGTTCAATAGCCAGTCCAGCGCCCAGCACCTTGCCAGCGAATACCGGGTCGTTTACCTCAGTGATCGGCATGACACGACCGGAGGCAAAAGCGCGCAGCTCGTTCACTGCCGCAGGTTCTTTCTTTTCTTTTTTCTGAAACAAGGAAAACTTCAAAATTACCTCCTCATCAAATCACGGTGCCTTCTGCCGGCTGCGTACCTGCCGCCAGCGTTTTCTTCTGTGTATTGCGCGCGCCTGTGCGCAGATAATCTAACGCTGGACCCGCACCCAGTTCTTCGCCATTTGTGGTGATCACGCGCTGATACCATATAAAGCTGTCCTTTTTACGACGCTCCAGCGTACCGCTGCCCTGGCCATTCTACATAGGCAAAGCCATACCGTTTGCGCATCTCGCCCGTACCGGCCGATATGTGGTCAATGTTCAATTTAGATAAAAGAAGACAACAATTTTGTGTAGATTCACAGTTGCTGCTAATCCACATATGCAAAGTCTGGTTATCGCACAGCTGCATCGGTTGACCACACATGTGTCTGTTTGGCCGCCGCCGGGGTGTTCTGTGCCATAACGCCCACCAGATTGTGTGGTATATAGGGTTCTTCCAGATATTTAATTTCTTCTGCCGTCAGTACCAGCTCCGTGGCTTTTGCTGCGTCTTCTATATGATGGCGCTTGGTAGCACCCACTACCGGTGCGGTCACCTTGGTAAGTAACCATGCCAGAGAAATCTCTGTCATGGTCACGCCACGCTTTTCTGCCAATTCCACTACGCGGTTGATAATGATACTGTCCTGCTGAGCTGTGGAGTCGTATTTGAACCTAGCATAGCTGTCCTCTTTTAGGCGTTTCGAAGTTTCACCGGGGTGCTTGGAAAGCCGTCCGCCCGCCAGAGCGCTGTATGGCGTCATAGCAATATTGTCCTCGACACACAGTTTGGTCATCTCCCGTTCTTCTTCTCGGAAGATTAGGTTATAATGTCCTTGAACGGAGACAAACTTGGCAAAGCCTTCTCGCTCTGCCAGCGCATTGGCCTTTACCAGCTGATAGGCAAAGCAATTGGAAATACCGATATATCGCGCCTTGCCTGCTTTCACGATCCGGTTTAGGCCGTCCATGATGTCATAGAGCGGCGTCTGGTGGTCCCACATATGATAGATATACAGATCCACATAATCCAGTCCCAAGTTCTTTAGGCTGGTATTGAGCATACGCTCAATATGTTGCTGTCCGGAGATACCGTTTTCGATCTCCTCCTGAGTGCGAGGCAGGAACTTTGTGGCTACAACCACCTGATCCCGCTTGGCAAAATCCCTTAAGGCTCGTCCCACATACTGTTCACTGGTGCCGTTTTGATACCCAATGGCCGTATCAAAAAAGTTAATGCCCAGCTCAAGCCCGTGCTGAATAATCTCTCGTGAGGACTCCTCATCCAGTGTCCAGCTGTGTTGCCCTTTTTTGGCGTCACCAAATCCCATACATCCCATACAGATGCGAGAGACGAGCAGATCGGAATTGCCTAATCTCGTATATTGCATAGTGCGTCCTCCTCATTACAAGCATTCATAAATTTCATTGCTTACCGCTTCCAACCATCCGTTAGCAGATTCTTCATCAGGCATTTCTACTGCAATGCGAAGCCCTTCCTTCTCCAGAATTTCGGCAGCCTCCTTAATTTCCGCCAGACTATGGTTGGAAAGGCCGATGCGGCCGATTTTGCCGCTCTTAGCTAACGGAATCAGTTTACGTGTCCATTCAGGAGCGTCGACTGGATTGTGAATCCAGTAGATGTCCATGAAATCCGTTCCTAGCAACCGAGTGCTGATTTCGTACATGGCTGTAATCGCATTGTCTGCCGCAGGATCGGCACACTGGGGTATAAACTTATCCGAGATCAGGTAGTTTTCCCGAGGAACTGTACGCAGGAACTCGCCCAGCACCTTTTCCGAAGTGCCCATGCCATAGGCATAAGCGGTATCCCACAGATTCAGTCCTGCCTTCATGGCAGCGTCAAATACGGGACGCAGCTGTTCCGAGGTCAGTTGACCGCCAAATGAAAAGGCGTGGAATCCCCATATAGCCTCTGGCATGTACCAGAGCGCAGACAATCCCCTCCTTGGTATTTTCAACCTTCAGCGCGCCGTACACATGGCTTTTGACCTGTACTTCTGCACCACCCAAAGCGGCCAGCAGTACCACGGAAAGCAGTTCTCTGGTTTTGCTTTCCAAACCAGTACGGGTAAGGAAGTCACCAAAACACAGCTAAGTCAAAAGCAGAATCTGCATGAATCCCCCATCGCTGCTTTGCTCCCCCGCGGCGTGAATATGGAACCGTTCCTGCATCGTTTGCTCAGTTCGTTCTTTGCGGGTTATCAACATCGTACTGTTCCAGATTTTCAATGCTTGCTGTCAGTACCGGCCGTGCATTATTGCCGCGTTCCTCGTTTGCATATGCAAGGCATGTATCCCAATCACTTGGATACGGTTCTGTTACCCGGATGGAAAACAGATCCCCACCGGTTTCTTCCTGTCCCCAGCCAGCAAGCGTCTGTACATTATCTGGCGCTACCACACTGGGCGATGTCACTGCATCCACGTTTTCGTCTAAAAATACAATTGTCAGCCCATGAAAAATATACAACTAATATACGCGTATCATCTGTTGGCGGAGGTTTTACTTCATTGGCACCGTCTCCCAGCAGCGTAGAAACATCAGGCGCAAGCTGCTCAACAATGTTTGCCTCGGAATCTTCCTTTATCGCCTTGCAGGCTGACAGTCCAATGCCAGCAGCAATATCGCAAGCAGACAAAAAATCTTTTATGTTCACCTCTCCTTGATTCACAAGCAGTTAAATGTTTATTTCATTATAAGCATTGTAGCACTAAAATGTCTAATACCTTTTCTTTATCATAAATCATGCTTTTTCCGCATACTTTCTTCTTGAAAAAATGTCCAGCCTATTTAATAAACCCTAATATGGAAGAAACAAAAACGTACTGACTCCACGACTGGTAAAAAGGTGCAAAAAGGAGTGGAAGCTTTAAGCATCCACTCCTTTTCAAATGCCCATTTTATCAAACAGGATTGTATTTTGCTATTATGCATCACTGATAATACAAATTTTTCATCAATCAGCCTGCCATAAGAGATATGAGATCGTAGTTGTGTGCGTTGGGTAAATCAGATTATGAAAAAAGCTTTCTTATCGAAATTTGCTAGACTAATTTATTCTAAATACGTGGATACAAACATTATAATATCAGTGGGCATAAGCGACTTTCTGCTTGCACCTGCTTGATTACAACACTGCAAAGACCGAGGAAACCAGCAAGGGCATAGAGCATATTTTTTACATTTGCCATATACCTTGGAATATTAAAGTTCTTCATCTGGTGCCTGACCATCGTGTGCCAGCCACTTGCATTCAGTCAGTTCCATATTCGTAAAGACTGCACGGAAAGAAGAATCCTCCGGGCTGCAGGCATAAACACCAAACCGAATTTTACCCTTTGCTTCATGCAGATGGCAGACACGCATCTGACGAAAGACAACGCCATCCTCTGAACATTCAATACCGCTATTACTTCATCCTGAATATCCCGGTTGACAACACATCAGCGGCACCAACTGCCATGAACGATTCTCAAAACTATCCGCTTACTATGGTGAAATCGCCTCTCGACCAGCTAACGGATGGTCTGTGCGCATAAGAACGCCCGATGTCTCCTTTTGCGACAAACACAGCTATTCATATTTCTGAACATCTACCGGCTCAAGCAAAAGACCAACGTCCATAAGGCCGTTATCCAGCTTATCATTAATGTTATCCGCCATCTCATTATACATATGAAGCCGTCAGAAAATAGCGCAGCGTGCGCAGTTCCATAAGCTACTCCCCTTTTCTAACCCTATAATACATCATCTTGCGCTTGAGCTATGTCGGTCTGCTCTTATAATCGGTTGTTTTCGCCCCAATCGCACATTTGATCCAAAATGGGAATCAGCGATTTTCCCCGCTCTGTCAGGCTGTATTCCACTTTTGGTGGAATCTGTGGATATTCTTCCCGATGCACCAGCTGATCTGCCTCCAACTCTTTGAGGGTGGCGCTTAAGGTTTTATAAGAGATTGCTCCAATATATTTTTTCATTTCATTAAAACGGACGACGCCAAAACACATAAGCGTATATAGAATGGTCATTTTGTATTTTCCGTTGATCAGAGATAACGTATAGCTGAATCCGGTGTCTGCAAGATGAGAAGCCGCAATGCAGCTCTGATATGCTTCTTTTTCACCCATTTTTGCACTTTCCTTCCGGTAAGTATCGCACCAAAATGTGCGTACTTGTTCTTTCTCCAAATCTTGCTATGATTGTAATATCAAAGATCAGAAAAGTCAATTGATCGAAACGAGGAGGATTTGCATGAGCAAGAAAATTGTTGTGATTACAGGAAGTCCGCGCAAAAACGGAAACAGCTTTGCCATGACGGATAGGTTTATTCAGGCAGCACAGGCGAAGGGCCACTCTGTTACCCGTTTTGATGCGGCGATGATGAAAATTGGCGGCTGTCACGCCTGCGAAACCTGCTTTCAAACCGGAAAAGCCTGCTCTTTTGATGATGATTTCAATATCATCGCCCCGGCCATTCTGGAAGCGGACGCCATTGTCTTTACCATGCCGGTTTACTGGTATTCCATTCCCGCGCAGATCAAAGGCGTGATCGACCGGATTTATTCGCTGGTAGTAGGTGGCAAGGATATTTCCGGAAAAGAATGCGCGCTGATCGCCTGCTGTGAAGAAGATGATCTGTCCGTGCTGGATGGGATACGCATCCCGATAGAACGCACCGCCGCTTTGAACAAATGGAAGATGATAGGAGAAGTACTGGTTCCCGGCGTCCTGAAGCCCGGCGACATTGACCATACAGATGGCTGTCAGCAAGCCGCGGCTTTGGCCGAAAAAATCTAAGCAGTCATAAAATCCGGCAGACGGATGATGTATCCTCCTGCCAAACGAAAAGCAGCAGACCTTGTTATTTTCAAGGGTCTGCTGCTTTTTTGCTGCCATGCCAGCTTACTTCTCAATATCTTTGGGTACTGATGATGCGACTCTGTGATGAAACTCCTCGATCATGGATTGCAACGTAATGCCTTTCATCGTTTGAATGACTGCATCCTCAATCTGCTGATATGGGCCTTGCAACACCTGACGGATGTTTTGAGCCACAGGGCATTTTCTTCCTTCGCATGAATGAATTCCAATCAGCGAAGTCATGCCATCCGGCTCGAGCGCCGCATAAATTGCGTAAAGCGTGATCTCATCAGGTTTTAGGCTAAGCTCCGCGCCTCCGGTGCCACGCGCCACGATAATCAGTCCGGCTTTTTTCAGTGCGCTCATGATATTCCGAATGACTACGGGATTGCACCCGGTACTTTGCGCAAGCAGTGCGCTTGTCACCTTTGCAATTCCTTTGGCTTCGTGGATAAAAATCAGGCAGTGAACGGCAATCGAACATTTTGTGCTGATCTGCATGCTATCTCCCTTTCTTCCCTATTTTTGTTTTATAACAGATGTAACTATTGACATTACATCATACGAATGATATAGTAACACAAGATGTAATTTCATCTTTTACATCATATTGTATCGAGCCTGCCTGAAAAATGCAAGTGTTCCGCAAAAAATGGATAAACAAAATCAGATAGAAAGGCTTTTTATATGAAAGCAGTACAAATCAAAAAATATGCAAAAAACATCAACACCTGTCTATGCGATATTCCAGTACCGGAAATATCCGACACAGAGGTTCTGATAAAAGTGAAAGTCGCAGCGGTCAACCCACTGGAGCTTCTGATTCTGGCAGGAAGCATAAGGCTGATTCAGGACTATGCCATGCCGCTTACATTGGGAAACGAGTGTTCCGGCATCGTGGAGGAGGTTGGCCATAAGGTAACCCAATTTCATACAGGCGATCGGGTTTATACCCGCCTTCCTCTGCAAAAGATCGGCGCATTTGCGGAGTATGTTGCAGTAGAGCAGACAGCCCTTGCAAAAATGCCCGCCGGATATGATTTTACGACCGCTGCCGCCGTTCCGCTGACTGGCCTAACCGCCTATCAGGCGATTGTAGAAGAACTGGAGGCCAAGTCAGGAGAAACGCTGCTGATTACCGGCGCCTCCGGCAGCTTTGGACAGATGGCGGTACCCATTGCAAAAGCGCTGGGACTGCGTGTAATCGTCACCGGCAACGACCGGGCGCGGGAGCGGTTTCTTGCAACGGGTGTCGAGCAATACATCGACTATAAGCAAGAAAACTACTGGGAGCTTCTGTCCGGGATTGATCATGTGATCGATACGCTGGGCGTCACCGAGTTCAACCATGCGTTATCAGTACTCAAGCCCGGCGGTCGGCTGGTAAGTCTGCGCACGGGGCCCAATAAAGCATTTGCGGTCCGCAATCATTTTTCGGCAGGCAAGAGAATGCTGTTCACGCTGGCCGGCGCTAAATACGATGCCGCAGCCCGCAAACAAGGGAAAGAATATCGGTTTCTGTTTGTCCATGCCGATGGCACACAACTAAAAAAAATTACAGAAATCGTAGAGCAGCATCATATTGTGCCGGCAATCGATTCCCATGCATTTTCCATCGATCAGGTCAACGAGGCACTGCATTTAGTCGCACACGGGCCGATTAACGGCAAAGTGATCATTCGGCTATAACAGGAGGATTTTCGCAAAATGGAAATACAGCTACTTATTTTCGAGGAGGAATACATATGAAAGTTTATGAAATCTGTTTCAGCCCCACGGGCGGCACGCAAAAAGCGGCAGATTTTTTGACCTATGCGCTGGCAGAGCAAGCCATCTCGGTAGATTTGACGGATAGCCGGACAGATTTTGATAAAATTTCGCTGACACAGGACGATCTGGCTGTCATTGCTGTTCCGTCCTACGGTGGACGGGTGCCCACGCCCGCCGCTGAGCGGTTAGCTGCGCTGCACGGAAATGGTGCCCGCGCGGTTTTGGTCTGCGTCTATGGCAACCGTGCTTACGAGGATACATTGGTGGAATTGGAGGACACCGCAGAACAAGCGGGGTTCCGCACAATTGCGGCAGTTGCCGCCATTGCAGAGCATTCCATTGCCCGTCAGTTTGCCACCGGCCGTCCGGACGCGCAGGATGCACAGCAACTCACCGGTTTTGCCAAACAGATTCGTGAGAAAATTGCGGCCGGAGATGACACGCCCCCCTCTCTTCCCGGCAATCGACCCTATAAAAAAGCCGGCGGCGCTGCGCTGATTCCCAAACCCACCAAAGACTGCGTAAACTGCGGCATCTGCGCCGCAAAATGCCCCGTACGGGCTATCGATACGCAGAATCCTGCAACTGTAGATTCCAAAGCCTGCATCTCCTGTATGCGCTGTGTTTCAGTCTGCCCACATGCTGCCCGCAAGGTCAACCGCGTGTTGCTGTCCGCTGCCGGACTGGCACTGAAAAAAGTCTGTTCCGAACGAAAAGCGTGCGAATTGTTTTTCTGACAAAGCCACTTTCTTTCTCAAAAGGGCCTGATTTATCCAAATCAGGCCCTTTTTCAGTTGCTTTTATGCTCTTATGTTCAGTTCGATGACCGCACGAAAGTATTGGTTCCGCTCCTCCGGCGTGTGCTTGCTGTTTCCTTTGCTCCACCACAGCACCATCTCGATAAAGCTGCCCGCGATGTGGATGACCAGAACCCCCTCCGGAATACGGATACTATTGCAACGAATCTGAGGCGCATGATTGCACAGATTCCTTATGTCTGTGGCCGTTTGAGCGTGGTTGCGCAGGATATCCAGTTGCGCACCGTTCAGTTTCCCGCATTGCGAGCGCGGAACTCCGTCAGCGCGTGCAGCACCTACACAAAATGTGAGCCTCAACGTCCTGACTGATGTTGGTCTGCTTTTTCAGCACTTTGAGCTCGAATTCGTCCTTCCGCTCTTGGGGAAACGACACCTCTATATCTCCAAAACTGGTGAACGTTATCTTGCTGCTGTAGCCGTTGCGGCTTTTATCCATGTTCTGACTTTTGTAGTCATACTTGCTGTGTCCCCACTCGTTGACCAGTTCAGCCTCTAGACCGTTTTCCATGAATTCGGCATGATTCCTTAGAATATGTATAACCTCCGATGTGGTGCTTCTATTCAACACCACATCGGAGGTTTACTCATATGGGAATATAGATTAGGAAAAACTCTTTCCATCTGCTGTTTTTGGTAGATAGAAAAAACTTTTGCACTATTATTCAGTATTTTTTTAAATCCATCACAACGGTTTCATCCGCTATAGCCGAAATTCCAGTGTGCATTTTAAATAGGCCAAACAGAACAAAGCTTTCACATAAAAATTGTTCATTTTACACACAAAGTTATGATTATATGACATACAGAACACAAATATGGTCATTGTTTTCATGGATGTTCTTCATCTGGTTAGTCAAAACAACCGCATAACCGCGAGAAGTGAACAAACTGCCTTTTCTGTATCTTCAACCATCGTGTGCGTTTGACAAATGACAAAAGGTTATCCTCATTATCGGGCCAACAGCAGAACAAGCAGCACATCCAATGCTTTCCGTTCGATGTCGGTGCGCCCCGCTTACTGCAGCATAAGCCGTATGATCTCGCGGTCAGTTTCCCGCATGCCTTCCTTACCGATACGGCCAACGCAGCTGATGGTTTCGTCGGCGTTCTCCCGCAAAATGCCGTTATGAGCGCCATAGCTCTTGCCCGCCATGGCTAAATTGTGCGCCAGCATAGCGGCATCCAGACTGGCAGCAATCTTGGCCGCACAGCTGGCCTTGGCACCGTCACAGATGATACCGGGAATGTTGGCCAGCGTGTTATCGATGGTGTCCTTGATCTGGTCCAAAGTACCGCCTACCAGATAGGTGATGGCAGCCCCCGCCGCACAGGAGGCCGAGACCGCCCCACAGAAGGCGCTGAGCTTGCCGATGTACTCCTTCTGATGCACTGTCAAAAGACCCGAGAATGCCAAGGCCCTGTAAAGTTTTTCCGCGGGAAGGAAGTGTTCCCGCGCATAGACAATCACCGGCACCGAAGAGGCAATTCCCTGATTGCCGCTGCCCGAGTTGATAATCACCGGCATATCGCAGCCCGCCATGCGGGCTTCCGACGCAGCGGCCGCATAGGCACGCATCCGGGTGAAGGTGCTGTCCGGATAGGCAGTGCGCAGCATCCGGCCAATACCCACGCCATAATGGCCGCTCATCCCCTCATAGGCAATGTCCATGTTGCAGCGGATCTGCCGCTCGAAAATCCGCTGGATTTTTCCCAGCGGCACCGTGTCGGCATACTCCTTGATGGCGTCAATTGTCAGCTTGCTGCGATCCGTATTGGTGCTCTGCTGGCCCTCTCCTCCCGAAAAGACCGGTTCCCCATTTTTCATGATGGAAACAATGTTGGTGTGAGCATAACGCACCTCCACGGAAACACAGTCCGTCCCACAAGATAGCTCTACAATAAAGTGCAGCGGAATATCAGAGTCCAGAAATTCCACCGTGCACTTCTGCGCCGCGATAAAGTCCGCTGCATGCTGGCGAGCTGGACCGGTAACCGCTTCGAGCACCTCCATACGGCGGGCAGCGTCCCCGCCGAAAGCGCCGAGGCAGACCGCCGCCTCGATGCCGGTCATACCGCCGGAATTTGGGATTTGCACACAGCGAACGTTTTTGATCATGTTGCCGCTGCACAGTGCTCGGATGCCGTCCGGTTCGGCACCCAGCACCTCCCGGGCACAAGCGGCAGCGTAGGCCAGAGCGATGGGTTCGGTGCAGCCCATCGCCGGAATCAGTTCCTCGGTTAGTATAGCGGTATATATTTCATAGAGTTCTTTTGTCATAGTAAACCCCTTTCAAATGGACAGGATAGTTTCCAGTTCAGCCCCGCACTGTTCCAGCTGGCTGCGGGGACCCAATACACAGACCGCACTCTGCCCCACAAATCTTTCCATCCTCTCCGCATACGTGGCCACATCTTTACCGGTCGCTGTTAGGATCTCCTGCCAGATGCGGCAGAGTGTTTCGTGAGAAAGTTTCTTCCAGTGGTAAGCATCAGCAGTCTTGCCCTTATCGCGAGGCGTCAGCAACGGATCACTCTCAGCGATGGCGCCTATAATTGCGCTCTGCACCTCTACAGTAAACGTTTTTAGGAAGGCAGGGATCTCCCGATAACAGGCCAGCGAGTGGGCTGCACTGGGGTCTCGGTAGGAATAAAGACTGGCTAGTCCGTTGTTGCGCAGCACCATGCCGGTGCCGTAGGCCCCGCCCTGAACGCGAATGCTATTCCAGAGGTGATCGAGAAAAACCACCCGTTTCATAACCCGGGCAATGCCACGGTTGGCATCAGGAAAAGGACCGCTCATGGCGGTAAAAGAAATGTCGGTGGGCAGCACAATCCCTTCCCGACGGGGCGCACAGAGCTGCACGACGGGGCGGTCTGGGCGCGTAAACGCTCCAATCGGGAGTGTGCGTGCCAGCAGGTCCGCAGTCTTTCCCGCTGCCTCCTCTGCATCAGAGGTCACGCTAATCGTCAGCCGAGCACCGGTAAACACCCGCGCTAGCAAAGCCTGTAACCGTTCGGCCAGAACAGGCATGGCATCCATTCCTTGATCCTCTATGGTCTTTAGCCATTGGAGATATTCAATGCCGCCGGCATATTCCTGAACAACACATTCTACCCGGAAGGCCGCGCCTGCCCGCGTCATGGCAAAGCTGCTGCCGTTGCCCGCAATCTGTTGTGTCAGCGCGGCTCGGCGCTGACGCAGGATTTCCAACATCTTTTCATGATCTTCCAACCGGGTGTTTTGCAGCAGTTCGCTCAGCAGCAGAACGCCTTGTTCCACCTTGGTGTTCAGCATACTGGCTGAAACGCAGAGAAAAACCCGGCAGCGATCGAAATGTTCTGCTTCGCCGTAGGCCTCTACCCGGCTTTGCAGTGAACCAAAGCATGCACGAATTTTTCCAGACAACTCTGCCGCAGGGATCGAGGTGGTATCCAGGGCGCCCAGCAGCTCGCAGAGATAAGAAGCATCACAGATAGATTCCCGATCCAGATCCTCCAAGGCAAAATAGAGATTGAGATAGGTGATGCCGTGGGTGGGTAGCGTATGCCGCAGCACAGACAGCCCCGTCAGGGTTTCGACCTCCGTCGGAAGCATTCGGGGTTCCGCTTCAATCTGATCAAGGCGCAGCCGTGGGATCGTGGCCAGTGCCTCGGTGCTGTCAGGCGTGGTCTGCCACGCCTCAGTCTGCGTCTGCAGGTACCGGACAGCCTCCCACATACCAACGTCCCAGCCTTCCGCTGCTGCGCGGATGCGCCCAGACTCCCGCGCAGCGCGCTCGTCCCCCAGAGTATGGGAGGGTCGCAGAATCACCCGACAACGATGAGAATTGTCAAGCAGCACCCGATCAATCAGCTGCTCAAAATACCCTTCCGAGCATTGTTGACGCAGTTGCCGAAACAGAGTGCCTACGCAAAGATTTGCCGCCGGGTCGCCGCCGTAGAGCCAGCTCCCGTACACCTGCGTAGCCAGCAGCAGGCCTTGGGGCATCCAGCCGCCCTGCCGCTCCCGCAGGTTGAATTCCAGATTGTCCAGCGTAGCGCAGATTCGCTGGTGGTTCAAGCCGTCACGCACCAAACGCGCCAGCTCGTCCTGAATCGCGGCAGAGGCCTCCTCCAGCCGGTTCTCATCGCAGTTTTTCACGGTCAGCAAAACGGTGGGCTGCAGCACGCCGCTATTCAGTTGCATCGTCACATCCTGCGCCAGACCCTTGCGAAGCAGGCAGCGTTTGAGGGGTGATTCATTGTCGCCGCAGAGGACATCGCAGAGTGCCTGCAGCGCGGTCAGCTGTTCTCGGTCACGAAAGGTACCGGCCCCATATCCGAGTCCCAGCCAGCAGTGGCCGGACAGCGATTCCTGCCGGCTAAGTGCATAGTCCAGAGTGGCTGTACCACCGTCCACCGGCGTCTGCATCGGAACCGGCGGTGGTGGAGTACGACGGGCGCAGGCCGACAGATATTCGTCATCCAAGATTTTCAGTACCTCGTCCAGATCCAAAGCGCCATCCAGAAAAATGTAGGCATTGGAGGGATGGTACCACTGCTGGTGGACCGCCACGAACTGCTCGTAACTCAGTTCCGGGATGTGTTCGGGATCACCGCCGGCCACCCAGCGGTAGCAGGTGTCGGGGAAAAGACGACGGTTCATCTCGTATTCCAGCTGCGCGTCAGGAGAGGAAAAAACGCCCTTCATTTCATTGAATACCACGCCTTTGCAGCTGACAGCCCGATCGGCGCTGACCTCATAGTGCCACCCCTCCTGCGCAAAGATTTCCGGCTTTTGGTGCAGCAGCGGATGGAACACGGCATCCAGATACACCCGCAGCAAATTGCGGAAATCCTGCTCGTTGCGACTGGAAAAGGGGTACAGCGTCTTGTCCGGGAAGGTGATGGCGTTTAGAAAGGTGTTGAGCGAAGTTTTCATCAGCTCCACATAGGGGTCCTTAACCGGATATCGCTCGGAACCGCAAAGCACTGAGTGTTCCAAGATGTGAAAAACACCGGTGTCATCCCGCGGCTGGGTTTGAAACGCGATGCAAAACGTCTTGTTTTCTTCCGCACGATCCAGCCAGATCAATCTGGCACCGGTCGGCTCATGCTGCATTTCCCACATCACGGCATCCAGCTCGTCCAGCGGACGTTTGGAGAGAAGGGTAAATCCCATGAAGGAACCTCCTTTACAGTGTCAAGTCAGAATATTTCTTTTTCAGAACAGCCATAAGCTCCTTGTACTTTTCACGGCTCAGAATAATCTCTCCGTCAAAGCCGTCCAGAGTGATAGAATAGAGCTTTTTGTCTGTGTTGATGTTGATGCGAACCACCCGTTCCAGATTAATGATAAAAGAAGAATAGCAGCGATAGAAATGGCTGGTGCTCAGCATTGTCTCCAAGTCATCCATAGAATAGTTGGACACCGTGACCTCACAGCCATCAGCACAGACGATGTATTTTTTGCGCTCCCGGCGTTCAATAAACAGAATATCCGTCAGGCGCAGCATCCGGTATCCGTCCTTGGTTTTTACCATAATGCTCCGCGCCTGAGCATCCCGCTTGTACTGCAGCAGGTCAAACACATAGAGCACCCGGTCGATGGCACGCTGAAACAGCAGCGGATCAATGGGCGTGGTGAAGGCGGCCACTGCCCCAGCCGTCAGCCCCCAAAAAGCGGTATCCTTGGAATCACAGTAAAGCACAGCCAACAGATCGGGCTTTTTCTGTGTGATGTAGCCTAACAGAAAGCTGCCGTCCGGAGTGCGCTGAGGATCACCTACGTCACTGCGGATAAAGACCGCACCGACCTCCTCTTCCTGTAAATACTGGCTGGCAGAATCAATGTCGTCAAAGGTGCGCACAATCTCGAACTTGCGGTAGAACGCCAGCAGATTTTCAATTTCGATGAGCTGTTCGGGATTTTTTTCAACGATTACTGTCCGAATCTGCATAACTGTCTCCTCCTTCCGCTTGGTTTTCCGCGTCCGCACAAAAGCTCCGGAATGCCGCTTCCGCTTTGACAGGATCGCCGGTGTAGGCGGTGGTAATGTTCAGGGCAAAGGGACCGCGCAGCGCCGTAATAGTCATCAGACTACCGCTGCCCCAGAGATCAATTGCTCCGTTGTCCCGAGCGCCGATATAGGCATTGTACTCATCACTGCCCTCTTTCATAGTCTCCAGATCCCACCAGTACAGTTCCAGACCGCTGTAGCTCCGCGCCACGGTAGCAATACCTCCCGACAGCGGCGCGTACTCTGCCGAGGGCAATACACCCTGCGCAACCAGATACTCCGCCAGTTCGTCGATAGACTTACCCCATATCGGGTTATCGGCCGTCAGCTCCGTTTGGTCGTTCAGTTTGAGCGGTTCCACAAAGTCCGGTGAGAGTCCTACAAAGACCAACGCGCCGACCGTCGCCAGAATAAGCAGCAGCATAAAGGTAATCGTAATTTTTCTCATACCGATACCTCCACCCGCTGCTTGGCCGCATAATCGCGGTAAGTCGGGCTTACGCGTGCCAACTCTTCGGGGGTGCCGCTCGCCTCAACCTGTCCGTTCCGCAGGACAACAGCATGGTCAGCCCGTCGGACTTCGTCCATGTTATGGGAGATATAGATAACCGTAGGCACCTTACCATCGAGAATGTTCTGGAACACTTGTCCGCCGGTTTGATGGTCCAGACTGGCGGTGGCTTCATCCAGGAGCAGATATTCCGGCTGTACCAACAGAGCGCGCGCGATGGCGATTCGCTGCCGCTGACCGCCCGAAAGGTGCATTCCGGCGGAACCTACCTGCGTGTCGTATCCGTCGGGCAGCTGCCGGATGAAATCGTGGGCATTCGCGGCTTTGGCAGCCGCAATGATAGTCTGTTCGTCCGGCATGGTCTTGGCGCCGTAGACCAGATTTTCCCGAATCGTGCCGGCAAGTAACGGCGTATTTTGCAGTACATAGGCAAAGCGACTGCGCAAGTCGGACAATCGAACGTCCGCCAGATTCTGGCCATTTATTGTGATGGAACCGGAATCCGGCCGGTAAAACCCCTGCAGCAGTTTCAGTACGGTGGATTTACCGCTGCCGTTGCCGCCGATGATCACCGTGCGCTTGCCATAAGGAATGGTGAAGGAAACGCCTCGCAGAACGGAATACTCGCCGTCAAAGCTGAACTGAACGTCGCGCAGTTCAATGTCACCAGACGGACCCAGCGGGCTGCCCACGTCCAACTGCTCCGCTTCGCGCCCTAGAATCTCGTTGACATGCCGCAAGCTGCCCTGTGTTCCCTTAACGGTCTGATACAGAGTCAGCATCTCGCTCTCATATTGTTCCACCGTGCCGGAGTAAGTAGTGAAATCGTTAATGCCGGTGCTCTCCATCTGACCGGTGCGGATGAGGTGTGATCCGCCTACGGCGATCAGTACGGTATTTAGCTTTCCGCAAAGGCTGAACAAGCCCGTCTGCACCATATTGAACAGCACATTGAGAATATCTGCTTTGTACCGCGTCTCAATGGCATGCATCCCCTCCTCAATCTCGCGTTCCTCCATCCCCTGCGCTTTGACATGCTTGGTGCAGGCAATATGCTCGGAAAAAAAGGCTGTCATCGTGTTGAGTGCCTCATACTGCCGCCGACTGGCAATGAATTGCATTCGTCCTACGATAAAGAACACCAACATAGCCAGCGGAATCGCGATAACCAACACCAGCGACATTCTCACGTTGTAAATCACCATTTTCATACAGGCACGTATCAGTGCATACAGCGAGGATGCACACAAAAACAGCATCTGTAAAGCACTGGCTGCTTGCGTGGCGTCATTGGTCACACAGGAGATCAGATTGCTGGGACCTTCCTGCTCAACATCCTTCATCGACAGTCCCAAGATTGCCCGCCACACTACGCCCCGCACCCGCAATGTGGTAGTCTGGGTACCATAGGTGACCAATATATTCTGGAAGCCTATGATCACAGCGTTCAGAATGCTAAGCAACACATACGCGATGATGACCCCGTTGTATAGTTCTCCTTTGTTGACTCGGATCGTCAAGTCTGCCACCCGCAGCGCAAGTTCCGTAGCGGCGACCCCCAGCAGAATCGCGCCGATAAAAAACAGCCAGGGAATGGGAAACCGGGTATAAAGTCTGAGAAACGGCCCCCAGAGTTTTTCCCTCCGGGGCCGTTCCTTTTCGTGTTTTTTCGCTTGCTTCATCGTTTCAGACCTCCCTCGCCAACCAGCTGCCGCAGGTAATCATTCTTCTCGTACACCGTTTCGATGGGGCCAAAGGCCGTCACGCGGCCCTGCTCCATGACTACCACGTAGTCTGCTTTCAGCACGGTCTGCCTGTCATGAGCCACATAGAGTGTGGTTTTGTCACGCATCATGCGGGATACTGCGTCCCACACCGCATCCTTGGCTTCGGCATCCATGGCCGCTGTACCTTCGTCCATCAGAAAATATTCGGAATTTTTCAGCATGCCCCGGGCAACTGCCAGCTTCTGCTTCTGTCCGCCCGAAAGCCGGAACCCATCCTCGCCTACCTGTGTGTCATAGCCTGCAGGCAGGCTGCGGATGTAATCCAGCAGATTGACCTGTTTGCAAACCTGATCCAACTCGTCATCCTCCACCTCGCGGCGGACACCAAACACAAGGTTTTCACGGATGGTGCCCGAAAGCATGGTAGATTCCTGCGTAATGTAAGTGAGCGCAGCGCGATAGCTCTTTTTGCTGAAACGGCGGATGTCATCCGCACCGATGCGGATGGACCCGGACTGCGGGCTGTACAGTCGTTCCACTAAGTTGAGCAGCGACGTTTTTCCGCTGCCCGAGGGGCCGATCACCGCCGTGGCCCGTCCCTGAGGAATGGTCAGGGACAAATCCTCAAAGAGTGGCTTTGTCCCATAGGCAAAGTAGACATGGTCGAAGGCAATGTCACCCCGAAGTGTTTCCACCTTGTCGCCGGCATCCCGATCTTCCTCCTGCTCGGCCATCACGGCGGCCACCCGGTTTGTCGCACCCTGAGCCGCCTTGAGGCTTGTCCAGTAACCGGTGTAGGCAGTCAGGTAATTGATGATCTGATTGGCAAAGGCAAAATAAGCCACCCACTGAGCCAATGTAATCGAACCGTCCGAATAGAATCCACGCCCCACCATAACGATGACGATGAATTGCAGCGCGCCCACCAGCACATAGACCGGGGAAACAAAATTGGTGACCCATGCGTTTTGGATCGAAATCTTATAGAAGGCTTTGGCGCGCTGGCCAACGGTGTGTTCCTCCCGCTCTTGCGCCGAGAAAGACTTGATGAGCATAGCCTGACTGGTGCGCTCCGATATCGCCTCTGTCAGTTCCGCCGTCCGGCGGTTGACCCGATCACTCAGCCCGAATTTGAGATGTCCGGCGATACCGCCGATGACCACCTGCAGGGGCAGCAGCACCAGTGTCGCCACCATGAGCCGTGGGTCGTAAGACCGGATCTGTACAAAGAGGCGCACCGTCGCATACAACGAGGTCAACGCCAGAATAAACACCTGCATAATCAGAGCGCTGATGGTGCTGACATCGGTGGTCACGCGGGAGATCAGCTCCTTAGGCGCGTTTTGCTGGTAATAACCAAAGGGCAGGCGTACTACTTTTTCCCACACTGCCCGACGCAGATTGCGGTCGATGCGCGCCATACACAACCCACTCAGAATTCCCGAGATACTGCTGATAACAAGGCTGACCAGAGAAACCATCAGGAATGGCAGCACCACGCCCATAAAATCCACATTGCCGGCATACAGCTCAGCGGTATACTCGGTGGTGCTGACTCCCACATTGGTCAATACGATGTTAACAATAATATAACCCAAAATCCAAGCGTAAGGCAAGCGTGCCTTCCACAGCATGGAAAAGAACCTGCCCATGGAGCCTTTTACAGGCAGTTTATTTTGCATATGCGCTCATCCTCTTTTTTTGAGATTGGACCGCAGCCGTTGCTTCGGCGGACAATCCTTCCAACGCCTTCCGTGCGTCCTGCGCTCCGGAGAAGTCAGCGGGCTGTTCCAACCGACGGCGTTTTCATATGTTTCATGATTCTTTTTTCTGCTTCAGATAGCGAATCGCGGTATGGACGGCCACATTGCCCTCACCTACCGCTTTGGCATACTGATACGGCCGGCCGGTGCAGTCTCCCGCGGCAAAGCAGCCGGGAATATTCGTCTCCAGATCACGGTTTACTGCAATGTGCGCCCCTTCGATATCTAAGCCTTGCAATAGAACAGCTGGAGAAACAGAGTCTTTCAAGAAAAAGATTCCGTCCACGGCGCGCTCTCCATCGGCGTAGGTGAGCAGCAGTTTGCCCCCCTCCCGCCGAATGCTTCTGGGAAAGGAAGGAATACACTCAGCATTGGGCGTATCAACCGCCGCGTAACTGCGGCTGATATACGCTCTGGCGGCAAGGCCAACCAAAAAATCGACCTCCTCCTCAAATGCCGGGTTTGTGGAGACAATGGCCACGGTCTTGCCTCGGTACAGCGCACCGTCGCAGGTTGCGCAGTAGCTTACCCCCTGCCCCACATAGTCCAGTTCACCCGGCACTGTCCCCGTTGCAGAAACCCCCACAGCAAGCAAAACGGTTGTTGCCTCATACATAGTTTCGTTAACACAGGCCGCAAAATAATCCCCCATAGGGAAAATAGAGTCAATGCGCTCCTCGCGTATTTCAAGCTCCATAGTCCCAATCTGCTCTTGCAATACCTTTTGAAATGCACGACCTGATGCCCGACACAGCCCCGGATAGTTGGAAATCTCGGGCGCCTGTGTAATTTTCGGGCTGAGTTCCCGACTGCCGAACCACAGAAAATCCAATCCCCGGGCAGCGGCGGTCAACGCGGCCGAGATTCCTGCTGGGCCACTGCCCACAATCAACAAATCCTTCATCAGAATAGATATCCCGAAATCATCTCGCGCAGCTTGTCGGCCGGAATGACACCAAGATAGCTCTCGGCAAACTCACCATTGCGGTAAAAATGAACCGTCGGCACCGCATGAATTTCAAACCGCTCACCTAGTGCAGGTTCTGCGGTGGTGTTAACCTTGACGATGTTGACAAAGGGCATCTCCGCTGCGATATCCTCCAGAATCTTGCTGAACACCTTGCAGGGTCCACAGTGGTCAGAGAAGAAATCCACGATTACAAAATCCTGCTGGACGAGTTCATCAAAATTTTCTGCGGTTGCATACTGAATGGCCATGGTTAGTCCTCCCTATAAATATTTTTACGGATGTAATCGGATACGGCGTCATAATAGTGAATGCGGTATTGAATCGCCTCATAGTAGGCATAGGGATAGGCGGGGCGGTACGCCTCAACAGTGGAATTCCATGACGCAGCAAGCTCAGCCAGAAAGTCCTCGTATCCTGCCTCGGTCACTGTGAAACCATCCTCTTCCGCCAACTTCCGGCCTAGAAGCATTTGCCATGTGTTTTGCCATGCATCACGCTGCAGCATAGCCACAAGCTCATAATAACTTTGAACCGGGATACGTCCCTCAAACTCCGCCGCTGTCATCTTTTCCAGTTCCATCCCGTCGAACCGTGCAATGACCGAAAGCCGGTTGATGTCCCACTGTACGCTCTGCTGCCAATCCTCCTGGGTGATCAAGACCTCGCTGCGCTCCCGCACGGTCTGAAGCACGGATTGGATGACTGCATAGCTCTCATTAGAGAACCGCTCGTCCAACGCCTGTTCCACCAGATAGGTGTGGTACTGTTCCACCGTGCGCACCCCCTCAAGGCCCAGAGCGTCCACCATCTCATCGGTCAGCGGTGGCACACACCGCTTCTTAACCGAAAGAATTGTGACGCTGACTTCGCTGCCGCGGCAAATAAGCATCTGCGTATCGCCTACCCTTTGTCCCACCAGCTTTTTTTCCTCCTCTCGGTCCAGCAACCCAGCACCCACCGTAATCTTTGCACTGGGGCGCTGGAAGCGCTTGTCCGGAGAAGTCATGCTGCACTCTACCACGTCTCCCAGAGCGGCCACATCGCCGTCTGACCACGTGATGTGGGGTATACCGCACGATCGAACTCCTTTTGCAGCTTCGCCTCGTCAATTTCCGGGCTGCGTTTGAAAGGCGTTATATCGACCTTTTGATATGGGAACATGGAGATGACCCTTGATTGCAAGATATTTTCCTCCCATCATGCACTTTTAGAGACAGTATACATAATTTACCCGAAGTCCACAATAAACCGTGTAGAATCTGCCGGTATCCTTGCCGAATCTGTCGGATTTTGGCACGCGGTTGCAGCGCGCGGCAATTCCATATTGCACAGAGTCATAACGTCCCTGTTGTTTATCGATTTGAATCTTGACTGATTTATTATCAAAACAGTCATTGAAAAACACCGGCATCTACATGAAATGATGTAGACGCCGGTGCTTTTTTCCAGTTGTGTCACCTTGTGCAGTACAGAGTCGGATATGCCGTACTGCGCCACATTCGAGGTTTGATATCCCTCATTGTAGTCGCACAAATAGTACAGTTGGACCTACTTCAGCCCAGTCCAGGTTTCCTTGTTGTTATTCTTGGTATAGTCATGAGCGTTAGTAGCCTCTACGACCTGATAATAAGCCCAGTGGCTGCTGCTTATGTCGTTGAACTGCATCAGGATGTCCTGATGTCCGTCAACATAGCTCTCATCAGCACTGCGGCCCAGCATCCGGTTTACAATTGTGGTTACTTCCGCACGAGTGATGGTATCATAGGGACCAAATGTACCATTCGGATATCCCTGAATCCATCCGTACTGAATGGCTCCCAAAACATACTCATAGAACCAGTCGTCCGAGCTCACATCCGAGAAAATATTCTCTGCGCTGCCTTTCGCATTGGTAAAGCGCATAGCGATGGTTGTGAACTCTGCACGAGTGATAGACCGTGTCGGGTCGTACCGATTGTCCCCCACGCCGTTGATGATGCCCAGCGAAGCCAGAGTATTCACCGCTTGAGCATACCAGGCATCTGCGGAAACATCATTGAAGTTAACCGTGATGGGCACATTCTGATTCAGCAGCAAATTGTAGAACATCTGGGCAGCTTCCGCGCGGGTCATGTTCTTATTCGGACCAAAGAGATTTCCAGGGTATCCACTCAGGTATGCGATATGCTCGGAAGTATTCAGCCAATTGGATACGCCGGTATCGTCCGGATTAGCGACACCCGGATTTTCATCGGGTTGATCAGGCTCCTGCGGATTCGTATCGGGGTCGGTGGTGCCGCCACCGCCGCCACCGCCACCGCCGCCGCTGGGCGTGTTCATAATGGTGTAAGTCAGTTGCAGAGTACCAGTGTAATTTCCTGTTCCAACAACAGTGACGGTATATGCACCCACCTTCACCATTTCGCTCACAGGATTGCCCTCACTATCGGAGTAATTTACGATGTAGTCCACACCTTGAGTCAGGTTCTTGTCGTTACAAGTCACAGTCACAACAGGGTTGTGCGGCTGGTTGTTGTAGTATCCACTGGTGGGAGTCAGCTTCGCGGTGAAGCTATTGGCATTGTCTTCATCGCCGCCTTCCCCTTCACCGCCGCCAATATCCAGCGGATTGACGGTGATCTTTGCGGTCATATTCACCGTGTAATTGCCCGACTTGGCCCCTGACAGGCTGGCTATCACAGCATGCACACCTGCATTCAAATTCGCAGGTGCAGAAAGCTCCACAGTAACATCGTTCACATCCGCATCCAGAATGCCGCTGATCGTCATGGTATCCAGATTAGGAGTCTCACCATAGGTGATAGTCTCCTCACCGCTGACGGTGATTTCCGCCGGGTTGATCATGAAATCCTCAAAGCGGATACCGGTGTAATTGCCGATACCGGTAATGGTCACCCGATGCTTTCCTGCGTTGGTCTGAGTGCCGCCAATCACAGTGTAATCGGTATCCTGCGCTAGCATGTAGACAGTTTCCCTACCGCTGTTGATCGCGGTGACATCAACCGTTCGTGCTTTCGCATCGGAATCAACCATGGGAACGATCCTGCTGAAGGTATCTGGCGTCACGTTGTAAATTCCTGCAATGTCGCTGTCACTGACGGTGACGCTGGCGGTCTGCTCCTTGGCATTATAGTCAGACTCGGGGATTGTTACATCGATGGACAAATCAGAAATATCCTTGGGGTTGATTAGCACAACCAGAGTCGCGCTATTGCCGCCATAGCTGTTTTTACCGGTAATCGTGACGACATAGATACCTGCATTGACCATCTCCGCTTCTTCCAGAGTCGTATCTCTACCGCCATTGTAGGCTACGGAAACGGTGTAGTCATCTGCTGTAAGCTGACTGTCGCCCGCACTTACGGTCAGGCCATCCAGAACAGACTTCTGGTCCTGACCATTGTAGGTCCGTTCAATGAAATTTCCGTCTTGTGATACGTCAACTCCGCCTACGGTGAGACCATCCTCCGTGGACACAGGCAGACGAACGAACACAGTGGAGCCGATAGCTCCCTCGTAGTCGTTGACGCCGGTGGCGGTGATGATATACATGCCCACGTCCGAGAGCTCTTCAGCATTCTCCAGCGCACCACTCTCACCATACTTCTGATAGCTCAGGGTGTAGTCGGTGTTTTCCGTCAGACCAGTGCCGTTCAGTTTCACAGTGATGGCAGGATCGCCCTTATTCACTTCCATCTGAGCCGGTTCTGCCGTCACCTCCAGATGAAGCAATTTGGCAACAATCAGGAAAGTCATGGAACCCGTCAAGCCATCATAGTTTCCAATGCCAGTGACTGTGACGGTAGCGATGCCCACTTCAATGTTGTTACGATATGCCACCGTGTAATCGGTGTCAGCTTTTAACACCTTGCCGCTGGCGTCCTTTACTACCACAGCAGGCGTGATAGTCTCGCCGGTATAGGTCTGATCCGGGATGGCCTCAATCCGAAGACCGGTAGAAGCCACAATCTGGAAGGTCTCCGAACGCACACCAGTATAGTTGCCGATGCCGCTCACAATGGCCGTGGCCGCTCCCACAGTAGTGTTGTTGCTGTATGTGACCGTGTAATCCTTATTCAGCACCAGCTTCTTATCCCCATCTGTGACAGTGATCGTGGGCTGGATGGCCGAACAGTATAGGTCTGATCATCAATCGGATCCACCGTGGTCAACGTAATCTCCTTGGGTCTGATGTTAAATGTGGCAATGCCGGTCATGTTTTCGTAGTTATCCTTACCGATAACTTTAACAGTAGCAAGGCCAGCGTTGACATTGTTTGAGTAGGTCACATCATAATCCGTATCAGCGTTCAAGGTAGCGCCATTATAGGTTACGGTAACCGCAGGCTGCTGTTCGCTGCCATTATAGGTCACGTCGGCAATCTTATCGATAACCAGCGTGCCACTGCTTTGGCCATCTACAGGGGTAATGGTATAGGTGGCTGTCTTGACGCCGGTATAGTTGCCCTTACCGGTGACAGTAATGGTATACTCACCCACATCAATCATACCATTTGCGTTGATACCACCGGATTGGTTGGCATAAGAAAGCTCATAGTCCTTGCCGTATACCAGAATGGCTCCGTCATGTGTGACGATAACTGCAGGAGCGTGGCTCGTGCCGTTGAATACGCCACTATTCGGATATACATTGGCGGTGATGCCGCCAGTGTCGCCGCCGGAAGTGCCGGGCTTGCTCACGTCTGCCGCCGCAATTTGGAAGGTGGTGGTACGCTGACCGCTGTAGTTACCGATGCCTCGGATAGTAACAGTAGCCTCACCAACATTCAGGTTATTGGAATACTCTACCGTGTAGTCCTTATTCAATACCAACTGCTCAGACCGGGTACCGTCGGTAACGGTGGCGGCAGGCGTAATATACCCACCTGTGTAAGTCTGGCTGCCAATGGACGGCAAGGAAATGTCGCTGCTGGCAATATCCTTGCGGGTAATTTGGAAAGCCGATGTGGTGCTCAGATCGCCATAGGTTTCACCCTGACCTTGAATTTTGACCACAACCACGCCCGCATTGACGTTGTCGGTCTCGTAGGACACGGTGTAGTCTCGGTCCTTAGTCAGTTCCTGGCCGCTATAGCTCACTTCCAGAGAAGGCTCAATTGGGCTGCCAGTATACTCCACATCCGAAATAGGTTCAGTTATCAACACCTGGCTCGAATCCGCCGCGGTAATCTCGTATTTTACAGTAACGGATCCACTGTAATTCCCTTTTCCGGTGACAGTAATGGTGTATGTACCCACTTCGATCATTCCGGAAGCAGTTACATCACTGCTGTCGCTATCCTTCGTATAGGTTACGTAATAGTCCTTGTTTTCCTCCAGCAGTAATCCCTTGTAATGAACCATCACAGCAGGGGTATGTGCCTTGGCGGTGTATGCACCCTTGCTTGGATAGACCTCCACGGCGAAATCCGTACCGGGTGTAGTTGGGTCAGTGTCTGTACCGCCGATGTTCGCCTGAGTGATGTTGAAGGTCACTTCTTTCGTGCCGGTGTAGTTGCCTCGGCCAGTAATAACGGCAGTCGCTGTCCGGCTGCTCACGTCCACATTATTCTTATAACCCAGAATGTAATCCGCGCCCATGATCAGCTCGGCCTGTCGGGTCATGTCCGTGATGGTAAGTTCCGGCTCAATGGCGCTGCCAGTATAAGTCTGGTCAGGAATTGCACCGACGGAGATATCATCGAGAGTGATATCCTTAGGCGTAATAGTAAAGGTTGTAGCGCCTACCATGCCTTCATAATTGGTATCCGCGTTACCGCTGACAATAACAGTCGCCTGACCTACGTTAACATTGGCGCTATAGCTTACGGTGTAAGCATCGGGCTGCACCACTTGTCCGTTGTAGGTTACACTGACTGTGGGTTTAATGCTGTCTCCGGTATAGGTTTTGGAATCGATGGGGGCGATAGCCAGTGTGCTGCCCGCACCGGTAGAGCTATCACTCACCGGAGTGATGGTGTAGCGAGCGTCCACTGTGCCGGTGTAATTGCCCTGACCGGTGACAGTGATGACATAAGTGCCTACGTCGATCATACCGCCAGCACCAACATCCACACCCTCGAGGGTCTTATACATCAAAGTATAGTCGCTGTTAGCATCCAGTGCCACGCCGTTGTAGGTCACTACCACAGCAGGATTGTGTGTCACACCGGTATACACGCCGGTAGGCGGATATACCGCAACACCAAACCCACTGCCGGGCGTAGTGGTATCGCCATCCCCGCCGCCGATATCCACCGTACTAATGGTAAAATTCTGTGCATTTGTACCCTTGTAGTTGTTGATGCCGTAAATCGTCACGGTAGCAGTTCCTACATTGATATTGCTAGAGTACTCCACATAATAGTCCGTACCCTCTACCAGAGTCTTTCCGCCATCTTGGATGGTAATCGTCTGCCGGATGGGGCTGCCGGTGTAGTTGGCATTCTTGATGCCGTTCACGGTGAGAGAAGCTATATTCTTTGGTTCAATGGTAAAGGTAGCACTGCCGGTCATGCCTTCATAGTTTGTGCCAGTCTTACCGGTAACGGTGACCACACCAAGACCCGCGTTTACATTAAAGTCATACTTCACCGTATAGTGGGTATCCTTCGTCAGCGGTGTGCTGTCAAAAGATACGGTCACCTCCGGCTCAATAGCATTGCCGGTGTAGGTCTGGTTCTGAATGGGTGCGATGGTCAAACCGCCGCCTGTACCAGCGGTGCCGGTTGCGGGCGTAATGGTGTATGTGACCTCGCGCGTACCGTTGTAATTCCCCTTGCCGGTGATAGTGAGGGGGTAGGAACCAACATCTGTGTGCTGAGCGTGGTCCGGATCCACCAGAGTATAATCAGTATCCTTGATTAGCTCAGTTCCACTGCTAATAGCATTGTCGGTGACAGTGAAGGGGTGGTCATGCGCCTGACCGTTGTAGACCGCCTCAAGAGTGCCGTCTACCACAATATTCTCATCCGCAATGTTCTTTGGCTGGATGTAGATGGTCAGGTTGGCGGTACCGCTATAGGTATTCTTAGCCGTGACAGTAACCAGATAGGTACCCGCGTTGATCAACTGCGCATCAGCCACGCTATTCCATGTCGTTGTATTGTTGTATTGGATGGAAATATCGTAATCTGATGCAGACAAGTTACTGTCCTGATACTGCACCTTCAGACCATTCAGCACCGTGTTTTGGTTCTGACCATTGTAGGTGAGCACCTGATTGTCTGCATCAATGCCGGTGATGGTCAAATCATTACCAGTATCCACCGGAATGCGCACGAAAGTGGCGGAACCGGTAGCACCCTGATAGCTTCCCCTGCCGTTTGCAGTGATCAGATAAATGCCCGCCGCAGTCATGGAAGCGTTTGTAGACTGCAAAGCACCATTCTCGCCATACATCTGGTAACTCAGGGTATAATCGTTATCGGCAGACAACTGCACATTGCCCGAGCTTACGGTGATAGTGGGCGCTCCCTGACTTGTTGTCATCTGCACCGGATCCACCGTAACAGTGAGCGCGTTGCCCGCAGCAGTAATACGGAAAGTGCTGTTTGCAGTTTTGCCCGCATAGTTACCCTTACCAATGACACTGACATTTGCGTTGCCTACGTTGGTATTGTTGGTGAAGTTTGCGGTGTAATCTGTTTCCTTGGTCAGCATACGACCGTTGCTATCGTACACCACAAGATCAGGCGTAACCGCTTTTCCGGTGTACTCCTGATCCGGAATGGCGGCAATAGAAATGTTTGCGGGCGGCACGATTTGGAAGGTCTTGCTTGTGCTCGCCTTATAGTTGCCAATACCCTGAATCGTCACAGTAGCACCGCCGCCTACTTTCGTGTTATTGCTGTAACTTACCACATAATCGGCGTTGAGATTCAGTGTTTTTTCACCGTCTTTGATCGTCACACCGGGACGCAGTTCGCTACCGGTGTACTCCTGCTGGGCGATGTTTTCCACCGTAACACTTGAGTCATTGATGGCTTTCGGCTCAACAATGAAGGTTGCAATGCCCTGCAAATCCTGATAGGTCACCAAAACGGTGTAAGTACCGGCGTTAGCGCGTGTATCGCTGCTGTATTGTACCTTGTAGTCTCCTGAGGACACTTCTTTTCCATTGTACTTTACAGTGAGCGTAGGCGTCTTTGTTGTGCCGTCATAAGTGAAAGGACCATTCGCTGTCACTTCCAGCTGGGGCAGAATCCACACAGCGTAATAAGTGGCGCCCGGGGTAGCCGGAGCGGTGATGGTCAATTGACCCACGGTAGCACTCTTGTCAGTACTCCATCCGGCAAAGACATACCCGCCTTCACGGGTCGGAGCATCGCCATAGTTCATCGTCTGGCCGTAGACCTGATTAGACAATGTCTTGGTATTCTGTGCTGCACCAAACGTACCGCCATTGGCATTCAACGTAACGGAAATATCATCTCTCGGGGTATAAACAGCATAATAATCCGTGTCTGTTGTGAACGTCGTTTGCATCAGAGCGTCCACCTGAACTGTCGGACCGCTGGGACCGTTCTTGGCCCACCCTTGGAAATTGTAACCCGTAATGTTGGGTGTCAGGGCGTTGATCTCACTCTTCTTATTCGTAGGGATAGTCTGGCCATTACCCACGGAAGCAGTCAGAGCAGCACTCGCGCCCCAACTGTCCGCCTCCGTCCATGTGTAGAAAGAGACAGTGTGGTTAGGCGCGTAGATGGCATAGTAGGTGGTATCCCCATAGGGCACCAGAGCGTTGGTCAGGTTCATGCCTGTTGTAGCACTCTTGTCCAAACTCCATCCGATGAAAGAAGCGTTAGCACCATCCCCCTCATAGGGCGTAGGCACTTCCATGATACTGCCGGGTGTCTGCTTACCTGTCTTGGTCTGCTCCGAGCCTGTAGTTCCATCAGTAAAGCCATAGGGTGATACAAAAGTGATGTTCACCGGGTCAGTGTCAACATAGTAGAGGTTAAAGGCATTGGACCCTGAACCCGTGAGTTCCACCAGGCTGTCACTGCGGGCACCGTCCATTACATAGTTATCAGTCAGACCACCAATATAACTCGACACCTGCCCCAGCGCCATGACAAGATCGCGATCCAAGCTGGAGCCTAACATGCCGCCAGTGAAAGGTAAAGTATAGGTTGCGTTGCCCACATGAATGGTCACCGTGTAACTCACATAAGGACTGTTACTGTTATTCTCGAACACAGGATAGAGATTGATGACGGCCTTGCCGGTGTTACCGTAGGTAATGGCAGATTTGTTCGCCGCGACCACATCTCGCGGAATGCTCTGACCGGGAAGATAATAGTCATCTACGTATCCGCCATTGGTAGGAGTCAGGCTCCACCCGACGAAGGTTGTGCCTGCAGGTGCATTGGGCTGCAAGCTGGCGTCAAGAACCGATGTCGCCAAATTATCCATACCCAAGTTGAAGGCCGCGCTATCGGTATAGTAACCATCGCCTACATTGCCATCCCAGTCATACTGGAAGGAATAATCAATGAGGTCAGACTTGATATAACCCGGACTACTACCAGCATCAGTAATTTTTTGGCGGTTCTGAGTGCTCGGTGCACCGCTACCGCCATCATTGGTTCTATACGTCTTAGCTCCATACCATGTAGTACCGGTATCCGTCGTCGGGATCAAGGCATCGCTTTCGCCCATGCGGAACTGTGTCACATAGTAGCCGAATTCCGGAGTGACCCAGACCGCGCCATTCTCAAGGGGATAGATGCCGCAGCCGATGGGAGCAGGCTTTCTATCATCTTCAGACGCCATTGAAGCGTTATTGTAGTATTCAACGTTGAGTCCGTCTCCCATCTCGTAGATAATGAGGTCGGGAAAGGTCACGGGCGCCATATTGGCGCGGTCAAGCTTGATATTATTATTAAGTACCTTGAAGGTTATATAGAAATCGGCTTGTTTGGGATAGGTGTATTGGGTGCTAGACTGGTACTGAATCCACACACTAGTGGTTACCTGTGCCATCACATTGCCCGCTGAATCATAGATGGTGGTATCAGCAGATGCCTCATGAGTGCCTTTTCCGCCCCACTCCCAGGCTGGCAGGTTGAGTGCCGTGCCGTTGAGTACCAGGGTATTCACCAGATAGCTTGCACTAGATGCGTTACAATAGAATCGCAGTATATCACCTTGTTTGATGGTTGTGGTGGTGCTATTTTTGTCGAGTGCAGTGCCATTACTGCCGCCGCCCGGGAATAGCTTCACCTCATTGCCATGGTAACTGTTCGGGCTATCTATGTAGTGGCTATAGTCCAGCGTAAAACTGGTCTTACCCAATAAATTCTCATAGTTTGCAGTTACCGTTTGATCCCCGCTGAGCATCGAGCCGGTCAAGGTCAGTGTGTATTCCTTGATTTGATAGCCGCTCGTTGCAGAGTTAAAGAGCACGTTGTTGCCGCCACCGGTGGTGTTGGTCACTGTGAGATTGCTGTTCGTACCTATTCCAAACGTCAGTTCCAGAACACCATTCTTAGGAATCTGGTAGACGTAATCTCCGGTTGTGCGGTGCACCCCATTAACCTTATTATTAGCGTGGTTGCCCGGATCCTCAATGTGCAGGGTCAGTTTGTAGGCCTGCTCATACACAAGGTATACATCCCAATCGTTTATGTCGAAGGCATCCATGCTATTGCTGCTCAAGCTGCTTTTGACATAGTAACAACCGTTTAAAAGGTTGACATAGGTAATGGGAATCGGGCTGGCCGTTCCGCTTTTAGGCCGCAGTTCTGCCCCTTGGAAGTAATAGGGGGAACTCAACCCAGCCACAACCTCCTGCGCCTGCGCCTCGGTGATATCACCGGGAACAAAGTCAGACTTTTGGGCAAGCGTCTCGCCAGTATCCGACACTGCGGTGACGGGAACCTTCAGCTTACCTGCAGACGTGCGATAATTGAGGTAGAGAGTCTGGCCCGCGTGCGCTTTAATATCCTCATAGGTGAGGCTCGTAACGGGATCAGCTGTCAGTGACCGCTCCCAAGTGGCATACTGATAGTAGTATGTGCCTACCTTAGTAGTTGTAACATCCATCAGTCCGTATCCGGCCACCATGTTAGCCGGCGACATCGAGCCGTCGCCGATCGAAAAGCTGGCGCCGTCCAAGGTGATTTTCTGCTTCGTAGCATCGTTAAACTGCCCTGACAGATTAGCCGGCGGACTGCTGCCGTCGACCACCCTGACGCCAATCTGCGTAATGTTGAAGGCGTCCTTAACGAAACTTATGGTATAATCCTTATCCGATGTCATAGCCCGCGTGCTCACGCCGTCGGAAGAAGAACTGTTTCCTGACTGGCCAGCCGCGAAAGCCGTTGGAAACAATCCCATGACCAATGCCAAAAGCCGTTTCTTCATGTTTCCATCTCCTTCTTTTTATTTGTCTTTTCTTTTGCCGGATTCACTCAACTGTTTTTTTCAATACCTGCGCTGGCCTGAATGCAACACTCCTTTCCTCAGGCAGGTGGATAAGTTCACCGGTGCGGGGATTCCGTGCGGTACGGTCCCTGCGGATGCTGGTATCAAGCACGGCAAACCTAGAACCTTGCAGTCTATCCCCACGAGTCATAAGTTTGTCCAATGTTTGGAACACCACATCCTTCATCTGCTCGTCCTTCCGCTTGAGCAACCTGATTTCACCGATTACCAGTTCAATGAATCTTTTTATGTAATTACATTCACGTATGGATTAGGCCGTCCGAACGCTTTCCTCGGTGGGATATATCCTATCGTCAGACCCGTTGAACCGCATGGTTCGAACGCGGAGAGGAATCATACATTCCGCCACTCCCTATGGACAGGCTGCACTCACCAAGACCTGCCAGTATACAGGCCTCGCTCGCGGCCAGTAGACTAACCATTTGTTTTTCATTGATTCTGCACCCCTATCAGCAAAATCTATATTTAAATCTATATTTTGTTGATAGGAAGGCATCTGCGCGACCAAATACACCGTTTTCACGGTACTGCATACGCCTTCAAACAGCCTCAGCAGAATAAAAAAGAGCACAAGAAAGGCGATCGCAAAATCTTTGAGTTTTGCGATCTGCCTTTTTGCGCCCTCTTTTAGAAAAATTGTAGGTTTGTCAAACATATTGGACAGAGAACTCAAAAGGAGAAAGCCAACCCAGAGGCCTCATGGGAAAGTTGTTG
>NZ_CAXTXI010000008.1:0-157192 GCF_964248325.1 Agathobaculum sp. Marseille-P7918 | reverse complement strand
AACTCAACTTTAACCGATGTGGCCCTATCCTTCATCCCTTTTTTATTCAACTGTCCAAGATGTATTGTACTCCTACAGCGCCATGATATTCGTTTACAAAAAATTTGTTTGTTTCCCGCCCATTGTGTGCTATAATATTTTCTGTATGAATGAACGGGACTTTTGTCCCTTTTGAAAGGCTGAATCAAGAATGGCTAACCTTTTCACCAAAATTTTCGGCACTCATTCCTCGCACGAGCTGAAAAAGATCTATCCCATTGCGGACAAGGTCGATGCGCTCGAAGAACAGTATAAAAAGCTGACCGACGCCGAGCTGCGTGCCAAAACCGATGAATTTAAGGCCCGCTACCAGAACGGCGAATCGCTTGACGACCTGCTGCCCGAGGCATTTGCCACCTGCCGCGAAGCCGCGTGGCGCGTGCTTGGCATGCGGCACTACCGCGTGCAGGTCATCGGAGGCATCGTGCTGCATCAGGGCCGTATTGCAGAGATGAAAACCGGCGAAGGCAAAACGCTGGTTGCGACCCTGCCCGCCTATCTTAACGCACTGACCGGCAAGGGCGTGCACATCGTCACGGTCAACGACTACCTCGCCAAGCGCGACAGCGAATGGATGGGCAAGGTTTACCGTTTTCTTGGGCTGACCGTCGGTTTGGTCATCCATGAGGTCGATCCTGGCCAGCGCAAGGCGATGTACGAAGCAGACATCACCTACGGCACGAACAACGAATTCGGCTTCGACTATCTGCGTGACAACATGGCGATTTACAAAAAGGCCATGGTGCAGCGCGGACATGCATTTGCCATCGTCGACGAGGTCGACTCCATCCTGATTGACGAGGCGCGTACCCCGCTGATTATTTCCGGTCAGGGCGAAAAGTCCTCCCAGCTGTACGAAATGGCCGACCGCTTTGCCGCGGGCCTCAAGTGCCTGCGCGTCAAGGAAGTAGACGCCAAGGAAGAGCAGGACGACATCGACGCGGACTACATTGTCGACGAAAAGGCGCGCACCGCAACGCTTACCCCCAAGGGCACCGCACGCGCGGAGCAGTATTTCCGTGTGGAAAACCTGTCCGACCCGGCCAATACCACGCTCCAGCATCACATCAATCAGGCCATCAAAGCGCGCGGCGTCATGCAGCGCGACGTGGACTACGTGGTGCGCGACGGTCAGGTCATCATCGTTGACGAATTCACCGGCCGTCTGATGTTCGGCCGCCGCTACAATGAGGGCCTGCATCAGGCTATCGAGGCAAAGGAAGGCGTCAAGGTTGCGCATGAAAGCAAGACGCTTGCCACGATTACCTTCCAGAATTACTTCCGTCTGTACGGCAAGCTGTCCGGCATGACCGGTACCGCGCTGACCGAGGAGGAGGAATTCCGCCACACCTATAAGCTGGACGTCATCGAAATCCCGACCAACAAGCCGATCGCCCGTAAGGACAACCCGGACGCGGTTTACAAGAACGAGCGCGGTAAGATTCATGCGACGATTGCACGCATCGAGGCCTGCCACGCCAAGGGCCAGCCGATTCTGGTCGGCACGGTGTCGATTGAAAAATCCGAGGAGCTGTCCAAGCTGCTCAAGGCCAAGGGCATCAAGCACACCGTCCTGAACGCAAAGTATCACGAGCGCGAGGCGGATATCGTCGCGCAGGCGGGCAAGTCGGGCGCGGTTACGATTGCGACCAACATGGCCGGCCGTGGTACGGATATCATGCTCGGCGGCAATGCGGAAACCATGGCGCTTGACGAGCTGAAAAAGGGCGACTATACGCCGGAGCTGCTGTATGAGGCCAACGGCCACGCGGAAACCGACGATCCCGAGGTGCTCGCCATCCGCGAGAAGTTCCAGGAACTCTATCAGAAGTATAAGAAGGAGACCGACGCGGATGCCGAAAAGGTGCGTGCGGCAGGCGGCCTGTATATTCTGGGCACCGAGCGGCACGAATCCCGCCGTATCGACAACCAGCTGCGCGGCCGTGCCGGCCGTCAGGGTGACCCGGGTGAATCCAGCTTCTATATCTCGCTGGAGGACGACCTGATGCGTCTGTTCGGTTCGGAGCGTATTCAGAATATGATGGATTCGCTCGGCATTGATGAAAACGAGCCGATCGACCAGAAAATCCTGTCCGGTGCAATCGAAAACGCACAGAAAAAGATTGAATCCCGCAACTTTGCCACCCGTAAGCACGTGCTGGAATACGACGACGTGCTCAACACCCAGCGCCAGACCATCTACGGTCAGCGCCTGCAGGTGCTGGAGGGCAAGGATATCAAAGACAATATCCTGCATATGGTTGATGATACCATTGCGCGTGCAGTACACGCCGCAGTCGGCGAGAACCACCTCATCACCCCGGAAATGGTCGAGCAGGCACGCCGTCCGTTTATCGGCATGTTCCTGCGGCCCGAGGACTGCACCTTCACGCCCGAAGAATGCGACGATCTGACCGCCGCTCAGCTGACCAATGTGCTGACCGATCAGGCGCACAAGGTCTACGAGGCCAAGGAGCAGGCCATCGGCGCACCGATCATGCGTGAACTCGAGCGCGTGGTGCTGCTCAAGAACGTCGATACCAAGTGGATGGACCACATCGACGCGATGACCGAGCTGCGCAACGGCATTGGCTTACGCGCTTACGGTCAGCATGACCCGGTTGTTGAGTACAAGCGCGAGGGCTTCGATATGTTCGACGCGATGATCGACGCCATCCGCGAGGACACCGTACGCATGATCTTCCTGGCGCAGGTGCGCACCCGTGAGGAACCCAAGCGTGAGCAGGTCGCCAAGGAAACGAGCGCGGCCGGCGCGAGCGACGGTTCGGTCAAGGCCGAGCCCAAGCGCGTGGGTAAGAAGGTCGGCCCGAACGACCCGTGCCCGTGCGGCAGCGGCAAGAAGTACAAAAAGTGCTGCTACCTCAAGGCAGACAACCCGTATAAATAAAAAGCAAGAGGGAAACCCACACGGGGTTTCCCTCTTTTCCCTTTGTTGTTCAGCTTTGCCGGCGTTTGAAATCCAGATAGCCCTGCAAAATCAGGCTCGCCGCGACCGCGTCAACCGTCTGGCGGTGCTTTTTCGCCTTTTTGCCCGTCTGGTGCAGGATGTCGTGCGCCGCAACCGTCGTGCGACGCTCGTCCCACAGCGTTACGGGCAGCCCGGTGCGCTCTCTGAGCGTTTCGGCCAGCGCTTCGCACTTGTGCGCACGCTCTCCCGCCGTGCCGTCCATATTTTTCGGCCAGCCAAGCACAATCTCCTCGATTTTGTTTTCCGCGATGAAGTCCGTCAGCTTGTCCAAGAGCTTGTCGTAATTCCATTCGTGGATGACGCTGGGCGAACCGGCCAGAAAGCCCGACGCATCCGAAATCGAAAGACCGGTGCGCGCATCCCCGTAATCAATACCCAAAATACGCATGCGAATACTCCTATATGTTGTGTAATAAGCTAAGTATATCACAAAAATGCAAAAAAACCAGCACTTTTTTCTCAAAAACCCTTGACCGCCGGTTTTCTCCATGCTATACTTTAAGAACCTATGCAGGTTCTTTTTTTGCGCCCATTTTTCGCGTGTCTCGGAAAAAGGGCCCGGAACACTGGCAAAGGGAGGCAAATTGTCCCGCGCCCGGCCAAAGGGGCACGGGAAGGGACGAATATTAAAAGGAGGTGCCGTTATTTATGCGCGTGAAAATTACGCTGGCCTGCACCGAGTGCAAGCAAAGAAACTATGACACAATGAAGAACAAGAAGAACAACCCGGACCGTATGGAAATGAACAAGTACTGCCGTTTCTGCCGGAAGCACACGCTGCACCGCGAAACGAAGTAAGAGAAAGGAAGTAGCTTCATGGCTGAAGAAACCAAGGCGAAAAAGCCCGGTCTCTTTGCGCGTATCGGCAAGTGGTTCCGCGAGCTGAAGAGCGAGTGCCGTAAGATTGTATGGCCCACTCGCCAGCAGACGGTGAACAACACGCTGGTTGTGATTGCCTGCGTCATCCTGATCGGTATTTTCATCTGGGTCCTCGATATCGTGTTCGGTCTCGGCGTCCAGACGCTGCTCAACGCTTTCGCCGCCTAAAAGGAGGCATTTATGTCAGACGCTGCAAAATGGTATGTGGTGCACACATACTCCGGCTACGAAAACAAAGTGGCCTCTTCGATCGAAAAAGCGGTCGAAAACCGCAAGCTGCATGACCTGATCCCCGCCGTCAACATCCCGACCGAAACGGTCACGGAGGTCAAGGACGGCAAAAGCCGCGAGGTGGAGCGCAAGCTCTTTCCTGGCTACGTGCTTGTCAAAATGGTTATGACTGACGAAACCTGGTATCTGGTTCGCAATACCCGCGGCTGCACCGGTTTTGTCGGACAGGACAAGTCCGGCGGCTCCAAACCCATCCCGCTGACGGACGATGAAATCGCCGCGATGGGCGTGGAGAAGCGTGAGATCGAGGTAAACTACGCACCCGGCGACAGCGTGCGCGTCATCGACGGCGCATTGGCCGGCTTTATCGGCGTAGTATCGTCGGTGGAAGCGGATAAGAACAAGGTTAACGTCACGGTTTCCATGTTCGGCCGCGAAACCCCTGTTGAGTTGGAACTCGACCAGGTCGAGACGCTCGACGAGTAAAACATTCTTTCGGCATATCGCCGGAAATGCGCGCTGAAAGCGCGCGGCAAGTGGGAGAGCTCCCGCAGAAGGGACTCGCCAATTACCACATTTATTGAAGGAGGAACCTTTCAACATGGCACAGAAAGTAGTAGGTTATATTAAGCTCCAGATTCCCGCAGGCAAGGCAACCCCGGCTCCCCCGGTAGGTCCGGCTCTCGGCCAGCACGGTGTGAACATCATGTCGTTCACCAAGGAATTCAACGAGCGCACCAAGAACGATGCCGGTATGATTATCCCGGTTGTTATCACGGTCTATGCCGACCGTTCGTTCAGCTTCATCACCAAGACTCCCCCGGCGCCGGTCCTGATTAAGAAGGCCTGCGGCATCGAGTCCGGTTCGGCCGTTCCGAACAAGACCAAGGTTGCCAAGCTGTCCAAGGCTGACTGCCAGAAGATTGCGGAAACCAAGATGCCCGACCTGAACGCTGCTTCTCTGGAAGCTGCGATGAGCATGATCGCAGGCACCGCCCGTTCGATGGGTATCACCGTCGAGGAATAAGTTTTAAGTTAAGCTGAATGGATTTTGACCGCGCTTTTTGCAGGCGCCGGTCAAAGTGGGAGGGTTAGGTTTAGCCTATTCCCGCATTACCACTTAAGGAGGATTTATTGTGCATAAAGGTAAAAAGTATGTAGACAGCGCAAAGACCATTGATCGTTCCAAGCTGTACGATCCGGCAGAAGCGCTTGCCACTGTTATTTCCACTGCCAAGGCCAAGTTCGACGAGACCATCGAGCTGCACGTCAAGCTGGGCGTTGACTCCCGTCACGCAGACCAGCAGGTTCGCGGCGCAATCGTACTGCCGCACGGTACCGGTAAGAATGTTCGCGTTGCTGTTTTCGCTAAGGGCGCAAAGGCTGACGAGGCTCTGGCTGCCGGCGCAGACATCGTTGGCGCTGAGGACCTGATGGAGCGCATCCAGAAGGAGAACTTCTTTGAGTTCGACGTTGTTATCGCTACCCCGGACATGATGGGTCTGGTTGGCCGTCTGGGCCGCGTGCTCGGTCCTAAGGGCCTGATGCCGAACCCGAAGGCCGGCACCGTTTCCATGGACGTTGCTAAGGCAGTTCAGGAGTCCAAGGCTGGTAAGATCGAGTATCGTCTGGACAAGACCAACATCATCCACTGCCCGATCGGCAAGGCTTCCTTCGGCGCAGAGAAGCTGCAGGACAACTTCGATGCACTGATGGGTGCTATCATCAAGGCGAAGCCGGCTGCTGCCAAGGGCCAGTACGTCCGTTCCTGTGTTGTGGCTTCCACCATGGGCCCCGGCGTCAAGGTCAATGCTGCCAAGCTGATGGCGTAAGCATCTGTCTGATGCAGATTTCATAAACAATAAAAAAGCACGCTGGAAACAGCGTGCTTTTTTATTGCATTTATCCGATTGTTACAGCATGCGGTATGCTGTTGCAATCGCCTGCTCGCGGGTGAACAGACCCTGCGGATCGAACCTGTTTTCACCGGTGCCGTTCATGATGCCTGCGCCGACGACAAAGTTGATGCCCTCATGCGCCCACGACGAGATCTGAGAAGCATCTGCCCACGAATTATTTGCCTCACTGCCGGGCAGATTGATCTTGTTAGCCGCGCCCATCAGGATCTTGGCCGCCTGTTCGCGGGTCAGGCTCTCGTTCGGGCTGAATTTGTTGTTGCCTACGCCATTGATGATGCCGAAGCGATAGCAGGCGAGGACGCTTGCATCCCATGTGTCGGTCAGTGCTGCACGGGCATCATCGTACGAAATACCGGTCAGATAGAGCGCATTATCGTAATCCGTCATCTTTTTATGCAGCAGAGCGTCGATAATCTGGCAGAATTCCTTGCGGGTGATGTTCTTCTGATAACCGCTTTGCAGGGTATCCGGTACAATACCTGCGTTCGCTGCATCGACAACCGTCTGCGCCGCCCAACCGGAAGGCGTATCAAAATCGCGCGGCTGGATGCCCTTGGGCAGCGTCCCCGACGAATAATCCACAATGTGCAGCACATTGGTCAGGTTGCGGCCCGCACTCTGCACGGTCGAACCGCCGATGCTCAGGAAGGTTGATGCACCGCCGTCCAGCGCCATCGCGTCAACCGCGCCGAGACCCTTGAGATAATTGGCGATACTGCGCATGGACGCACTCGACGCACTGCCCAGCACCAGCTGCCCGTTGCTCATAATTGCCGCGAACGAACGGGAGGAAACGTAATCCGGAGACTGCTTGGGATCGGTAAAATCGCTGTTCTGATCACAGACGTTGACGCCGTCCTTGAGCAGCAGCGGGCCTGCGCCCACACCGTTGACGATATCCGTCCACTCGGAAGCGCTGTCATGCTGCGGCGTATATACCGTTTTGCGCACTGCGTCGTTGCCGATCTTTGGCTCGAGCGTGTAAGTCACCATGTTGTTCCATGCACTCTGGTTGATAACCAGCACGGTTGTGCCCCAGTTCAGCGCGGGTACCGTGCCGCCAACCTGAATGTTTGTTACAACACTGTCCTGAATGGTGATGACGCGCGCGCCGGACGCGACGTTCACCGCCCGGCCGTATACCGGAGTCAGCAGATAGCTTGCCCATGCGTTGTTCGCGTTGTAGTCGTTAACCGAGTATGCCGTGACGGTTGCGCTGTCCTCACCGCGGAAGGCGATTTTCGTTTCAATCTTGACACGGTCAATCAACGGCTTGCCGGAAGAAGTAAAGACCAGCGTTGGTTTTTCGCCGCCGCCATTGACCACTTCGCCGCCCTGAATGACCGTTGCGTAAACCGTCGCGCCGCCGCTGTAAGCGTCAAAATAGCCGCCGTTGATGGAAGCAACCACGGTTTTTCCGCCCTCGGATGCCTTGGCGCTGACATGGCCGGAAGCCGACTGCGTCTGGAACAGGCGGTTATTGGCCAGTGTGACTTCACCTGTGCGCCCTGCGCCCATTTCCAGATAGACCATTGTGCCGCCGATCGCCATACTTTGCCGCTGCGTGCCGCCCGCCGCGCCGGCCGCCACCGGCAGCAGCATCAGTCCGGCGCACACAAGGCTTAGCACTCGTTTATATAAGGTTCGCATGGTATTCCCCCTTGTATAAAATTTTCAATCTTAGTTTAACACAATTTTGTATCATGCACAATCATAAAGCCTGTTTATTTACGTCTTTTAAACACTTCCCCTAAATCATCACAAAAAACTTTTTATGTAAATTTTATTTTATAAATTTTCTTGACATTTTCCTGTTTGTTCGATATAATATATGAGCTTGGTCAAAGACAGCAGGCAGCCGTAAGGCTTTAAAGGCGTTTCCGCCGCCCGCCGAGGTCAACACGGAATGGATAATTACCACTTTTATGGGTTTTCTGTGTACCCTCCCTGTGTCTTTGCACCGGGAGGGTACTTTTATTTTTTAGGAGGTGAAAAAGATGCCGAATGCAAAGGTTCTGGAAGAGAAGAAGGCTCTGGTTGCGTCTCTGGTAGAGAAGATCAAGAATTCTCCGGCCGGCGTGCTGGTCGATTACAAGGGCATCAACGTTGAGGATGATACCAAGCTCCGCCGTCAGCTGCGTGAAGCAGGCGTTGAGTATATGGTCATCAAGAACACCCTGATCCGCTTTGCGGCGAAGGAACTGGGCTTTGACGCTCTGGAAGAGCACCTGAACGGCACTTCCGCGCTGGCGATTTCGACCACGGACGACGTGATCGCACCCGCTAAGATTCTGGGTGACTTCGCCAAGACCCACGAGAACTTCACGATCAAGGCCGGTTACCTGGAAGGCAAGGTAATCGATGAGGCCGAGGTCAAGAAGCTGGCCAACATGCCGAGCAAGGAAGTCCTTATCGCTCAGGTACTGTACAGCTTCAACTTCCCCATTATGCAGCTTGCTATTGCCTGCGATGCTATCGTTAAGAAGGCTGAGGGCAACGAGGAAATGAAGGTAGCCGATCTGGTTGCCGCTAAGGTTCCGGCTGCGGAGGAAGCTCCCGCTGAAGAGGCTCCCGCTGCGGAGTAATCAAACAAATTTTAAAAATAACTTATAATGGAGGTTTAATCCCATGACTGTTGCTGAGATTATGGAAGCTGTAAAAGAGCTCAAGGTTATGGAGCTCTCCGAGCTGGTAAAGGCTCTGGAAGAAGAATTTGGCGTATCCGCTACCCCGGTTGCCGTTGCAGGTGCTGCTGCTGGCGCTGGTGACGCTGCTGCTGCCGACGCTAAGACCGATTTCGACGTTGTTCTGGTTGACGCTGGTTCCTCCAAGATCAACGTTATCAAGGTTGTTCGTGAGATCACCGGCCTGGGCCTGAAGGAAGCCAAGGAGAAGGTTGACTCCGCTCCGCAGACCATCAAGGAAGCTGCTCCGGAAGCTGAAGCAAACGAGATCAAGGAGAAGCTCGAGGCTGCTGGCGCTAAGGTTGAGCTGAAGTAATTTTCCGATTGCTCGGCCGGCCCTTTCAGGGCTGCAAGCTGTCTGAAACCCGGCAGGTATTGCTAAAAGCAATACCTGCCGTTTGTTTTGTTCTTCTGCGTTATTGGATATGGATGATTCCGGAAATGAGGCCCTGTCATGCATCCCTTTCTGACGAAACTGGGCGGCTTTGCCCGACGTGAAGCCGTACTGGTCATTTCACTCGTGTGCGCTTTGCTGTCCATGCTGGCCGTGCCGCCTGACGCCGCCTATGCCGGCTATATTGACCTGCGCGTACTTTGCCTGCTGTTCTGCCTGATGGCGGTAGTCGCGGGCCTGCAGCAGTGCGGCCTGTTCACCGTGCTGGCACAGCGCCTGCTGACCGGCCGCAAACAACTGCGATTGCTATATCTTGCGCTGGTGCTGCTGCCGTTTTTCTGCTCCATGCTGATCACCAACGATGTGGCGCTCATCACCTTTGTGCCGTTCACTGTGCTGGTGCTCGGCCATATCGGCCGCATGGAGGCGCTGATTCGTGTGGTCGTGCTGCAAACGCTGGCCGCCAACCTCGGCAGTATGGCGACCCCGGTTGGCAACCCGCAAAACCTATTCCTCTGCTCGTATTACGGGCTGAGCTTCGGCGCATTCCTGCGCGTGGTGCTGCCGCTGACGCTGGTCAGTCTGGTCGCGCTGTCCGCCGCCGCGCTGTGGACACGGGGTGAGACCATCGAAATCACGTTCCCGCAGCAGGAGCACATTGCGCAGCCGCGCCTGTTTGCCCTGCTGTGCCTGCTGTTCGTGCTGTGTCTGCTGTCGGTCGTACATGTGCTGCATTACGGCATCACGACCGCAGCGGTTGCCCTGTGTCTGCTGTTGTTTGCGCGCGGTCTGTTCGCGCGCGTGGACTATGCGCTGCTATTCACCTTTGTCTGCTTTTTCATTTTCGCAGGCAACATTGGCCGCATTGACGCGGTGCGCAGCGCGCTCGAGCTGCTGCTCGGACGCAGCACCTACTGGACCAGCGTGCTGGCCAGTCAGGTCATCAGCAATGTGCCTGCGGCGGTGCTGCTCTCAGGCTTTACCGACAATTGGCGCGCGCTGCTGGCGGGCGTGGATGTCGGCGGACTGGGTACGCCGATCGCATCGCTGGCGAGTCTCATCTCGCTTAAGCTGTACTTACGCGCGGAAAACGCCTCGCTGCCGCGCTATCTGCTGGTGTTTACGCTGGCGAATATCGCAGGACTGGTGCTCCTGTCGGGCGCGGCGTTCCTGTTCGGCTGTGTCGGCTGAATGCATCTCTCCAAATGGCATATCGCCGTCCTCCCTGCCTTTCCGGCAGGCGGACGGCGCTTTTTTGTCTTTCCGTGTCGCCTACAGCCGCCACAAGGCAAAATCCCTTGCGTATCGGGGCAAAAGAGGGTATACTAACCATATCTGAATTATCTGGAGGAATACTGGAATGCAGGATGGATTTGTCAAAATCGCTGCCGCAACGCCCGATTTGCACGTGGCGGACTGCGCCTATAACGCTTCCGAAATCATAGAGCAGGCAAAGCAGGCCGCCGCCAAGGGCGCACGCCTAATCGTGTTCCCCGAGCTTTGCCTGACCGGCTACACCTGCGGCGACCTGTTTTTGCAGGAGGTTTTGCTGGACGGTGCGCTGGATGCGCTCGAAACGGTCTGCCGCGAGACAGCTAAGTTAGAGGCTGTCGTGCTGGTCGGACTGCCGCTGCGCGTGCGCGGCAAGCTGTACAACTGCGCTGCTGTTCTGTGCGGGGGTGAGATACTGGCCTTCGTACCCAAGCAGCACCTGCCGAACTATTCCGAATTCTATGAGCAGCGTCACTTCGTTTCCGGAGAATTGCTGGACGGCATGGAGGGCGTAACCGTGCGGAACGGCAGCGGCGAGGCCGTCTGCGTGCCAGTCGTGACCGGGCAGGTGTTCACCTGTGAGGACGCGCCGCTGTTTACCTTCGGCGTAGAGATTTGTGAGGACCTTTGGGTGCCCAATCCGCCCTCGACCATGCTGGCGCAGGGCGGCGCATATATCATCGCCAACCTGTCCGCTTCGGATGAAATCATCGGCAAGGCCGCCTATCGCCGCGACCTCGTGCGGCAGCAGTCCGGTCGTCTGCTGTGCGCCTATCTGTACGCAGACGCGGGCTTTGGCGAATCCACGCAGGACTTAGTGTTCGCAGGACACAACCTGATTGCGGAAAACGGCGCGCTGCTGGCCGAAAGCCGCATGTTCACCCACGGCATCACCTATGCCGACATTGATTTGCAGCGTCTGGCGCATGAGCGGCAGCGCATGAATACCTTCCAGAGTGTGCCGACGGGTGAATTTTCCTTCCGTCTGCCTGTCGCAGACTGCGATCTCACCGACCGCAGTTTCCCGCGCACCCCGTTCGTGCCTGCGAACAAGGCGCTGCGCGACGAGCGCTGCGAGGAGATTCTGACTCTGCAGGCCACCGGTCTTGCCACCCGTCTGCGCCATACGCACGCGAAAACCGCAGTGATCGGCCTGTCGGGCGGACTGGATTCCACGCTTGCGCTCATCGTCGCCGTGCACGCCTTTGACATGTTGGGACTCGACCGCAAGGGCATCCTCGCGGTGACCATGCCCTGCTTCGGCACGACCGCGCGCACGCGCGGCAATGCAGAAAAGCTGGCGGATGCTTACGGCGTAACGCTCCAGACCGTGGACATCAAGGCCGCGGTCGACCAGCACTTTGCCGACATCGACCAGAGCAAGGACGACCTCTCGGTGACGTTTGAAAACGGACAGGCACGCATGCGCACGCTGGTGCTGATGAACCTCGCCAACAAACACGGCGGCATGGTGGTCGGCACAGGTGACCTGTCCGAGCTGGCGCTCGGCTGGGCGACCTATAACGGCGACCATATGAGCATGTACGGCGTCAACGCCTCCATCCCCAAGACGCTGGTGCGTTATCTGGTGGCCTACGAGGCCGATCGCACGCTGGGCGAGCTTTCGGACGTATTGTGCGACGTGCTGGACACGCCGGTCTCCCCCGAGCTATTGCCGCCCAAGGACGGCGAAATCAGCCAGAAAACCGAGGATTTGGTTGGCCCATACGAATTGCACGACTTTTTCCTTTATTATATGCTGCGCTTCGGCTATTCGCCGCGCAAAATCTACCGCATCGCACGCAAGACCTTTGCGGGGGCGTATGACGACGCGACCATCCGGAAATGGCTGACCACCTTCCTGCGCCGTTTCTTCTCGCAGCAGTTTAAGCGCTCCTGCCTGCCGGACGGCCCCAAGGTCGGCACCATCACGCTGTCGCCCCGCGGCGACTGGCGTATGCCGTCGGACGCGTGCGCCGCACTTTGGCTGCGCGAAGCGGAAAACCTGTAAGAAAGGGAATAACCTGTTTTGAAAACCCTGATTCGCAGGCTGACGGTCGTTGCGACCGCCGCCCTGCTTTGCTTTAACCTCTATTACGAGCTGGCGCCGGAATATATCGTCGGGCCGGAGCAGAAATTTGCATTTGCCGCAGCGTTTGTCGTGCTGCTCGGCATTGCACTGTTTTACGGCGTGCCCAAGGGCGCCCGCAGCAAACGGCGGCACGACTACATGCTGCTGCTGTTCTGGTATTATCTGTGGGTGCTAGCGAACGTATTGTTTTTTGACAACGCTTTCGGCCGCGGTCTGTCGATGCACGCGACGTTGGAAAAGGTCAATCTGGAACCGCTGCGCACGATTAAAAACTACCTGATTGCCTACGGTTACGGCAATATCTCGCTGCGGCTGGTGATTCTCAACCTGCTGGGCAATCTGGTTGCATTCGCGCCCATGGGCGTGTTTCTGCCCGCGCTGTTCCGCTGGCAGCGCAGCATCTTTTTCTTCGCGGCAACGCTGACCCTCGGCATCACGGCGGTCGAGGTTACGCAGGTCTACACCGGTGCAGGCTCGTGCGACGTGGATGACCTGATACTCAACCTCGCCGGTGCGCTGATTGTGTTCATCATTTGCCGCATTACCCCGATTTGGCGGCATATCTGCCGCGTAAACCCCAGAAATAAGGAGTGACCCCTATATGTTTGACACCGTACTCATCGCAGGGCTTGGCCTGATGGGCGGCTCGATGGCCAAGGCCATCAAAGCGCGCACACTCAGCCGCGTCCTCGGCTGGAACCGCACCCACCGCACCGCCGAGCAAGCGCTCGCAGACGGCTCGATTGACGCTATCGCCACCGAAGCGCTCTATAAGGAAGCCGATCTAGTCATCATCGGCCTGTATCCACAGGCGACTGTTGACTGGCTGCTGGAAAACATGCCCAAGCTCAAGAAGGGCTGCGTTGTGGTTGATATGGTCGGCGTCAAACAGTTTATGGTCGATCATCTCGATAAGGCTGCGCTGGACGCCGGCGTACATTTTGTCGGCGGACACCCGATGGCAGGCCGCGAATTTTCCGGTCTGGATTTTGCGCTGCCGACGCTGTTTGACGGTGCAAGTATGATTTTCGTGCCGACAGAAAGCAGCACCGAGCGCGTGCTTGAGCAGCTCGAAGCATATTTCATGTCGCTTGGCTTCGGACAGACTGTGCGCTGCACTGCCGCGCAGCACGACAAAATGATAGCGTTTACCTCGCAGCTTGCGCATGTCGTGTCCTCGGCCTACATCAAAAGCCCGGAGGCGGACAAGCACAACGGCTACTCCGCAGGCAGCTACAAGGATTTGACGCGCGTGGCAAAACTCAACGAGACCATGTGGAGTGAGCTGTTCCTGTGCAATGCCGAGCCACTGGCACAGGAAATTGACGAAATCATCCGGCATCTGGACGAATACCGCCGCGCCATCCGCGTGGGCGACCGCGAGCAGCTCACCGCACTTTTGCGCGACGGCCGCGAGCGCAAGGAAAAACTGGGATAATAGAAAACCGCCCCGCAGCGCGTAAAAGCGCCGTGGAGCGGTTTGTTTTTTCTTATGCGGAATGCCCGATATGCTGCGCAAACGAAGTGGAGCGCAGCGCTTTTTGCAGTGCAGGCAGCAGCGCCATGGCCACTACCACCGCGATCACAATATTCGGAGGGGAGGTAAGTAGCTTCGGGATATTGGCGATAAACGCCGGAACAAACGCGCTGCCCCCGATCATCAGCTCCGCAATGCCTTTGAGCATGTAAAACACGGAGGAAACCACCGCCGCGACGATGCAGGCAATCAGATTGCGTGAAAACTTGTTTGCCGCTGCCTGCCCTGCATGCGCGATCCATCCGCAAAGCCATGCCATCAGGAAAAAGCGCAGGAAGGTGATCCACGCTTCCGGTGCATACTCCGGCGTCATCAGGTCGAACAGCATCGAGCCAAAGCCTGCGGCCAGCCCGCCGCACACCGGCCCGATCAGCAAGCCGCACAGCAGGATAAACGCGTTGGCAAGTTTGATCATGGTGGTTCCGGTCGGCGTCGGAATGCGGATGGACAAATACATGGTCACCACAAAGACCACCGCTGCCATCAGGCCGATCGCTACCATGTGATATAAGCTAATTTTGTGTTTTTGATTTTCCATATTGTTTTCCCCTCTTTCGTAGTGATAACATCTTACCCTTTCTATGGCATCTTTTAAATGTCCAATTTTCGTTTATTTTCTAATGCCAGATGCATACCTTCCATCTTTCTGCACAAAATAGCACAAAAACCGGAAGGAGCATGATTATGAAGCTGGATAAGCAGAGCTATCAGCGTCTGCTGGAACAGAAAAGTCCGCCGTCGCCGCTGCCACTCGACTGTTTGAAGGCATTTTTATTCGGCGGCGCGATCTGCACGGTAGGCGAAGCGGTGAGCAACTTCTGGCAGTGGCGCGGACTGGACACCACGGACGCGGCCGCTGCAACCTCCATCACCATGGTATTTCTCGGCGCGCTGCTCACCTGTCTGCATCTGTATGAAAAGCTGGCCAAGCACGCGGGCGCGGGTACCATTGTGCCGATTACCGGCTTTGCCAACTCGATCGTTTCGCCCGCGATGGAATTTAAAAGCGAGGGTCTGGTGCTTGGCGTAGGTGCAAAGCTGTTCGTCATCGCCGGACCGGTGCTCGCCTACGGCATTTCGGCCAGCGTGATTTACGGATTGGTGCTTGTGCTGCTGGGAGGGGGCGGCGGCGCATGATTGAACGCATCGGGCAGCGCACGCTGCACCTGACGGGCCGCCCTTATCTTATCGCGCATGCGGCCGCGGTCGGCAAAAAGGAGGGCGAAGGTCCGCTCGGCGCGTATTTCGACTTTGTCACAGAGGACGACCGCATGAAACAGAAGTCGTGGGAGCTGGCGGAAAGCGCACTGCAAAAAACCGCAATCAATCTGGCTCTGCACAAAGCCGGGCTGCAAAAGGGCGATCTGGACGTCATCCTTGCGGGCGACCTGCTCAACCAATGCACCGGCTCGTTTCTCGCTTCGGTCGATTCGGACACGCCCTATCTCGGACAGTACGGCGCGTGTTCGACCATGGCGCAGGGGCTGGCTTTGGGCGGTTGTCTGGTCGAAGGCGGTGCAGCACGCCGTTTGCTCGCGGCTGCCTCTTCGCATTTCTGCTCGGCTGAGCGGCAGTACCGCTTCCCGCTTGCCTACGGCGGTCAGCGTACGCCAACCGCCCAGTGGACGGCAACCGCCGCAGGCGCCGCCGTACTGAGCGCACAGGGCACGGGACGCATCCGGGTGACGCACGTGCTGTTCGGCAAGATGATTGAGCTGGGCGTGAAGGACGCAAACAACATGGGCGCAGCGATGGCGCCCGAAGAAGTAAATTTAGACCCATATTATAAATGGTGCATTATAAGCTACGTTTTGCAAAATGGAACGACTTTCTCATTACAATGGGAAAGTCGTTTTTGTCTTTTAGGACGGGATAATTATGTGTAATGAGATAACTTGTGTGACGACTTGTAGAAGTAAAAGAGTATATTGTGCCAGACCACCTCCTCTATCTACATGGGTCATCAACCAATAACCAAAGGAGGACAGCTTATGTACTATCACACCTGCCCCTACTGCGGGGCGAATTTAGACCCGGGCGAGCACTGTGACTGCCTATCCCGCATCCGGGGGAAATCCCCAAAGTGGAACGGCATGGACGGTGTGCGGGCGCGGGGTCACAAGAGGTCTGGTCGTGCCCGCACTTAAACTCGGCAGCCTGTTTGATGGTATCGGTGTGTTCCTTCTTGCCGCGTCCCGCTGTGGCATCGTCCCCGTGTGGGCCAGCGAGATCGCCAGAGCGCCGGTATCTGTCACCCGGCGGCATTTCCCGGATATGCTGCATCTGGGCGATATCACGCAGATAGACGGCGGCAAAATACCGCCCGTGGATGTGATTACGTTCGGCTCACCGTGTCAAAATCTGTCTGCGATCGGCAACCGTACCGGTCTGGCAGGCAGTAAATCCGGCCTGTTTTATCAGGCCATGCGAATCATCGAGGAAATGAGGAATGCAACAGATAACCGGCATCCAGCTTTCGCTGTCTGGGAGAACGTCATGGGAAGTCTTTCTTCAAATGACCGGTTGGATTTTGCAGCCGTGCTCCACGCATTCACAGATACCGAAATTCCAATGCCTGATAGTGGTATCTGGGCGCACGCCGGAATGGTGCGAGGGGGACGGGCTGACACCGCTTGGCGGCTCTTGGACGCCCAGTATTGGGGAGAACCCACCCTTTCGCAGCGTAGGCGGCGGGTGTTCGTCGTGGCGGATTTTGCAGGCGAGCGTGCCGCAGAAGTATTATTTAAGCCCCGCAGTGTGTTCCCGTATCCTGCGCCTTGCGGTGAAAGCAGGCTGCCCGCCGCCGACAGAGATCGAATACCTGCTGCTCAAGCAGGGCGGCAGGTACCCGTCGTGCGCCCCTTCCAGCTCCGGCGGATGCGGTCAATGGCAAAGCAGGGCGATCAAAAAGGCTTCCGCGCGTGCTTCGGCAGAAGCGGCGAACCCTCCCCAACTCTGCTTGCCAGTGTAGGCCAGCCCTTCGCATTCTGGCATGAGGGAAAAGAGCAGGACGGTTTTATCCGTGACCTTACGCCCTTGGAATGTGAACGGCTCATGGGGCTGCCGGAGGGCTGGACAGCACACGGCTGCAAGAATGAACCTATCAGCGGCCATGCCCGCCGCTTTGCGCTCGGCAACGCGATCGCGCTGCCCTGCGCGGAGTATATCATGGCGGGCATAGCGGAAGTTATGCAATAAACAATTATCAATTTGGACACAGGAAAGTGAGGATTTTTATGGAACTGAGATATGTAATCCCGAACATGGAAAAGACGTTCGGCAATCTGGAATTTGGCGGCAAGGTGGATGCACGGCGCGGGGATACCCAGCGAGAAAATGGCCGCATTGTGGTGAAGAACCGGCGGTACAAGCTGTTTTCGGACGTGCAGCGCGCGGATGATATTGAGGTCGTCGTATCCGGCAAGGCGGGCGAAAAACGGTTTGATTATATGGAGCCGGTCAAGCTGGTAAATCCCAAAATCACCGTGGAGGGCTATGCGGTGAACGGCCGCGGCTTTACGGACTATATCCTCCATGCAGACGACATTGTGAAAGCGTAAGAAAGACAGGTGTAATATATGAGACTTGCAAATGGAATTGTGATCGACAAGCAGGCGACTTTCGGACGGCTGCGGTTTTCCGCACTGCGCCGCGAGGTGTTTGAGCAGAATGAGGACGGCACGCCCTCGGATGTGGTAAAGGAACGCACCTACGACCTGAAAAGCAAGACCCAGCGGCGTATGATCCAGGTGAGTATCCCAGCCAGCGTCCCGCTGCGGGATTATGAATATAATGCTGAGGTGGATATTGTAAATCCTGTGGCAAACACGGTAGCAAACGCCACGTTCGGCAACAATGCGGAAGCAGACTGGTACCTCAAAGCGGATGATATTGTGCTGGTGAAACCGGAACCGGCTTCTACGCCGAACAGCGGGCAGCCCGCCCAGCCACGCAGGGAAAACCAGCCGGATAAGAAAGCGTAAGCGGTATGAAGCATTTCCGGTATCGCGGCAAGCGCATCCGTCCGGCAGATAAGGATTTGATGTTCCGGTCTGCCTGCTGTGTGGCGCTGCCGGTATCCCTTGCAGTTTTCGCTTTGCTCAACCTGAAATCCATCCTGCAAACAGACTGGCGCAGGCTGTCCATGCTGGGTGTCGATGGCATTGATCTGAACATGGGGTATCTGATGTTCAGTGGTATTGTTGCGGCGGTGGCTGCCGGGGCTGTGCTCGTCCTGCTATACCGTCTGTTTCCGGACACTGTGCGGCAGCTCAGGCACCGCCAGAAGCTGGCGCGTATGGTACTGGAAAACCAATGGTACGAGCAGGCCGAACGGACAAAGCAGGACGGCTTTTTTAAGGATTTACCCAGAGCGGATACAAAACCGAAGATCGCCCGTTTTCCACGGATGTATTACCGCATGGAAAACGGGCTTTTGCATTTTCAGGTGGAAATCACGATGGGGAAATATCAGGAGCCGCTGCTGCATCTGGAAACCAAGCTGGAAAGCGGTTTGTACTGCGAACTGGTCAGCCGTGAGCTGCGGGACGGGTATGTGGAATATACCCTGCTTTATGATATGGTGGCGAACCGTATCCCGATTGCCGAAGCGAAAGCCGAGGGCGGGCGCCTGCGCCTGATGAAGAACGTCTGGTGGGAATACGATACGCTCCCGCACATGCTGATCGCAGGCGGCACGGGCGGCGGCAAGACGTATTTTATCCTAACGATCATTCAGGCACTTTTACAGACCGATGCCGTTCTGCACATCTTAGACCCGAAAAATGCTGATTTGGCGGACCTGTCCGCCGTGATGCCGGAGGTGTATTACCGCAAGGAGGATATTGCCGCCTGCGTCAGCCGTTTTTGCGACGGGATGATGCAGCGCAGCGAAAGCATGAAGTCCATGCAGGGCTATAAGACCGGTGAAAACTACGCCTATATCGGCTTGGAACCGCACTTTCTGATATTCGACGAATATGTTGCGTTCATGGAAATGCTGAACACGCGCGAGCGCGAGGACGTGCTGAACAGGCTAAAGCAGATCGTTATGCTGGGGCGGCAGGCGGGGTATTTTTTGATCCTCGCCTGCCAGCGCCCAGACGCAAAGTATCTCGGTGACGGCATCCGTGACCAGTTTAACTTCCGTGTTGCGCTGGGGCGCATGTCCGAGCTGGGATACAGCATGATGTTCGGCGAAGTGAAGAAAGAATTTTTCTTCAAGAATGTCAAGGGGCGCGGCTATGCGGATACGGGAAAAGGCGTCATTACCGAGTTCTATACGCCGGTCGTTCCCAAAGGGTATGACTTCCTGCGGGAGATCGGCACGCTGGCGGCTGGACGGCGGTTTGCGCCGATTATGGAAGTGGATGGAAAGACAATGGATAATGACGATACGGAGGACGTGATTTTCGATGAAAGATATGATTGAGCGGGCTTTATCTACGCGGGACAAAGATGAAAATATTATGGGGATGGTGACCTTCCCCTGCAATGAGGAAGAAGTTTTACAGCGCTTCCAAGTAGACGATCTGAAAGAGCTGTATTTTGTGGACCGGCCGGACAGCCGTATGTCAGTCGCGCGGTTTAACCATATCATCCGTGAAGCGGATGCGCGTGCGGAGAAGATCAACAGCATGATCGGCACGGCGGTCTGCTTCTTGATGGATAAGTTGGACCAGAATCCGGAGTGGCGCGGCTCGTCTGAAAGTGTGCCGCTCAATTTTGAAGATGCGACGGTCTGGAACTGGTGTATGAAAGACGATTACCAGCCGGTAGACGAAAAAACAAAGGTATGGTTCCATCGTGGAGAGCTCACTATATATTACGGGGAGCAGAAGAATAAGCGGCAGTGGTGAAAGAATGGAGGACAGATAAATGGCAATGCCTGTGAAACGTCAGGTTACGACTGTGGGTAGGGATGAAAACATTACGGAAATGGTTACTTTCCCCTGTAACGAGGACGAGATTGCAACATGGTTCCATGTAAACGAGATGGGGGAACTGCGCTTTGCAGACGGTATGGCGCCATACCTGACTGTACCGGAATTTAATCAGGCCATGCGGGAAGCAGACGGACGGACGCAGAAGATTGAAAGCAATATCACTGCTGCCGTGCGTTTCCTTGAAGCGAAGCTGCGGGATAATCCGGAGCAGAAAAAAGTATCCGAAATGGTCTGGCTGGGGTTTGAGGATGCGGCGGTATGGGAGTTCTGTATGAAGGACAGTTACCGTCCGGCGGATGAGAATGTCGGGTTTTCCTTTTCCGGTATGCTTCTGCAAGTGACGTACCATGCGTAGGTGTTTCTGTCTGTACGCCCCGCCCTGCTGCGCGCGGCGTGTAGCGCGAAAGCCGTCAGCGCAGCAAGGGCGGATGGCGGGCGCGGCGAAGCCGCGCCCGCGTGCTTGAACCCCCTGTATCTAACAGGGGGGTACAAATCGCCAATGGCCAGCCGCTTTACAAAGTAGAAACCCTGATGCCGTCTGGATTTTGGGCTTTTGAGAGCTATGTCAAAAACGGGCATCAATGTCACAGAGCACAGAAAGGAGAAATTTTCATAGAAAACAACGAATGGATTTGGCATTTCCGTGAAGAACGGGAACGCAATGGTATTTCGCGCAAGGCGGTTGCCGCTGTTGCAGGCATTTCGCGTGAATACCTGTGCCGCCTGGAAACCGGAAAGCTGCCGGTGACAGACAAGACAAGGAAACGGCTCACCGCGGCGCTCAAGACCCTGTACCCAGACCCGCTTAACCTGATGATCGACTATGTGCGGGTGCGCTTCCCTACGATGGATGCAAGGCATATTATCGAAGATGTGCTGCGGCTCAAAATGAAATATATGGCGCAGGAAGATCACGGGCTTTACTCCTATTCCAGTATGTATATGCTGGGGGATGTTGTGGTTATGACTTCTCCAAAGGAGGAAAATGGTGTGCTGCTCGAACTCAAGGGTAAGGGCTGCCGCCAGTTTGAAGCCTATCTGGATGGGCAGCAAAGAAGCTGGTACGAGTTTTTCCGGCAATGCCTTGATGAAGATGCGGTATTCAAGCGGATAGACCTTGCGGTCAATGACAGGGCGGGGATTTTGGATATCCCCTATCTGTGCGATAAGTGCGACCGCGGGGAATGTATTTCGGTATTCCGCAGTTTCAAGGCGTACCGCACGGGCGGGCTTGCACATCTGCGGGAGGAAAACAAAGAGAGCATGGGTGCGACGCTGTATATCGGCTCGATGCAGTCCGATCTGTATTTCTGTATCTATGAAAAAGCATATGAACAGCTTGTCAAAAAAGGCATCCCAGTTGAAGATGCGGAAGTCAAGAACCGGTTTGAGATACGGCTGAAAAACGAACGTGCTTTCTATGCGGTTTATGATCTGGTGTCTAATGAAAGCCCCGAAGATACTGCATTCGGCATCATCAACCGGTATGTCCGGTTCGTGGACAGGGATGACCGCAAGCCGCGTGAAGATTGGCCGCTGAACCATATGTGGTCGGTATTCATTGGGGAACATCGTGACCGGCTCAAGCTGACGACCGACCCTGAGCCGTACAGCCTTGAAAAAACGCTGAACTGGCTGTCCCATCAGGTCGCGCCGTCATGGAAGATGCTGCTTGAGTTAGACCGCAAATGCGGGACAAATATTATGGAAGAAATGCTTGCGGCAACCGAGCTGGCAGATAAGCACCGCAAGATCATTGAACAGCAGCTTCAGGAAATCGGGGAGGTGGTTATTGTGTAAGGAGCTTGCAGCGGGAAATGCGGTGTGGTATAATTATGGCACGAAAGGAGTTGGTTTATATGCCGCGTATTATACCAATCCGTGATTTGAAAAATACCGCAGAAATTTCAAAAATGTGCAATGAATCAACTGAACCGGTTTATATCACCAAAAATGGATATGGCGATATGGTTATTATGAGCATGAAAGCGTATGAAGAAAAAATGTATATGATGGATGTATACACAAAATTAGCGCAAGCCGAGGATGAAATCCGCGCGGGCAAGACGGGTGATGCGCGTCAAGCCTTAAAGGATTTGAGGGCGAAATATGGACTATAAGGTCGAGAGTACACCCCTTGCCAATCAAGATTTGGATGAAATTCTAAACTACATGGCAAAGGAATTGGATAACCCATCTGCCGCGGCTGACTTCTTGGACGAAGTAGGCCTTCGCTATGAGAACTTGGCGAAAATGCCGCAAATGTATGAGCGGTGCCATGATATGCGGCTGAAAACGCTCGGATACCGACGTGTTACGATCAAAAACTATGTTATGATTTACAAAATAGCCGAAGGCCTGAAAACCGTATTTATTTTGCGTTTCTTCTACGGCGGGCGGGATTATGAAAAACTACTTTGAATAAACTTTGGATGCAGCTCTTGTAAAGGGCTGCATTTTTTATGGATGGAGGAATGTAACCTATGAATTTCGGTGTAAACCTGTACAACTGGTTTCTTACAAATGCCCAGTCGCTTGTGCTCATGGCGATCGTGGTGATCGGCATTTATCTCGGCTTTAAGCGCGAGTTTTCCAAGCTGATCGGCTTCCTTGTCGTGTCGCTGATCGCGGTCGGCCTTGTATTCAATGCAGCGGGCGTCAAGGACGTGCTCCTGACCCTGTTCAATCAGATTATCGGCGCGTAAGGAAAGGGGTATGGATGTGCGCTATCGTCAAAACAGGATTAAACCATTGCGCAGAGCGCGTGGAATCACGGTGAAAAGACTGGCTTCGCTGGTAGGTGTATCACAGAGTATGCTTACAAACTACGAAAATGGAAGCAGTATGCCGAGAGATCAGGAAGTATGGGACAGGCTCGCGGTGTATTTCGGTGTGTCCGTTCCTTATCTTATGGGCTTTTGAGTTTGATGTAACAGTTGGTTTTCAAGTGAGACCAGCCGTTTTTTCATGCCTGCATGACAGGGGGTGATTTTTGTTATGGAAGAAATGCGGGTATATGTAGCGAACCTCGGCAAATACAACGAGGGCGAGCTGGTGGGCGCGTGGTTTGAACCGCCCATAGACTATGACGAAATGGCGGAGTGCATCGGCCTGAACGAATATTATGAGGAATATGCCATCCACGACTACGAGCTGCCCTTTGATATAGACGAGTACACGCCTATTGAGGAAGTCAACCGCCTGTGTGAAATGGTGGAGGATTTGCCGGAGTATATTCAAGACAACCTGAAAGAACTGCAAGGATATTTCAGCAGTATTGAGGACTTGTGCGATCACGCAGACGATATTATCCTGTGGTCGGGCTGTGAGGACATGGCGGATGTAGCTCGTGAGATGGTGGAAGAAGGCGCGCTGGGCGAAATTCCTGTGCACCTGCAAAATTATATAGACTATGAAGCGTACGGGCGTGATTTGTCGTATGAGGGTACGTTTGTTGAAACGAGGAATGGAGTGTTTGAGATCGCAGTTTAACCGTTTTCTCTTTCGCCCGCCGCTGTGAGAATGGTGTGGGGGTGCGTCCGGCTGTGGGTAACTGCAAGGCAGTTATCCATAACCGGCGCAGGGGGCGAGGAAAGACGCAGGCGGCGTGGGCCTCGTTCCTCGCCCCCTCTTACCATATATTCAAATAGGAGTTGATATATTGAAGAAAATACGAAGTTACAGCAGTATTTGGTCTGTTGAGAAAGTCATTTACGCAATCAGCGACATGCGCCTGCCGTTCCCCATCACCTTTTCGCAAATGGCATGGTTTGTCGCCTGTGAGTTTGCGGTGCTGGCGCTGGGCGAACTGCCGCCGCTCTCCATGATAGACGGCGCGCTGCTCAAGTATTTCGGCATCCCTGCCGGTATCACATGGTTTATGAGCCAAAAGACATGGGACGGCAAAAAGCCGTTCAGCTTTGTCAAGTCGTACACGGCCTATTTGCTTCGCCCCAAACAGACCTTTGCAGGCAAGGCAGTAAAATTTCGCAGAGAGAAAACAGGAAAACCCATTACGGCGGTTAGGAGCGTGATAGTAGATGCAGTATCCGATTAAATATATCGAAAACAACCTTGTCTGGAACCATGACGGGGAGTGCTTCGCGTACTATGAGCTTATCCCATACAACTACTCGTTTTTAAGTGTGGAACAGAAAGAAGCGGTACACGATGCGTTCCGTCAGCTTATCGCCCAGAACAGGGACGGTAAGATACACGCCCTGCAGATCAGCACGGAATCCAGCATCCGTGCGGCGCAGGAGCGGTCCAAGGCGTATGCTTCCGGAAACCTGCGGGAAGCGGCGCTGCGCCGCATAGACGGCCAGACCGAAGCACTTGTCTCCATGATCGGGGAAAATCAGGTGGACTTCCGGTTCCATATCGGCTTCAAGCTGCTGCTGAACGAGCAGGACAGCGGGAATATCGGGCGGCAGGCGGCAAACCTGTTTTCCGGTTTCCTGCGGGATGTGAACCATACCCTGATGGGCGATTTCGCGTCAATGCCGAATGATGAGATACTGCGCTATCAGAAGATGGAAAAGCTGCTGGAAAGTAAGATTTCGCGCCGCTTCAAGGTGCGGCAGCTGGATAAAAACGATTTCGGCTATCTGCTGGAACACTTATACGGGCGTTCCGGTACAGCATACGAGGATTATGAATTTCATTTACCCAAAAAGAAATTAAAGGGTGAAACTATCGTCAAGCGGTACGATCTGATTAAGCCCACGCGCTGTCTGCTGGAAGAACACGGGCGGTATCTGCGCATTGTACAAGAGGAAACGGAAACCTATTCCGCTTATTTCACGATCTCGGATGTGGTCGGTGAATTGGATTTCCCGTCGTCCGAGATTTTCTATTATCAACAGCAGCAATTCACGTTCCCGGTCGATACCAGCATGAATGTTGAGATTATCACCAACAGGAAAGCCCTGTCCACGGTACGGAACAAAAAGAAAGAACTCAAGGACTTGGACAACCATGCGTGGGAGAGTGGGGACGAGACCAGCACATCGGTCGCGGAAGCACTGGACAGCGTGAATGAGCTGGAAACCGAGCTGGGGCAAAGCAAGGAAGCCATGTACAAGCTGTCCTATGTGGTGCGTGTCACCGCGCCGGACGAGGAAGCACTCAAACGGCGGTGCAATGCAGTACGGGATTTCTATGACGATATGAACGTCAAGCTGGTGCGTCCGGTGGGCGATATGATCGGCCTGCACCATGAGTTTATCCCGGCAAGTAAGCGGTATATGAACGACTATATCCAGTACGTCACGAGCGATTTCCTTGCCGGTCTCGGTTTCGGCGCGGCGCAGATGCTCGGGGAAAAGGACGGTATCTATCTCGCCTATGGCGTGGATACAGGAAGGAACGTCTACTTGCAGCCCGCGCTTGCGAGCCAAGGCGTGAAAGGCTCGGTCACGAACGCGCTGTCTGCGGCGTTCCTCGGCTCGCTCGGCGGCGGCAAGAGCTTTGCCAATAACCTGCTGGTGTATTATGCGGTACTGTACGGCGCGCGGGCGCTCATCGTAGACCCGAAAGCCGAGCGCGGGAACTGGAAGCGTGACTTCCCTGAGATCGCGGACGAGATCAATATTGTAAACCTGACCTCGGACGAGGATAACCGCGGTATGTTGGACCCGTATGTCATCATGCGCCGCCCCAAGGACGCGGAAAGCCTTGCGATAGATATTCTGACGTTTTTAACCGGCATTTCCTCGCGGGACGGCGAGCGGTTCCCCATCCTGCGGCGGGCGGTGCGCACGGTCACGAACGGCAAGCGGCGCGGCCTGCTCTGTGTGATAGAGGAACTCCGCAAGGAAAACAATGCGGCGGCAACGGCGATCGCAGACCACATTGAGAGTTTCACGGACTACGACTTCGCGCATCTGCTGTTCTCGGATGGGAACATCAAAAAGTCCATCAGTCTTGAAAAGCAGCTTAACATCATACAGGTAGCCGACCTTGTGCTGCCGGACAAAGGCACGCGCTTTGAGGAATATACGACGATGGAGCTTTTGTCTGTCGCCATGCTCATTGTCATCAGCACCTTTGCGCTCGACTTCATCCACACAGACCGGAGTGTGTTTAAGATCGTTGATTTGGATGAAGCATGGTCGTTCCTGAACGTGGCGCAGGGCAAGACGCTGGCAAACAAGCTGGTGCGCGCAGGCCGCGCCATGAACGCGGCGGTTTACTTTGTGACGCAGAACGCGGCAGACCTCGCAGACGAAAGCCTGAAAAACAACATCGGCCTGAAATTCGCGTTCCGCAGTACGGATATTGTTGAGATCAAAAAGACGCTGGAGTTTTTCGGCCTTGACCCGGAGGACGAAAACAACCAGAAGCGGCTGCGGAACCTCGAAAACGGCCAATGCCTGATGCAGGACTTATATGGGCATGTGGGCGTCGTGCAGTTCCATCCGGTGTTTGCGGATTTCCTGTTTGGTTTTGACACAAAGCCGCCGATGAAAGCCGGGGTGGCAGTATGACGTACAAACAAGTGAATACGGTTATGTTTAAAAAGACGGCAGTCACAGGTGCTTGTATCCTTGTGATTGCCGTTTTGCTGTTTCTGGCGTTCTGCTCGTCTGCGGGCGCGGTTGGGCTGGTGGATGATACGGTGGATGCGGCGCACGAGTACAGCCGCTACCCGCTGGAAAACTACCAGCTTGACTTTTATGTTGATAATGGGTGGGATTGGCTGCCGTGGAACTGGATAGACGGCATCGGCAAGCAGGTCATGTACGGCCTGTACTGCATCACGAATTTTATCTGGACAATCAACCTGTATCTTTCCAATGCGTCCGGTTATCTGGTGCAGGAAGCATACGGGCTGGATTTCATTTCGGATGCGGCGGACGAGATCGGCCGGAACATCCAGTCTATCGCAGGCATTTCGCCCAGCGGGCTTTCCTCGGATGGGTTTTATGCGGGCTTCCTCCTGCTTATCATCTTGATTGTCGGCGCGTATGTGGCCTATGTCGGGCTGATCAAAAGGGAAACGACAAAGGCCGTGCGTGCGGTGATGAACATGGTGCTGATCTTCGTGCTGTCCGGTGCGCTGATCGCCTATGCGCCGGACTGTGTGAAGCGCCTGAACGAGTTTTCCGAGGATGTCAGCACAGCGAGTTTGAGCGTGGGGACAAAGATCGTCCTACCGGATGTGGAGAACAGCGGCGGGAACAGTGTTGCGCTCATCCGGGACAGCCTGTTTTCCATCCAGGTAAAGCAGCCGTGGCTGCTCCTGCAATTCGGGGATACGGACACGGACACGATCGGCGCAGACCGTATTGAAAGCCTGCTTTCAGCCAGTCCCAGCGGGAACAACGGTGAGGACCGGGAAAACGCCGTCAAGGCCGAGATCGAGGACAACGGGAATACCAACCTCACGGTCACGAAAACGGTGAACCGGCTCGGCACAGTGTTTTTCCTGTTCCTGTTTAATATCGGCATTTCGGTGTTCGTGTTCCTGCTTACTGGCATGATGATCTTCTCACAGGTGCTTTTCATCATCTATGCCATGTTCCTGCCGGTGTCGTTCGTGCTCAGCATGGTTCCGACGTTCGAGGGCAGCAGCAGGCGCGCGGTAATCAAGCTGTTCAATACGATCCTGGCGCGGGCGGGCATTACGCTTATTATCACGGTGGCTTTCAGCATTTCTACCATTCTGTACCGTATTTCCAGCGGCTATCCGTTCTTTATCATTGCGTTTTTGCAGGTGGTCGTGTTCGCGGGGATTTATTTCAAGCTGGGTGACCTGCTCAGCATGTTCTCCCTCCATGACGACGGCGCACGCGGCATGGGCCGGTATATCATGCACCGCCCGCGGATGTTCCTGCACCATCAGCTTCACAGGCTCAACCGGACAATGCGCGCGGCGGCCAGCAGGCCGAACAGCGCAGGAAGTGAACAAAGTAGGCGTTCCGGTAGCTCGGCGAGTACGGCAGGCGGCGCCTATCGGTACCGCAATACCCGGCCAAATAGCACAGACAACGGGGCGTCACAGGCGGGAGCGGTACACGGCTTGCCGGAAGCTCCTATAAGGGGCTTACCCAGCGGCGGCTCAGGAAGCGGCACCGCTACACCGCCGCAAGAGGGTAACTCGCCGTCCCATGATGGCCGGTATGATGCTCCGGCGGTGGTACTTCCCGCTCCGGCGGACAAGACCAATGCGGAGACTGCCAAGGTTAGCAGCACGGCGCACAGCCGTCCGGCAACGGCAGCGGCACAGGAGGAAACAAAACATCCTGCTGTCCCGCAGGCACATGAAAGGCCGGTCATTGCGGCCAGTGCGCCAAAGGAGGGGAAAGTACAGAGCGTCACACCCAAACAACAGCCTGCTCCGGCCGGACAGGGACGGCCTGCGGCGGTGGATGTGGCGGGCATAGCACAGGCTTCCAGCGGCACAGCACGCAAACCGGCAGCCCAGCCGCATGAACGTCCGGCGGTCGCTCATACGGATGCAGGCGAACGTATGAAGCAACCGGACAGGCAGAATATCACAGCGGCAAAACAGCCCGTCCATGCGGAAAGCCGCAGGCAGGATGTGGTAAACCGTCCAGTGGTCATGCAGAATGCGGCGGATAATCCGGTTGTACCAACACAGGTAAAGCACACTGCGGCGGTGCAGGGCAAACAGGATACGGTGCGCCCAGCCGTGAAAACTGCTGCGCCCAAGAAGCCGGAAAAGAAAAATCAGGTTTCCAAACCCGCCGATAAACGTGCGGTGCAGCACAAACAGCCGGTGACGATGCGGAACAAGCCCGATGGCATGGGGCATACCGGCAAAGCGGGCGGCAAGCAGAATGGGGGCAGCAGTAAATGAAGCTGAAATATCTTGCGCTGCCCCTTGCAGGGCTGTTTGCTGCCTTTTTCTGCCTGCTCCTGCTGGTTGCGCTCCTGTTTGCATCCGATGAGGACAGCGGTGGGAGTGGCATTTACTATGGTGGTGCAAACCTGTCTGCGGCGGTGCTGGCGCACAAGCCAATGGTGGAGCGGTACGCGGCGCAGTACGGCATTTCCGAGTATGTCAATGTCCTACTTGCGATCATGCAGGTGGAATCCGGCGGCACGCTGGAGGACGTAATGCAGTCCTCGGAATCTATGGGGCTGCCGCCGAACTCGCTCGGCACGGAGCAATCTATTGCGCAGGGCTGCAAGTATTTCTCGGAACTGCTTGCCAACGCAGACCGGCTCGGCTGCGATCTGAGCAGCGTGATACAGGCATATAACTACGGCGGCGGTTTTCTGGATTATGTTACGTCGCACGGCGGCAGATACAGCTTCGAGCTGGCGCAGGCATTCGCAGAGGAAAGGTCCGGCGGTGTGCGCGTGCCTTATAAAAACGAAATTTCAGTCGCGGAAAACGGCGGCTGGCGCTACAACTATGGCAATATGTTCTATGTCCGGCTGGTATCGCAGTATTTGTATGCTGCGCAGTACGACAACGCGACCGTGCAGGCGATTATGAACGAAGCACTGAAATACCAGGGCTGGGAATATGTCTACGGCGGTGCGTCCCCGACTACTTCCTTTGACTGCTCCGGCCTGACGCAATGGTGCTACGGCGCAGCGGGCATCACGCTGCCGCGCACCGCACAGGCGCAGTACGACGCGACCCAGCATATCCCGTTCGAGGATGCCCAGCCCGGCGATCTGGTGTTCTTTCAGGGGACATATAACTGCGGCGATTATATCACGCACGTTGGGATTTATGTGGGTGATAACCGGATGTACCACGCTGGAAACCCGATTGGGTTCGCAGACTTGACCAGTGCCTATTGGCAGGCGCATCTGGTCTGCGCCGGACGGGTAGGACATTGAATGACGAAAGGTGGTTAAACATGTTCAATAACAAGAAACAAGTGCAGGAGAAACAGAAAAAGCCGCGCGTCCTGAATATTGGGACGCGGCGGCCGGTGGTGATTGTGCTGTGGGCGCTGCTCATCTGCGCGTTTACGTTTGCGGTGTATAAGGATTTTACAGCGGTGGATACGCACACCGTCCATGAAACGACGGTGGTGCAGGAGGAAGTCACGGACACGAACGCGATAGAGAGCTTTGTCACGAATTTCGCCAAGGTGTATTACTCATGGGAACAGTCTGCGGATTCGATAGAGCAACGGACGGAAAACCTGAAATATTATCTCACGGACGAACTGCAAGCCCTGAATGCGGACGCGGTACGCAGTGATGTGCCGACGGCGTCCACTGTACAGGACGTGCAGATTTGGTCTGTGGAAGAAACTGGGGATAAAGTGTATAAAATTGTCTATTCTGTGTTGCAAAATGTCATAAACGGGGAGGAAAGCAGCACTGTAACATCTGTTTATGAGGTTTCTGTGTATGTAGACGATACCGGCGATATGGTTATCATCCAAAGCCCGACAATCACGGGCAAGCCCCAAAAGTCTGACTACGTTCCCAAAGCCGCCGAGCCGGATGGTACAGTATCCGCGCAGGAAAGCACAGAGATCACGGAGTTTTTGACCACGTTTTTCACATTGTATCCGGCGGCAACCGAACAGGAGCTTTCCTACTATGTCAGCGGCGATGCGTTGCCGGTGATTGGAAACGATAGCTATGTGTTTGCGGGGCTGGTGAATCCGGTCTTTACCAAGAACGGCGATGCTGTGACGGCGAATGTGGCGGTGCAGTATCTTGACCAGCGGACGGGGATGACGCAGGTGTCACAATTCGCGTTGCAGCTAAGACAGGTTGATGGGAACTGGAAGATAATTTAATAGAAAAAGCGGAATAGTCAAAGCTATTCCGCTTTTTATAGTTTATACAGTAACGTAGTTTGTCGTAACAGTATAGGTTGCGCCGCTTCCATTGCTGTTAAATGCACAAAGAACAACAGTGGCATAATACCGATGGCCACTTACTCCCGAACCTAAAACTTTACGTCCATTTGTCATTTTACCCGATGTAGTAATACCACTATAATTTTTGGCTGTTCCTGCAGTCGCATCATGTAAGGTAATAGAGCTGACGCCGATTTTGCTGACGCTTGTATTGGCTTGAACATAATAATCAATAGCTAATGTTCCATTGGATTCAATTAAGGATGCATCTTTGATCTTAAAAGAGATGCTTGCATATGGCTGAATATCAGAATCTACAGCAAAGGCAGAGTGCGGCATCACAAACACAGCTAAAAGTAGTAAAGAAATGATTTTCCTAACTTTTCTATACATTATTTATACTCCTTCATACACTGAATCAATAATTTGTTTCATCTCATCGACTGATACATCGCCCCAGAAACTAACTTCACGGCTACCAATCATAGCTGCTGCATTTACGCGGGATAAATTGTGCATGACATACCAATCTACATTATTTACAGTATATTTTTCAACTGGTCGGTCATCCTTTTCAATGATGGAACCATCTTGGCCCTCGGTCAAAGTGCGGGAGGAGACGGCGAATTCTCGTACGCCGTCTTCATGCAGATAATTTGCCATAAAGTCTGTCTGGTTATAAAAATAATCCCGGGTGACCTTAACGTAATCCAGCGTGAAGCCCTCCGGTACCCAAGTTGGGAACAGTTTTTCGTTGATACCATAGGCTTTGACTGCATCCACGATGTTCATATTCAGAACATAGAAGGTTTCTATCGAACCGGATTCATCCCATTCGGATTCAGACTTTTCAATCCCCATTGCAGAGGTGTCCGATTCCTGATAACTGTAAAATGCACTGTCGTCTCCAGTAACGGAAATTGTGCTTTTATGGTCGTCTGGCTCAGCATCACCATCGCTGCGATCTTCGTAAATGATGCCGCCAACATTCGAAAATTTTAAGGTAAAAACTTCATCAAACCACAAAAAAGAACAGTCAGAATTTAATAAAACAGATCAGTTTGGAAGCACTGGAAAAAAGAAGCTTCACGTCGTGCATAAGACGTAAAAGAGTGCCTTGAGGTCGTGCATAAGACCTCGCTCAAAGAGCAAAAAAGAGTGCGTGCCTGATGATGAAAATTCAAAGGGCGACGAAAGTTTTAACAAAAATTCAGGGATAAATAAAGGGAATTTCACTATGGGACACAAGAAAAAAGACGGAAAGAATAACCGTACATTGCATCAACAAGCGTATGACAAACTGCAAAAAATGCAGGCGTTCGGTAACAGCAAACGCCTTGATAAACTCGAAAATCCAGAGGATTTTGCTCGAAAAATTTACAGCTTTTCGACCTACCAGACGTACTTCAAGCACATAAAATATTTTATCAAATGGATTCAGAAAGAACATCCCGAAGTAAAAACGCTGAAAAAAGCAGAAAAATTTGTGCCGGAATGGCTGCAAACCCGCGTAGACAAAGGCCTTTCCGCGTGGACGATTCAAACCGAAGAGGCCGCGCTGAATAAGTTGTACCAGATAAAATTGGACGATGAAAATCGCTTTCAGCCGCCGAGAAGATTAAAGGAAAATATCACGCGCAGCCGCGGAGTAAAAAAGCGCGACGCGCATTTTTCAGAGAAAGCAAACGAGAAACTCATCAACTTCTGCAAGGCCTGCGGCTTCCGCCGCAGCGTACTGGAGCGGCTGACGGGCAGTGACTTATACGACCGCGCAAAGGCCGAAACGGCATTCGCTGAAGCGCAGGAAGCAGGTAATGAAGCGCTCGCGGAAGCACTGCTTGTGGGTTTGAAAACCTTCCCGGAGCAGGATTACTTCATCCTGCATCGCCGCGACAAAGGCGGTAAAACGCGCTTATCTCCCATCGTCGGGCCGCACAAAGATGCGGTCGTGCGGCGCATGAAAGCGACGCCGCCAAGTGAAAAAGTGTGGCAGTATGTCAGCACCAACTGCGACATTCACGGCTATCGTTCGGAATACGCGACGTTTATTTATAAGCAGTACGCGCGGCCAATCGAGCAGCTGGATTACCGCAAAAAGATACGCTGTTCCGACGGGAAATACCGCTCCGAGATCTACATCTGCCGCGGCAGTGAGCGCAGAAAACGCCTTGACCGCCGTGCGGTCGGCATCATCAGCATCGCGCTCGGCCACAGCCGCGAGGACACCGCGATCACGAATTATATCCGAAATCTTTAAGGCATCGGCTATGTTTGGATACAGCTCATTCGTTCAGGCAGGATGCATTATTTGTGTAGATACCTGTTTTTATCCGAAACATAATTCTGAATATTATCAATCGCCAAAATAAATGAATACGACAAAATAGTATATTTCACGAATAAAATATGCCTTTCAAAAGAGGTCTCTCAAAACACACCCTACACAAATAATGTAGGGTATCTACACAGATCGTGCCCCCCTGGGACGAGCGCAATGCAACGGGAATGACTAAATTGGTTGTTTCGCAAGAATCATTGTCGCAGGGGGGTACATTATTTATGTAGGTGCATATCATATCTTTTGATTTTTGCTGCCGTAAGGGAAAAGTGCTTCTGAAGCTCGAACAGGGTCCGATCGGGTTTCAGTACGAGCACGAGTACTAAAAACAGCTATGAGAATTTGGATAATACTAACGAAATAATTGCAAATGTTCGCTTAGCTATTGTGTTTATTTTGCAAATATGCTATATATAAGACAAGCAATTCATACGTATGCAAAGAGGTGAAAACAGTTGAAAACGATTACTTCCGTCGAACTTGCCAAATTAGCTGGTGTGTCGCAATCAACGGTTTCCCGTTGCCTGAATGACAGTCCGCTGGTTTCAGAAGAAACCAAGGCAAGAGTTAAAAAGCTGGCGGAAGAATACTCCTTTCAGTTTAACACTAACGCACGGGGGTTAAAAACCAACCGCACCGGCTTAATCGGATATGTGTTCTCTGAGGACTTTACCGGCTTTGCAAACCATTATATTCAATCTGATATTTACTATCGCATACGTATGCATCTTGCAAAAGAAGGTCTGGATCTGGTTCCGGTGTTTGATGATCGCAAGTTTGGTGAGCGCTTTGCTATCGAAAAGAGCATCAGTAACCGCCGGTTTGACGCCCTAATTTTCAATCGGCCGCAGGTGAGCGAACGCGTGCAGAATCTGCTTGTTGAAACCAAAATCCCCTATATTTTTATCTACGACACGAATGAATCGTCCGATGTACCCTTTATGATCGCTCCGAGTCATACTCTGATTGGCAGTTTGGTTGGGCGCGCATTTTGCGAGGCGGGATACACCCGCTTTGTGGAGTTAACCGGCCCATCGGATCGAATCGATGTGATCCACAAACACACTGGCTTTACCCAAGTTCTGCATCAATATGGACACGGGTTGCCTGACAGCCATATTCTGTGTGCCAATTACCACTTAGAGGAAGCAACCGCTGTGACGTTGGCACATCGCGAACTGTTCCAGCCGGGAACAGCTTGCTTTGCGCAGAATGATATGATGGCTCTGGGCGTGTTGGAGGGGTTGCGGCAGTGCGGTATTAGTGTACCGGAGGATGTTGCAATCATTGGATCGGATAATATTCCTATGGGAAAGTGGTTCCGGCCAAATCTGACCACGGTGGGCATCGACTACGACAGCATCATTGAACTCACGGTTCGTTGGATCCTGGCAATGACAGAAGGCAGATTGCCAAACTCCTATCGCCATGTACTGAGCAGCAAATTAATCATTCGTGATACTTTTTGTCCCGAATAAATTGGAGAATTCATTTTCTCCGTATATGAATACGTATGCAAACGCATTTTGCGTTGCAAATATAAAGGAAAGAAGGAGTACAAATGAAAAAGAGAAGAATCGCCGCAATGCTGATGGCGGGGGTCATGATGACCACAGCCTTGTTCGGTTGCAGCAACGCAAACAATGGCGGCGAAAGCGCGGCCAGCACGGAAGATTATCCGAACGGTCCAGTGACCGTCATCTGTCCGTGGGGTGTTGGCGGCGGTGCAGACGTCATCACACGCAAGATCTCGGAGGTGGCCAAGAATTATTTTGATCAGCCGATCATTGTAGAAAATCACACAGGCGCTTCAGGCACTATTGGTATGTCTGATGCACTGGACGCCGAGGCGGACGGCTATACCATGGTTGTGACCAACGGTCCGCTGTTCTCGCTGACTCCCAAATTCATCGATGTCAATTATGATCTGGATGATTTCACGATGCTGCGCGGCATCCGCACGGTTTCGCTAATGATCCTGACCAATCCGAACAAATCTGGCATTCAGACTTTTGAGGATCTGATTGAGTACGGCAAGACCAACAAGATCAAGTATTCTACTTCGTCTGGCCCGGGCGGCGACCAATATGTTGTTGCGTCTGCAATGTTTGAAACGCTGGGGATCGAAGCCGAGCCGGTCGTTATGAGCAGCGAGGCTGAATCCATCAACGCGGTAGTTTCCGGACAGGTTGACTGCGGCCTGGGTACGCCGCCGGCTTATTACTCACATCAGGAAGAGGGCAATATCACGGCGGTCGCCACTTTCTACCCGGAAGCAGTAGAAACCCCGTACGGCACGGTAGAATCCATCAAGAATTGGGATGTCGATGTGGAGTTTATGGGTGTAGACTGTCTGGCAGTCCGCTCGGAAGTACCGCAGGAGATCATCGACAAGCTTAACGCGATGCTCGATGAGGTATATGCCGATGAGGAATTCCTCTCGTATATGGAAGAAATGGGCTATCCGCTCTGGGATGCGGATGGCGCTGAGGTCACCCAGTTCATTGAGGATCAGATGACCAGTATGGATGCCTATGTCGATATGATCGAATCATAATTAACAGCAATGATGTAGGCGCAGCGTAACTATATTTTACGTGCGCATACGATACATCTGGAAAGAGGTGAATCTTTTGAAAATCAAACTCAATTCCAATATGATAACCGGTGCGCTGTTTCTAATCATTTCGATCATCTTGCATATTATGATCCCATCACAGATCAAAACCTTTGAAACCGGTGCAGTTACTGCTGCAACTGTGCCAACGCTGATGATCCGCGGAATGATCCTTTGCAGCGCAATACTACTGGCGCAAGGTGTGTTGTCCAAGCAGAAAACCGAATACATGATCTCGGGCGCGATGTTCAGCCGAGAAAAACTGCTCAAGCTCAAGCCGCTGATTTACATTCTGATGCTGTTGATCTACGCAATTATTTTACCGTATGCAGGGTTTATCATTTCTTCCCTGGTGCTCTCCAACTGCATCCTGCTGTATTTCGGCGCACGCAAATGGTGGTTTTATGCAGTTGCCAGTGCCAATGTTTTCGTTGCTTATTTCGCCTTTACGGCGATGAGCGTAACGCTACCATAAGGGGGAAGTGACGCTATGTTTGATAATATTATGACTGGTCTGTCTCTGATGGCGTCGCTGGAAAGCTTTATCGCCATCCTGATTGGACTGCTGGCCGGCATCGTAATCGGTGCGATTCCCGGCCTAACCGCGGATATCGCGATCATTCTTTGCTTGCCACTGACCTATAGCATGGATCCCATACCGGCAATGCTACTGCTGCTCGGCTTGTATTGCGGTGGTACCTATGGAGGCTCGATCACCGCTATTCTGATCAACACGCCCGGCACACCATCCAGTGCTGCGACCGTACTGGATGGTTATCCGTTCACCAAGCAGGGAAAGCCGCTCAAAGCGCTGACCATGGCGCTGTATGCCTCGTTTTTCGGCGGCCTGTTCAGTGCGCTTGTGCTGTTGTTTGCTGCGCCGGCCATCTCGCAATTCACGCAGATGTTCGGCCCACCGGAATATTTCTGCATCGCGGTGTTTGGTTTGTCGATCATCTCAAGCATTTCGGGCGATAACATCGTCAAAGGCCTTATGGGCGGCATCATTGGCATCTTCATCACCCTGATTGGTCAGGATTCGGTGAGCGGCAGTATGCGCTTTACCTTCGGTGTGCGCAGACTGGGTGCAGGCATCCCGCTGATTGTCACACTCGTCGGCCTGTTTGCAATCGCTGAGCTGCTCAGCCGCTCAGATTACAATCCGCGCACCGATCCAGCACGCAAGCAAAAGCTCAAGCTCGACCATGAAAAGCTGACCTGGGCAGAAATTAAGCGTTGTCTTCGCACGATGACGGTATCCTCTATCATCGGTACGATTATCGGTGCGATCCCCGGCACCGGCGGTGGTATCGCGGCCTTCATCAGCTACGATCAGGCCAAAAAGACCTCCAAATATAGAGATAATTTTGGCAAGGGCGAGATCGAGGGTATCTCCGCAACCGAATCCGCGAACAACGCAACCACCGGCTCGACGTTGATTCCGCTAACCACGCTCGGCGTGCCCGGCGATGGCTGCACGGCCATTCTTCTCGGCGCATTCATGCTACAGGGTATGGTGCCCGGTCCATCCATGTTCAAAGAGCACAGCGACATTCTGTACGGCATTATGGTCGGTCTGGTCGTTGTCAATATTCTAATGCTGGTCATCGGTCGTGTTTTCACGCCGCTGTATTCCAACATCACCCGTATTCCCTATGAGCTGATGAGCGCTATCATCATTGTCTACTGCATCACTGGCGTGTATTCGAGCGAGGCGAGCACCTTCCACGTGCTTCTGGCTGTGATTATCGGCGCATTCTCGTTCCTTCTGCGCAAGCTGGGCTTTAGCGTGGTGCCAATCATCCTCGGCGTGGTGCTAGGCGACCTGGTCGAGAGCAATTTCCGTAATTCGATGGTTATGTCGGACGGTTCGTTGTCAATCTTTTTCACCCGTCCGTTCAGTGTGCTGTTCCTTGCGCTGGCGGCGCTTTCGATCGGTATGTTCTTCTACAAGGCGATTAAAGATAGAAAAAAGAAGGAAAACGCACAATAAAACAAGGAGTAGAGACAAATGAAGTTTTACACAGAACCCAGCAGAGAGATCCCGATCTCGGCGGAGACTGAGGTGCTAGTCGTCGGCGGCGGCCCGGCAGGCTTCGGTGCAGCGCTGCATGCGGCACGGATGGGGCGAAAAACGATGCTGATCGAGCAATACGGCGCGATCGGCGGCGTGGCAACCACGGGCATTATGAGTCATTGGACCGGCAGACAGGACGGCGGCTGCTTTGAAGAGCTGCGCGCAAAGGCACGCGACTGTGAAGCAGAGCAGGTCATCAATCCGGAAAAACTGCGTATTCTGATGCTGGATATGCTGATGGAGGCCGGCGTTAATGTACAGCTGTACACAGGCTTCAGCGATGTCATTATGGAGGGAAACCGCGTTGCGGGTGTAATCACAGAGAGCAAATCCGGCCGGGAAGCGATCCTGAGCAAAATGGTGATCGATTCGACCGGCGACGGCGACGTGGCCGCACGTGCGGGCGTTCCGTTTGAAAAGGGACGTTCGACGGACGGCGGTATGCAGCCGATGACGATCATGTTCAAGGTTGCCGGCGTAGATATGGATCGCGCCATGTTCTTCTGGGGCTTTGAGGATACGGTCCAGCTGCCGGAAGGCGATCTGCAAACACTCGGTCGTCAGGAATTACCCTCTCCGGCAGGTCATATCCTGCTGTATCCTTCGTCGCTCCCAGGCATTGTTACGGTCAACATGAGCAATATGACCGATGTGGACGGCACAAATGCAAGAGATCTGAATCGTGCTGAATACGTATGCAGAAAACAGATTCCCGAGATTATTGCATTTCTGCGCCGCCATGTGCCGGGATATGAGGGCTGTTATCTGATCGACAGCGCCGATGTGATCGGTGTGCGTGAAACCCGCCGGTTTGAGGCGAATTATCAGCTGAATGAGCAGGATATTGCGCAGGCTCGTACCTTTGAAGACTGGGTAGTTACCAAGTCGAATTTCTTCTTTGATCTGCACAATGTAGAAGGCGCCGGGCTGGATGCCAATGGTGAATACAAGGCGTTCAAGCAGCCGAAGCCGTATACGATCCCACTGCGCTGCTTTGTACCAAAGACGGTGGAGGGTATTCTGCTGAACGGACGCAATATTTCGGGTACGCATAAGGCACACTCCAGCTATCGCGTAATGCCGATTGTAATGAATATGGGGCATGCTATGGGTATTGTTGCCGCGATGTGTGTTGCGCAGAACAAAAAGCCGCTGGAATTAGATATTCACGAAGTGCAGGATGAACTGCGCAGAACGAATGTAGAACCGTAAACTCAGGAAAGGAGACACAGTTAATATTATGCTGAAACGAATGCCCCGCACGATTACAGCAGAGCAGTCGCTGAAAAGCGGACTGTTCAAGCTGAGAGATATTGCCGCCTGTGCTTATGGCAATGGAAAGTGGATTCAATACCGGGATGCCGCAGGCACCTGTCAACTTACGATGTCCATGGGAGAGATCGTAAAAAACGCCAGTCTGGAAGATGTTGAAGCGTCAAAGGCGCTTGCAGTGCTGTCGACAGGTACTCTGCCGGAGAACGGCGTAAAATCTATGGTGATTCTGCTGGTATCTCTGTTGGAAAAAGCGGAGAACCTCGGCTGCACGGAAGCGGATGTAAACGCAGTTTATGCGCTTTTGGAATATGCGGTGAAATATCTGCCGACTATCGCCAAAGAGAATGGCGGTGAGCTGCTCGGCAGCGTGCTGCCGTACATGACACTGATTAAGCCATTGAACAAACGGGCGCGTGAACTGGGCAATGAACGTGCAGCAGCAACGATGGAATATGCCCTGACAACGCTGCTCCTGACGTTTACCGAAGCCAACGGTGCAAATGGATACGGTGTATATGAACGCATGAAAGCACTGGCGCCCAATCAGTTTTTCAGCCTGAATCAGGTTGGCATTGAGAGGTCAATTTCCGTGGATAGTCCTTATACTGACATCTGGACGATGGGATTTGATCCCATCGACGGAACGATTAAGGATTGTCGCGACATGGCATATCGCGATAAAGAGGAGGACGTACGAAACGTATTACTCGCGGTGAAGAATGCCCTGCAGGTTATTTGGAATATTGCCGCAAGTCTGTGATGCGTGAATACACTGTCTGAGACAGCAGGTATGAAACCGCTCCAGCGATCGGCGTGTATTTACCCAATCTTCATGACCGGATAAACAAATATCCGACTCCTCCTGTTTGTTTTCCAGATCTCAGTTGTTGAAAATCATATCACCCTACTTTACCCAAAAGGAGCTTCCACGCACGGCGATGGAGGCTCCTTTATTTTTCCGGCTCGCCGAACTGACAGCGCCGCTTCCTCTCCCGGATGAGCGTGGACTTGCTGATGCCGGTCAATTTGACGACCTGCGCGTAGGAATGGTCCTCGAGCAGGGTCATCGCGTGGTCAAGCTGCTCGGCATCGAACTTGGGCGGACGGCCCTCACGGAAATTCGGGTCGGTGGCGCGCGCGACCGCCTTGCCCTCCTGCGTGCGCTGGACGATCATGTCGCGCTCGAACTGCGCGAACGACAGCAGCACGTTGCGCAGCAGCGTGTTGACCGAGTCGTTAGACAGGATGCCAAGGTTGAGCACGTTGATGGTGATGCCCTCGTCGATCATCTCGGTGATGAGGCCGGACGCCTGCGACACCGACCGCGCGAGGCGGTCGAGCTTTGTCACGATGAGCACATCGCCTTTTCGCAGCTGCGCCCGCAGCCTGTCGAACTCCGGACGCTCGATCTTCGTGCCGGTGAAGGTGTCCGTGTAAATTTTTTCCGCGCCCGCCGCCGTCAGCGCCGTCTGCTGCGCGTCCAGACTGTTGCCGTCGCGCGCCTGCGTCTTGGTCGAGACTCTCGCGTAGCCGAATGTCATGTAAATTCCCCCGTTTTCCCGGTTTTGACACCGCGAGTTTTGAATATAGGTTTTGATACCCCTATTATGGCTTATGACGCTGCGTTTTGCAACCGGTGGCAATACTTGAAGGTTTTGAGACAGACTCGCATCATATCGAGCAATTACACGCAGATATTTTTATACCGCCTCCATTAGCCAGCCGTCAGGTTTTAAGGCAACACCGCAGAACACGCCAAAGGAAAAGCCCTGCGGGAAGATTCCATCCGGCAGGGCATAGTAGGCCATTCCATCAGCGATGCAGGCGCACTGATTTAAGCCGTCAGGCAGGACCGCCTGTCAGCCAGGATCAGATTCGCCAGCGCGAACAGGATATTCAGTTTGGCGATCTGTTTTCGCAGACCCCGGTACCTTGTTTTCCGGTATCGAAGCTGGCCTTTTACTACAGCAAAGACATGCTCTACCTTGGCCCGTACGGAGGATTTCTCCCGTTCACGGCGTTTGATTTGTGCGAGGGAACGATTGTCTGCGTGCTTGATCTGCGAGGGCCGTCTGTTGATTTTATAACGGACCCGTTTCCCCTTGCTATTGAAAAGAATGGCGTCTTCCCGTTTTTCGGCGCCCAGGTAGCCGCTGTCTCCATATACGCTGGCCTCTTCGCCGGTCAAAAGCTCCGGCACCATCGTTACATCGTGGATGTTGGCGCTGGTGACCTTTACTGTGTGCGCCAGCCCGCTGTTTTTATCCACCCCGATGTGTGCTTTATAGCCAAAATGCCAGCTGTTCCCCTTTTTCACCGGGTGCGCTTCCGGGTCCCGTTTCTTTTCCCTGTTCTTTGTCGACGACGGCGCTGCGATCAGGGTAGAGTCCACTATGGTTCCCTTCTTCAGCAGCAGGCCTTTTTCCTGCAGCAGGCATACCACCTGCGCAAACAACTTCTCCTGCAGCCCGCTGCGGAGCAGCAAATTCCGGAACCGGCCCAGCGTATCGCCGTCCGGCACCTGATTGCTCGATTCCACTCCGCAGAATTCCGAGAATGCTCGGCTGTCGATCACTTCCGCTACTGTTGCCATGTCCGACAGATCATACAGGTTTTGCACCAGATAAATCCGCAGCATCCGTTCCAGATCGTAGGGCTTATTGCCGCGCTCTCCTTTGTAATAGTGCGGCCGAATGAGTTTGATCCACTCTCCCCATGGGACAATGCGCTCTATCTGACTCAGGAATTCTTTCTTCTTTGTCCGCACCTGACTCAATTCATCGCTCAGGCCCGACAGACTCATCTGCTTATCCATAGCTTTATTATATCACATTTTTTCCTTTGTGCGGTGTTGCCTTAAACCTTGATGCCGTTGTAATTCCCGAGCGTGAGCCGGCCGTTGGTCAGCACGATCTTTTCGCAGTTGTCCCGAATCCCGATCAGCAGCCGCAGTTCGCGTTCGAACCACTATATGTATTGTGTATTATTTCTACACAAATTTTATATGGTTGATTGTAAAATCAAGTTGGACAGAGAAAATCCATAGTGATTTACCTCTGTGGTAGAATGGAGTTTCCAGACAACATCTGCCAAGGGAGGACAATCACTATGGACTGCCTCAATTATAGCACAAACGAGACAGAACGCAAGAAGGGCCAGCACCTTCGCATGGAAGATCGGGGTGCAATAAAAGCCCTCCGGCAGCAGGGGCTGGGGATCCGGGCGATTGCAAGACAGGTGGGCTGTGCGCCATCAACCGTGACAAACGAATTGCGGCGCGGCACACCGGCTCGTAAGGGCGGCAGAGGACGGGCGCCTGGCTACTCTCCAAATCTGGGCAAAGCAGTCTATGAGGCCAACAGGGCACACTGCCACAGGAAGTCGAAAACGGAGCAATGCCGTAATTTTATCAGCTGGGTGGTTCGCCAAGTGCGGGAACATAAGTGGTCTCTGGATGCGTGCTGCGGCTATGCCAGACTGCATGCCCTGTACGATCCGTCCGAGATGGTTTGCACGCGCTCCCTTTACAACATGGTCTGGAGCGGGCACCTTTGCATCCGGCCAACCGAACTGCCTGAAGCATTGAAACGGAAAACAACCAAACCTCGTGTGCGGGAGAATAAAAAGCGTTACGGAGCCAGCATTTCTAACCGTCCGGAAATCGCCTCCCTCCGTCTGGAAGAAGGCCACTGGGAGGGCGATACTGTGGTTGGCAAGCGAGCCGCTGGGGAGTCCGTGATCTTCTCCCTGTTGGAGAAAAAGACCCGGACCTACCTCGCATTCCGTATCTCCGGCAAAACCAGCGCAGCGGTACTGGGGCTCATGAACACCCTTCACAATGTGTATGGCGAGCGCTTTTCGCAGGTCTTTAAGACAATTACTGTGGATAATGGCAGTGAGTTCGCCGACTTTGCTCAAATTGAGGAATGGGGGACCAAAGTCTTTTTCGCACATCCTTACACTGCTTGGGAGCGCCCACAGAACGAACGGCATAATGGCCTGTTCCGCGCCTTTGTTCCCAAGGAAGTTTCCATTGATGCTTACACCGATGAGGACATTCTTGCCGCTGCTGACGAGCTCAATGGCCGTCCACGCAGGAAACTGGGATACCGCACTCCGGAGGAGCTGTTCGACGCTTTCCTCGATTGTGTCTTTGCCGCCTGATACCCTCGACCATCGCTCCTATATTATAGGCTTACGCTATAATTTTTATAAATTACGTGACATTGCTAAAAACTTCGATTTTGAAGTGATTTGGAATGAAGAAAAGCAACAAGTAAATATTAATACATCCAATAAATATGAAGAAGAAACCGAAACTACTCAGAATGAATATGAGCCTAATGGTGCAGGCAATAACGATAAGCTCACTGATGCACAAGCTATTCAGATAAATTCTTCGTTAGTGGGAATTTTACAGTCTTCAAGAGACATTGACTGTTACAAATTTATTGCGCCCACAACTGGAGATATTCAAGTCTGTCTTAGTAGTTTGCCGGATAAAAATCGACCTGTCACAATGGAAATTTTTGACCTTGCAAAAAATGAATTGCCTCAAATAAGTCAAACGGTATCAAAAGGCACTAATGAAATAGTAGTTTCTTCTTTTGGAGTGGAAAAAGGACAAACCTATCATATCCGTCTGTCTATTAGTGATAAGTCTCTTTACACCAATTATATATTAGTGGTGAAAACAAAGTAGTGTATAATAATACAAGGAGTCCTGCAAACAAAAGTCAATAGCTGAAATGAAAAAAGTCCCGCAAAATTTGTGCGACTGAAAAAGGGTATGACAAAACAGGCTGGAGAAAAAGTTTCGCCAGCTGGGATAAAGTAGCAATCTGATTTATCCTTGTGAGGTGTCCTGCTGTGCGTCAAAAGCCTCCAGGCATTCCTTCACACGGGCGTAGTAGATACGCAGGAACTTGTTCTGTGCGGCGGTCATGTATACAAAGTATGGCTTGCCCTCAGCGCGTTTCTTATCGAGAAACTGGTACACTGGCTCGTCTGCTGGTGCTTTTCTGAGATAGGTGCAGACGATCTGGTACAGCGTTTTCCGCAGGTGAGGCGAGCCACGCTTTGAGGTGGGAACACTCTTGGCGTTGTGCTTGCCAGATTCATCCACACCAGGGTCAACGCCCGCAAAGCCAACGATAGAACTGCGGCGCGGAAAGCGGCGCACATCGCCGATCTCGGCTATAAGCTGCGCGGCAGTGGTTTCGCCAACGCCGTACATGGCGCGCACAGTCTCATATTCTGGAAGCTGGGATGCGAGCCGTGTCATCTCTGCCCGCAGAGCGGCCAGTGTGGTCTTGCCTGCAAGAAGCTGCTGCGCGGCTGTGACAATGAGCAGCTTGGTGTTATCGTTCTTCGGTAGTGTAGTGAAATGCCCACAGCTGCTGGCATAGATGTCCAATGCTTTCTCGACGCTGAAATGGTAACCTTTGCGTTTGCACCACTTCTGGTAACGCTCGGTAAAAGCCTTTTCGCTGACGCGGCAGATGCAGTCGCAGTGCCAGAATGTCATGACAAAGTCCACCCATTTCTGGTGGCCGTCCGCACGCTCCGGGCTGGAGAATAGTTCGTTCACGCTTGGAAATGTCTTGTCTGTCAGAGAAATGAGATTGTTTTGTAGCGACACCACCGTTTTCATGTAGAGATTGTACTGGCGGCTGCACAGCTTCAGTTGTTGTCTTACAGTGTCCATGAGAGTATATTCCCGCAGATCCACCCAGTTGTCAAGGCCGTACTTGGCGATCTTCATGGCGTCAGCCTTGTCGGTCTTGACCTTACGGATGGAACCGCCCCCGCTCTGCTTGATGTACAGCGGATTTAGGACACAGACGTAGATACCGTACTCATGTAGCGCGACCGCAACCGGCTCATGGTAGCGGCCGGTTGCTTCCATGACAACGCGGGTGTCTTCGCCTAGCGCAATGATGGCATAAGCCATCTGCTCCAGACCAACCTCGGTATGGAAAAATTCCTGTGGCAGCAATGCCACTTCACCCATTGGCCGCTGGAAACATCAATTCCAACTGCGTTCATTTTACGTCTCCTTCTGATTGGATATGGCTTCCCGCCGTCTACTCATTGCTTGTTCAATCTCCTGGGTGACACGAACGCACCGAAAACGGTGGAACAACCTGCGCAAATCGAATGCTGCGAACGAGAGAGGCGGCTGACGGACTCCTCGGCGGGCGTGTTAGCCCAAGGGACAAACTGTCAGGCCGTTAACCCCCTCATTCTAACAGCTTCAGCTTTGAGATGGAAAAAGACGCGGCTGGCTGCCGCGCCTTAAACCGTAATTATTATTGTAGGAGGGATCTATGATTGGGGAATACGCTGCTAATTTATGGGGGTGACCTCCCCGCCATAGCAGCGGCCGCCAAAGCTGCTGCTACTGCGATGACTGCGATGATTCATGTTATCGTACCATATGTACCGCACAAGCTGGGCGGAATCGCCACAGTCGGCGGACAGAACTATTGGGACTACGTCTCACCGCTTACCCAGCAAGGCACTTTCGGTTGGTTGATTGGTTTTGGCATCGGATACAATACAGACGATTTGGCGGCTGAGTTGCTAAAAAGCCTGAACAAGTACAGTAATATCCAAATTCACTGGGGTTATGATATTTGCGATTATACTACGGTATCAAATCCGTATCGTATAACCTCAGTTACAATCAAGCCCCTTTGTCTGGATGCGGACAAGCGTGTTAACTGGGGCAGCGGTGCCGTGCAAACCCTGACAGCGGATATTTTCATTGATGCGTCTGTCGAAGATCGGCTTGCGCGTATGGTGAATTCTGCATGTACCACTGGTCGTTACTGCTGGCCAAACCTTCCTGCCGGTGAAGTAGCAGGCAAGGTTGCAAAGCAGGCGGCTGCGACCCTGATGGTAAAGCTAAAGGGTATTGACCACACCAAATCCGGTTCCGGCTTTTATTATTCACAAGACTCTGCAAGCGGCGCATGGTCCTGCTGGGGTGGAAGCGTGGAATACAAGGATAGCGGTAATAAGATAGCTGCGTTTAATAAGAAATACGCCTCTCAAGGCTACATGATTAAACCAGTAAACGCAGCCCAGAACGGTAAAAACTTGGATGAGTGGTGGGCAAATACGTTTCTCATCTTTGGTGTTGATGGGCGAGCAAACCATCGTGACAAGGGGACAAGGTTTTATCCGGCAATGCTGGCAGGGACAAAAAATGTAGATGATGCATGGGTAGATGCACGACAGTTCCTAAAGGACAAAAAGGCCGAAGTCCTTGGCGCGCTCCGAGAATATCCGGGCTTTGAAAACGCTGACTTTGTGACCGATTCCGCAGGATACCCGGAAGTTGGCGACGTGCTGTATATCCGGGAGACTGTACACATGGCACGCAGTTCCACCTATACCGGCGCAGACGATGAAAACGAAAACTATCATGTCGGTGCCACGGCTGCTCTGCGTGCAGGTGCGTCGTCGGGTGATGGTGCAGATAGTAAGTATTATGCACACCATATTGGCCTTGCGCACTATAATGCAGATATCCACCCATACGCCCCATCGGATTGTCAGAATGGTTCGGAATGGCTATGGGGCTATGACAGCTTCCGTAAAATGCGGCCGGATATGAATATCGGAAATAGTGATCCGGTGCATCCAGTATATCTTCCGTATGAAGCACTGTTGACCCATTATGTTTCAAACCTGCTGCTTCCCGGCTATGCAGCTAATGTTTCATCTTTTGCATGGGGTGAAGTGCGAGTATTGTGTAACCTGTGTGTTCTTGGTGATGCTGCTGGTGTTGCCGCTGCGTACTGCGTAATCAACAATCTCCAGCCACTGTATCTGAATGACGCGCAAATCGCAGATATACAGGCATTGCTGCGTACAGTAGATGCGAAATTGGATAAATGATGAAAAAAGCGTTCTGACAAAGAACGCTTTTTCTTATTCATTCAAGATATATTCTACCAATTCCGGCGTTAGTCCGCATATATCGGCTATTTGATAAATTGTATAGCCACATTGCGCATAGTCCCGAATCTCAGTTTCCGGATGTAACAGCAGCGCCATAAAACGGTTAGCTTCTGCTTCCAACTTATTGACAGAATAGAGGGTATTTGCCCGTAAAAACGGTGTATTGCTTTTCGGGTGTAAGATTGCATGTCCTAATTCATGTGCGCATACTTGCCGCTGTCGCTCTTTTGAAAGGTCTTGATTGATATGTATGAACTTGATTCTGTGCGTACGGCTGTAATATCCTCTGATACTTCCAAGGGGTTCGTGGAGAACCCGAATACCGAGTTTCGCAGCGATTGTGAACGGGTCTCTGGTATCACATTTTCGGCATAACATATCGACCTTATGCTTTATTGACAATATGCAGCACCTCTATTTCATTTCCGGTACTTTTTTGGAGTAAACTTTTGTTTGGCAATCCGTTTGGAAATTTCGAGCTGGTTTTGCAGGCTAATGCGCAGGAGCTCCCGCGTTTCATCGTCGATTGGCTCACCGTCAAACATCAGGCTTGCTTCGGTGTCGCCAAGATCACCTAAAATCATATCCAGTCTTTTTGCTATGTCACGCTCGTCCCGCTTCGTCAGGACGGGCGTTTCTTTTTGCTCCATGCTAAGTAAAAATTCAATCGGCACATTTAGATAATCGGCAATTTTTGAAAGGTTTTTAGTAGAAAGGGTTTTCTTTCGTCCAACTTTGAGATCGGACAGTGATGCACGGCTTATTTCACATTGCCTGCATAGCTCTGTGACAGTAATCCCCTTCTCAGCGCATAAAGCCGCTATTTTATTATACAATTCTGACATAAAATCACCCGTCCATTTGTAGTATATGCCAAAATTACGCAGAAACGAAATTTTACACGTTGACACTTACGCGATAGAATAATATAATTCACTCATAGATTTCGCAAAAACGTAATTTATAGAACAAATATATAATATTACACTTTTATGTAAATGTCAATAGAAAGGGAGTAGTTGACCATGAAAAAAAGGGAACTTTGCTCGTTTGGTAAAAAAATTAACTATCGGCTTATTGCTCTTAATCAAAACAAAGTGTGGTTGGTCGAGGAAGTAAAGCGGTACACAGGGTTGTACTTTGACCGCTCCTATCTTCGCAAAATCGAAACCGGACAGCTTGCGACGCCGAAGATCGTGGATGCGATATGCGAAATACTTGGCATCGCTGTTCAGAGTGATTATACCAAAAGGAAAGACCGATAAAATGTACTTTTTGAAAAAGGAAAGCGGATTACATATGCACCTTGAAAATTTAAGATACAGGCAGCAGATACAGAACTGTTTGCGCCGAGCTGCGGTACCCATGCGCGGGGACGTCGGACAAGTCCGGCCGAGCGGCAAACCATGACGGTACGAAATACGGGGCGGCACCCGTAAAGCGACGACACGCAGGCAGATAATGAGACTTCCGCCCAGCCACAGACACAAGCAATGGGGGCGGCTGATGTGAGAACCACGCAGAGGTAAAACGGCCTATGGAATGGCTTGCCAGCGATCATCTGTCTGCTTCCCCACAAGTCGGGGCGTTGAGAACAAATAGGCTTGGCAGCAGGAAAGGATGTGTCTAAAGTGTTTTAAGTTTTTGCGGCAGACGGGAGATTACTGTCTGTCGCGCGTACATCACATAAGCAGACAGGATGTGAGTGAAATGCCAGATTGGGAAATCCAGCCGAAGAAACATAAATACGAAGTTGGCGAACGTGTATTAGTGCGGCCTGCAATTATAGATGGTATCTGGGCAAAAAACAGTTGCCGTAAGACCGTACCTGCTACTGTTATCTTTGTCCATCCGGACGACCGGTTCATTGTAGCAGAATATCAGGTGTGCGCTTCGTTCTTTGGCAGGACGGTATCTACGATACGGGAAAGTTTTTTAATTCCAAAAGTTCAGTGTTTGGTGTGGGAGTGAAATGAATGTATAAACGTGGTGATGTGTTTTGGGCTGATCTCAGTCCTGTTATTGGTTCAGAACAGGACGGTGTGCGTCCTGTTGTAATTTTGCAAAATGATATTGGAAACAAATACTCGCCTACGGTGATTGTAGCGCCGCTTACAAGCAATTTGCATCGGGACAAGCATCTTGTTACTCATGTGCCCGTCTGTATGCAGGGCTTGCCGCAATATTCGGTTGTGTTGTTAGAACAGATAAGGACAGTAGACAAAGCACGACTGGGGAATTTTGTCGGTGCAATGGATAAAGCGACATTGAAAAAGATTGATGAAAGCGCACTGCGCAGTCTGGGGCTGACGGATGGATTTAGAACATAGAGCAATCGAGCGCCTACGATTAGCGGCGGAAATGAGTGAAGCCTATTACGGCAAGCCTTTGGTCATTACGACGAGCGGCGGCAAGGACAGTGACGTATGCCTGTACCTTGCCGCCGTTTCCGGTATCCGGTACGAGGTCATGCACAATCACACCAGTGTGGACGCACCGGAAACTGTGTACCATGTCCGTTCGCAATTCCGGCGTTTGGAACTGGATGGCGTGAAATGCACCATCAATTTTCCACAGTACAAGCGGCGGCCGGTTACCATGTGGACGCTTATACCGCAAAAGTTGATGCCGCCCACGCGGACAGTAAGGTACTGTTGTTCGGTGCTGAAAGAAAGCGGCGGTATGGGCCGCATGATTACAATCGGCGTCCGTTGGGCGGAAAGCGCCAGCCGCCGTACCAAACGCGGCATCTACGAAAGTATGCCGCACGATCTCAGCAAAAAGGTTATCATCAACAACGATAATGCAGATACCCGCCTTTTGTTCGAGAGCTGCAAATTGCAGGCAAAAAGGGTCTGCAATCCGATCGTGGATTGGTCGAACTATGATGTGTGGTCGTATATCCATGCCGAGAGAATACCGGTCAATCCGCTGTATTCGTGTGGCTTCCATCGGGTCGGCTGCGTTGACTGTCCGATGGCAGGGCGCAGGATGCGCCTGTTTGAGTTCGGCCGCTATCCTACCTATCGGCGTGCTTATGTCCGCGCCTTTGAGCGAATGCTCGAAGAACGTGCTGCGCGCGGTAAGCTGGACAGCTCATGGCGTGCTGGTACAACTGGCGAGGATGTATTTCGTTGGTGGATGCAGGACCGGAATATCGAGGGACAAATAAAGATGGAGGGCTTTGACGGATAAAGCCCAAGTATGTACCGTGCGGGTTCCCGCGCGGTTTTATCATATACACGCCAAATTTCAAGGGGGTGGTTCCAGTGTGCTACTCAGTGCATGGTTTATCCATGCAGTATCAGTTTGGAAATAAGTTTGAGATGGAGGGATGAGGAAATGGATTTTTTGAAGAAACGGCTCAAGCGGGTTACGTCGATGGGGCTGGCATTGCTCCTGTCTGCGTCGGCGCTGCCTGTCACAGCGTTTGCCGCGTCAGACAGCACCAGCACGCTTGCCGAGGTAACGGCAAAGTATATCGACGCAGAGAACGGCAAGGAGATCATCCAGCCGGAGACATACAGTGTCACGCATGAAGAAAAGTCGCCGCAGGAGATCGAGAACTACACCTACGTCGATTACACGGAGAGTGTGGAATATATCTACTCCCACAAGGATCTGACGTATATCGTCGGCTACCCGGACGAAAGTGTGCGGCCGGATGCGTCCATGACCCGCGCCGAAGCTGCTACTGTGTTCTACCGTCTCTATGACGGCGAATACCCAGCCTTCCAGCGACGCATGTCAAACGGCACGTTTGAGGACGTCAAGACGGATTACTGGTTTTATAAAGAAGTCGAAACACTTTATAACATCGGCATTGTAGACGGCACAGAGGAACACAAATTCGCGCCGGATGCACCGGTCACACGCGCAGAGTTCGCAGTCATGGCCGCGCGGTTTGCCAATTTGGACTATGAGGGCGGCAACATCTTTGACGACGTTCCCAACGGCCATTGGGCGTACAGCTATATCAACGCTGCGGCCAATGCAGGATGGGTAGAAGGCTACCCGGATGGCAGCTTCCGGCCGGACGAGCCGATCAGCCGTGCCGAGGTCGTGCGGTTGGTAAACGGCATGATCAACCGCAGTGTGACGCTGGAAAAGCTGAAAGAACTCGGCATCGAATGTCCGTACAACGATCTGGCCGAAAAGCATTGGTCTTACTGTGACCTGATGGAAGCCACCATCCCGCACAGCGCGGAGGAATGGCACGGCCTGTCCTATAACGATGGTAACTACAATATTATCGTTGAGAAATTCGTGGACCAGAATGGCAAGGAGCTTGCCGAAACTGTTACCACGGCTGGCAAGGAAGAACGCTCACCCAAGGCAATACCGGCATACGAGTACCGCGGCTATATCCGCACAATCACCTACCAGTACACGAACGGCGATGCGATCCCGTCCATCGAAAAGACGGCGAGCGTCAAAATCGCTAATGTAGGCGATACCCTGACTTATACGATGAAGCTGACGAATGATGAAGCAGCATCTTCCACGTGGAAGGAAGTCGTCCTCACCGACGCAATCCCGGACGGCCTGACCTTCGTGGACGGCAGTGTATATGTCGATAACAAAGCAGCACAGCACTCGTTTGAAAACGGATTGCTTTCTGTCCCGCTGGGCGATATTGCCGCAGATCAGACGGTTACGGTAACATTCAAAGCCACGATCAATGCGGATATGTACAACCAGACGATCTACAACACCGCAGTCGCCGAGGGCACAAACGGCATATGCGAGGACACGGACGACGGCGTTTATATCAACAAGGGCGACACCGCGCCCTATGTGGAAAAACGTGCAGACAAGCCTGCTACTAAGGTCGGGGATAAGCTAACTTACACAGTCACGCTCGGCAACGCAGAGGGCGCAGCTTATGAGATCGAAAATGCTTCCATGATCGACATTATTCCGGCTGAACTGGATTTTGAGGACGGCAGTGTACAGGTTGATGGTATGAGTGTGGATTACTCATTTGATAGCGAGACCCGCACCCTGACCGTGCCGCTGGGCAGCATTGCGCATGCGACGGAAAAGACGGTCACGTTTTCGGTGACAGTCAATGAATCGGCCTACGGCAAAACGGTTTACAACACGGCGGTGCTCTCTGGCGACAACATCACGGATGCCGAGGACACGGATGATGGTGTTTCCGTCGGTGACGGCAAGGCGCGTCCTAATATCGAAAAGCGTTCGGACAAGTCCTCGGCCAAAGTCGGCGATAAGATCACCTATACGCTGACGCTCTCCAACAGCGAGACTGCAACTGTACCTGTAGAAAATGCAGTCGTTACAGATGTTATCCCTGCTGGCCTGACGTTCGAGTATGGCTCGGTCATGCTGGACGGCAGCACGACAAGTGATTACACCTATGGTGAAGCAAGCCGCCTGCTCACGGTAAACGTCGGCAGCATCGAGCCAGATACCAGTCGCACGGTTTCTTTCGTGGTGACGGTGAACGAGGATGCCTATAATACCACTATTCAGAACCTTGCCACCCTGACCTCGGACAACACCGAGCCGGTGCAGGACAAGGATGACGGCGTTGTTGTTGCGGACGGTATGACCGACCTGTCCATCAACAAGAGCGTTGACAAATCTTCCGCCCTTGTCGGTGATACTCTGACCTACACGGTGGAGGTATCCAACGGCGCGGGGGCAGAGGTGAACATCCGTGACGCGGTGATGGCGGACACCATCCCAGACGGCCTGACCTTCCACAGCAACGTCACAGTGGACGGTTATTCGGCGGCATATCAGTATGACAACGAGAACCGAACCCTGTCTGTCCCTCTGGATGCGATTGCCCCCGGCCAGACAAAAACGGTTTGCTTTGATGTTCTGGTGAACAGTGATGCCTACGGCATGACGATCGAGAATACGGCGATTGCCAGCGGGAGCAATGCACCGGATACGGAGGACACGGACGACGGTGTAACCATCGAGGACGGCACGCCGGACGGTCATGCGGGTGCAAAGTCCGCGAATAAGACCACCGCTCACGTCGGCGACAAGATCACCTACACAATTACGCTCCAGAACGGCGCAATGGCAACGGCAGACTGGACGGACGTTATTGTGACCGACGTACTGCCAGACGGTGTAACCTTTTCAGGAAACGTCCAGAAAGACGGTCAGGCAACGACGGAATATTCCTATGATTCATCTTCGCGCACGCTGACGCTCACGCCTTATGCAATCACGCCGGATACGCAGGTGGTGTACACCTTTGATGTGACCGTGGACGAGGGTATGCAGGGCAAGTATATTGTCAACACCGCCATTTTGGCGGATGGCGACGACCAGACGCCGCTTCCGGATGCAGGCGTGCAGATCGACGAAGGCGAAGCCGATCCGATCGTATCCAAGTCCGCAAGTACGTCCGAAGCCAATGTAGGCGACACGTTCCGTTACGAGATCACAGTAAAGAATGGCGACAAGGCCACCGCGCCGTGGAAAAACGTTGTGGCGTATGACACCCTGCCCGCAGGCGTGAAGCTGATCGGCAATGTCTATCTGGATGGCAAGGTGGCGCTGCACAAGCTGAGCGGCAACGCGCTGTCCGTGCGGGTAGGCGATCTTGCCGCAGGCGAAAGTGTGACGGTTTCCTTTGATGTGCAGGTGGTAGACAGTGCTGCGGGTACGACACTTCAAAACAGCGTGGATGTATCCGGCGATAACGGCGGCGGCACGGCAACAGACGATGGTGTGACCGTACCGGAGGAAGAACCGCAAAACCCTAATGATACCACTGGCTTCTATGTCACAAAGGACGTGGATAAGACGGTGGTAAATGTCAGTAAGGATGTTTCAAATGGATTAAAAACAGTTACCTTTACGATTGTTGTTGGCAACAACAGCAGCGAGACTTGGACGAATGTAGTCCTAAAGGATGCGCTGGACACCTCAATGCTGACACCAATTCTTCAAAATAATGTTTATGTAGATGGCGTGCTGAATCAGGATTGGAGTTTTGCAGACAAGGTATTTTCGCTGGAACTGGGTGATATCGAGCCCAGCCAGTTCCGAACGGTTGTCGTGGCAGTGCAATTTAAAGCGGATGCTGGCGGTACAACCTATGTCAACTATGCGACCGGAGAGGGTGATAACGGCAATGCCACCGGAAAGTCGCCGGAAATTGAGATCGTAAGCGTGGTTGATGATCCGATCACTGATATTCATTATCAGCTTTACAATGGCTACGGTGAGAACATGTGGCGGCCGGGTGACCGCATCTCTTTGCAGGAAGCCTGCACGGTTGCATATCGTTTGATCTCCAACGGCGGAAACACATGGTTGGAGCGTGGGACGGTGACGGTGCCGGACTACGAGTTCAGCATCCCCGAAGAAGCAAAATATTTTGTCTCAATCGGTGTATTGCCTGCAAGCGTATTCGACACAACGAAAATGACCGAAGATGTTGATTATGAAATCAACTATGAGGTTTCGGAAAAAGGTTATCTGCGAATCTGGGCTACCTCGGAACAGCTTAATACGCTTGTGAAGTATATCACTGGCACGAATGCAGGGCTCAGCGGTGATGTGTCCCGCCTGAACTTTGCCAAGCTGATTTGCCAGCTTACTGGACGGGATACCGACCCGGATACCTCGGCTTACAGCGGTCATATCCAATATTTCACGGATAGTGGTTCGTCTGTGGGGCTGATTACCGAAGTTTCGCACGAACACGACTATGTGCTTGATGCAGACGGAAACGAATATTGGATTTAATTTCTAAAGGCAAAGAGAATCCCCCGTTCATCAAAACGGGGGATTACTCTATATTACAGTTGGTTCAGTTCATCGGTAGTAAGAATATTGAATAATTGAATCGCGTATGTCCTTTCGCCGAGCACATAGATTGAAACGGCTGAGGTTTTAGACCGTGTATTGAGCATATTATCTCGGTGACCATCCGAACCATACCATTGATTAAAGTTATCCTGTGCAGAAGCGGAGATTATACTCCCTAACGCGTTTTCCGTATTGCAGCCTTTTCCAACAGTAGCGAATAGCGTACCGTCTGGACGATAATGAGCTCCGTACAAGTTATCACGATATGCACCGACCAGTTCTTTTGATCGGATATCCGTCCATTCCTGCACTTGGAGAGAGTAGGCCAGACGCGGCAAACCGTTTTCCTCACGCAGATCATTGACCGCATCAAAAGTGGCATTGGACAGGTCATAATCCCAATAGCCGCCGTACTCGTCTACCGCAGATTTGCCGGTAGGCCGCTGGCTGATTTCATCTGTTACAGTCTGGTTATCGTCTGTGGTTTCGTTGTCGGTATCATCCGACACAGGCTGTCCGTCTGGTGAAACCGGGGCTTCCGGCTCAGCCGGTTCAGTTTCGGACAAAACGCTTTCCGCGTTCATTAGCATTGTCGCGACTTCGGCACGAGTGGCTGTCTCTTGCGGATTTAACTTTCCGTCCGAGCCGCTGACGATGCCCTTGTTGACGCACCAGCTCATGGCGTTTGCTGCGTAACGGGAAACTGATTGATAGTCCGAAAAATCATAGTATTTATCTGGTATAAAGCCGGTATCTGTATCAAGGCCGAGGTAGTCTGCATAGCGGTACAGCATGGCGGTAAGCTGCTCGCGGGTGATCGCATCATCCGGGCCGAACTGGTCATCGCTGTATCCAGTAACAAGGTCATTTATGCGTGCCCAGTAGACCGGTGTGCTGTAATACGCTGCCGCGTCCACATCTACGTATGGGTAGCCCCAGTTGCTTTCGGGCATGTCGGGCGATCCCGCCAGTCGGTACAGGATGGTCACGATCATGCCGCGACTGGTGGTGTCGTCCGGGCTGAATGTTGTGTTTGATGTACCGTTCATCAAGCCAGCTTCGCAAACATAGTTGACTGCATCGTGATACCAGTCTGACGGACGGACATCTGCAAAGTCCGTGACATTCGCGGCGCTGGCCGAACAGGTAATAGCTGCCGCACACAAGATAGAAGCGATTTCTTTTTTCATAAAGTCATACCCCACAATAAAGAACAGAAAAGATCATTATGGTTCCATTATATCATGCTGCTATCCATTCCGGTAGCGGGCATCGCGCACAAAATATGATGTTATGAAGTGGATAAAAAGTGTGCATAATATGTGATGAATTTATGAGTAAGGTGAGCCTAAATGAGAAACGAAAATACGAAAAGTCATATGCTGCCCGACATACGGGATATATATATTGATACAACACAACCTACGGAGAAACGACTGAGTTCATTTATTGATGCAGTTGGTGATCCTTATCATTTTCGCGTGGGAGAAACGGAAGTCGAATTACGTTTTGACGATAGCGCTTCGAGTTTATACTCTTGTTTGGTGAAATTAGGTAAACGCATTTAATGATCTTATATAGTGGTTGATCATGGATAAAACTTGCGGTTTGATGCGTTTTGTGTTATAATATTGTTGCAAAACGTAGTCATAATGTGCCGCCAGTTTTAACAGGAGGTACACTATAATGGCTCGTAAAAGTAAATATGGAAAAGCGTCTGGCAATTCATCCGCAAAGCTGTGGAAACCGGCGCTATATGTCCGCCTGTCTCGTGAGGATGGAGACCGCGAGGAAAGCGATAGTATTGTCAGTCAGCGCGAGCTGCTGACCGAGTTTGCGGAAACGCAGACGGATATGACTGCGCCTAAATTGTATGTAGATGATGGCTATACGGGTACAGATTTTAAACGTCCGGAATTCCAGCGTATGGTGGATGATTTGCGCGTGGGTACAGTCAACTGCGTCATTGTCAAAGACCTGTCTCGCTTTGGCCGTAACTATGTGGGTGTCGGTGAATATCTCGAACAGATTTTCCCACTGCTGAATGTACGTTTTATCTCGGTGGGTGACCGTGTTGATAGCTTTCTCGATCCGCGTTCGGTTAACAATTTGGTTGTGCCGTTCAAGAACATCATCAATGATGAGTATTGCCGTGATATTTCGAATAAGGTGCGCTCTTCACTTGATCTCAAACGGCGGCAGGGTAAATTCATCGGCTCGTTTGCATCCTATGGTTACCGTAAAGACCCGGATGATCACAATCGCCTGCTAATTGATGAACCCGCCGCCGCAGTGGTGCGGGATATTTTTGACTGGTTTGCTGGTGGTATGAGTGTGATCGGCATTGCGAAGCGACTGAATGAGCTGGGGATTCCTAACCCGTCTGCTTACAAACGGCAACAGGGTATGAATTACCGGCATCCGGCTTCGGATAAGCTTGATGGCCTGTGGCCGGATAGTTCGGTGCGTCGCATACTGCGCAACCGGCTGTACATCGGCAACATGGTGCAGGGTAAAAACCGCATCAAAAGCTATAAGCTGCATGTCAGTGAGGCAGTGCCGGAGGAAGAGTGGTTCGAGGTTGAGTCAACGCATGAGGCCATCATTCCATACGATCTTTTTGAGCGGGTGCAGTCGTTATTTGCGCGGGATACCCGCACCGCACCGATGCAAAAGAAGGTATATTTATTCTCCGGTTTTCTCCGATGTGCGGACTGCGGCAGGGCGATGAATCGCAAGTTGATTTCCCAACCATATCGTGATTATCACTACTATATTTGCTCGACTTTTAAGAAACAACACAGCGGTGCATGCACCAAGCACACCATCCGTAGTGACCGGCTGGAACAGGCGGTGCTCGAAGCCTTGCGACATCAGATTGCCTTGGCGGTCGAGATGGACGAGCTGATTGCGGCAGTTAACCAGAGTGGAACACGCAGCCGTTCTACAAAGCATCTGCTGGACGAGCGGGGGCAGTTGGAAGCAGAGCGTGAGCGTATCGAACAGATGAAGATGTCCCTGTATCCGGACTGGAAAGCGGGTGATATTTCCCGCGAGGAATATCATCAGCTCAAGGAGCAGTTCGAACAGAAGCAGGCAAAACTGGATGCTTGCATCGCCTCGATTCAGGTGCGGATTGATGATGCGCAAAATGGCGTGGACGAAACCAACCCTTTCCTGACACAGTTTGTTAAATACCGCAATCTGCAAAACCTGACGCGCGAGGTTGTCGTTGAACTGATCGACATGATCTATGTGCATGAGGGTGGCGGTATAACCATCCAGTTCAAATTTTCGGACGCTTATGCGGCGGCAAAGGAGTATATCCAAGATCACGGGCAGACCGCGTGAGCTACAAAAATATTATGGTGCTAAAACACCGTTTTCCCCCGCAGCCTACGACACGCTCTCCACCCTGCTTTCCGACCTTGGCGCACAGCCGACCGACTTTGACTGCATTGTCACCGGCGACCTCGGCCACGTCGGCGCGGACCTGCTGCTCACGCTCCTGCGCACGGACGGCATCGACCTCTCCCCCGTTTACTCGGACTGCGGCAGCCTGCTGTTCGGAGACGAACAGGATGCGCACGCGGGCGGTTCGGGCTGCGGCTGTTCGGCGGCGGTGCTGTGCGGGCCGCTGCTGCGCGATATGCAGGCCGGCAAGATGCGGCGGCTGGTGTTCGCAGGCACGGGCGCGATGATGAGCCCGACCTCGGTACAGCAGGGCCAGCCGATTGCCGGCATCTGTCACGCGGTTGTGATAGAAAGGAGCGACGCATGAACTGGATGGAGTATGTCAATGCATTCTGGGTGGGCGGTGCGATTTGCGCGGTCTGTCAGGTGCTGATTGACCGAACCAAGCTGACCCCTGCGCGCATTCTGGTCAGTCTGGTGGTGCTGGGTGTTGCGCTGCAAGCCTTTGGGCTGTACCAGCCGGTCGTGGACTACGCAGGCGCGGGCGCGACCATTCCCCTTTTGGGCTTCGGCTACTCGCTGGCTAAGGGCGTAGCAAAAGCGGTCGCGGAAAGCGGCCTGCTGGGTGCGTTCACCGGCGGCGTGACAGGTGCGGCGGGCGGCATTGCTGCCGCCATCGTGTTCGGCTGTCTGTTTGCGCTCATTGCGCGGCCCAAATCCCGCTCCTGAGCGCTTGCGGATAAGGGTAAACCCCGGTATAATAGACAGCAGAACAAAGAGAACGAGGTTTGCCCATGCGCTACTATTTTGCCCCGATGGAGGGTGTAACCGGCGCGGTTTACCGCCGCACGCACCACGAATATTTCCCGGGGATTGACAAGTATTTTATGCCGTTTATCACCCCGACCACAGCCGAGCGGTTTACCCCGCGCCAGAAGCGTGATATTGCGCCCGAAGTCAATGCCGGCGTGCCTGCCGTGCCGCAGCTACTGACCAAATCCGCCGCAGACTGCATCTGGGCGGCGAACGCGCTGGCCGATATGGGTTACGCGGAGGTCAATCTCAACCTCGGCTGTCCGTCCGGTACGGTGACGGCCAAGGGCAAGGGCGCGGGCTTTCTGGGTGACCCGGATGCGCTCGACCGCTTTCTGGACGCAGTGTTTTCGGCCACGCATGCGAACATTTCCATCAAAACACGGCTGGGAATGCACGACCCGGCGGAGTTTACGCGGCTGCTGGAAATCTACAACCGCTATCCGGTTGCGGAGCTGACCATTCATCCGCGGGTGCGGCAGGATTTCTATAAGGGCACGGTGCGCGAAGCAGACTTTGCCGCCGCGCTGCCAAAGTGCCGCATGCCGGTATGCTATAACGGCGACATCGTAACCGAGAAAGACGCACAGGCTGTCGGGACACGTTACCCCGCTTTGCCCGCTGTGATGATTGGGCGCGGACTGATTGGCGACCCCTCGCTTGTCACCCGCCTGTGCGGCGGCCCGCGCGCGGACCGCGACACGCTGCGCGCCTTTCACGATGCGCTGTATGCGCGCTACTGCGAAGCCTTCGGCGACGCACGCATCGCCATACTGCGCATGAAAGAGATTTGGTTCTATCATCTCAACCTGTTTGAAGGCAGCGAAAAGCACGGCAAGCGGCTCAAAAAAGCCACCGACCCGCGCGCCTACGAAGATGCGGCGGCAGCCATTTTCCGCGACCTTGCAGTGCGGGACGATATCGTCCCCGGCTGGTTTCGTCCGGCATAAAAAGCAAACGGCTCCCCTCCGAAAACCGGAGGAGAGCCGTTTTTTATTAGTATCCTTTTTCAACCGCCGCGGTCAGTACCTTGGAGGCTACCGTACCCGCAACCGACGAACCGCCGCCGCCGTTCTCCACCAGAACGATGAAGGCATAAGGCGTGGCCTCGTCCCGCAGAAAACCGGTAAACCAGGCGTTCGGCGTCTGGTCCGCGCCGACCTCAGCCGTGCCGGACTTGGCGCAGATATCCATGCCCGGAAAACGGTCCTGACCGTAGGTCTCAATGACGTTGTTGTGCATCATGTCCGCGATGGTCGAAGCCGTGTCCTCCTCAATCAGTTTGGAGGACTTATGCGCAAAGTACAAACCGGTCGGCAGGCCGTAATCCGTGGTCGTTTTCTCAATCAAACGCGGCATCGCCGCCTTGCCGCCGTTGGCGATTGCACCCATATAGAGCATCATATTGATGGGGCACATAGTATCCTCACCCTGACCGACACCCGCCCATGCCAGCTGGTTGTCGTTGCCGTCAAAGTTGAAGTGTCCTTCCGAGGTGTTGACGCCGTCTACCTTGATGGCCTCGGTCAGGCCCGCAGCATCGGTGTATTTCTGCATGGTATCCCCGCCCAGCTCGACCGCGAGCTGACCGAATACGCCGTTGCAGGAGTTGGCAAGCGCGTCCTCAATATCCTGCTCGCCGTGCGCATACGGACAGGTGACCACGTCGCCGCCGATTTCCACCGAGCCGGTGCAGTTCCAGCTGCGGGTGAACAGGTCGGGCAGATTTTCAATCGCCGCGTTGAGCGTAACCACCTTGAAAATCGAACCGGGAATCGAGTTTGCCGACAGCAGACGGTTGACATATACGCCGTCCCACGCCGGGTCATCCGGGTCGATGTTCGGCGGGTCGGCGGGGTCAAAGGTCGGGGTTGAAACCATGCACAGGATTTCGCCTGTCTTGTAATTGTACACACCCACCGTACCGCTCATGCCGCCCAGCGCCTGATAGGCGATGTTATTGAGATAAGCGTCGATGGTCAGATACAGGTTGTTGCCCGTGCCGAGCGGCGAATATACGCCGGTCAGCAGGTTGTAGCCCGACAGCTTATCCGCGAAGGCGGTCAGCGCGCCTGCGCCGATGTTGCCCGCAGGGTCACCCACCGCATGCAGGGTGGCACGGCGAATATCGCCGTCCGGATAATAGATGCGGTTGCCGTTTTCGTCCAGCGTGGAAAGCACGTCGCCGTCCCGGTCGAGGATGGTGCCGCCCTTGAGCTGGCCCGAGTTGCTGTACAGATGCCGGTTATAGGGATAGGAGGCCCAGTCGCCGCCGTCCATAACGAACTGGAAACAGAAAACCGCCAGTCCCAGTCCCAAAAGCGCCGCCAGAATCAGGCAGAACACACCGCGTTTTTCAATTTTCCGCATTTAGTCCACCTCCCCGCGCAGTTCGCGCCGCGAGGGCAGCTTGACCGCAAAGGACGCATTCTGCCGCGTGTCGGTCGCCTTAAGGAAGGCGAGCATGCCCCATGCCGACAGCATGGACGAGCCGCCGTTCGAGACAAAGGGCAGGGTTACGCCCGTGAACGGCAGGATATCGACCGCGCCGAATACGTTCAGGCAGGTCTGGAACACCAGCAGACTGGTCGCGGCACAGGCCGCAATCGTATAAAAGCTCGACCGGCCCGCGCGGCATGCGCGCACCGCGAACACCGCCAGCGTAATGATGCACAGGATGGTCAGCACCGCGATAATGAGGCCCCATTCCTCGCACAGCATGCCGAATACAATATCGGTATCCGCCGCAGGCAGGCCGCTCAGCCATCCCTTGCCCGCGCCCACGCCAATCATACCGCCAGACGCAGCCGCGGTCAGCGTGTGGGTCTGCTGGAAGCCCGCGTCGTACACATCCTCCCAGATGTGGCCCCACGAGGCAAAACGCGCGGCAACGTGGGGTTTGACGGTCAGCATGACCATGCCGCCGCCGAAGCAGCCCGCACAAATCAGGCCAAGCACGGCAAAGTCGCCCGAGCGCAGGAATGCGATGACAAGAAATGTCACAAAGAACACCAGCGCCGTACCGAAGTCGTTTTGCAGTGCGAGACAGCCGCCGCAGATGCCGGTTAGACCAATAAACATCCACAGATTGCGCTTGTTAAACAGGCGGTCGAGCGTCGCAGCGCCCGCAAAAATATAACAAATCTTGGCGATCTCCGAGGTTTGCAGCGACAGCGGACCAAGCCGCAGCCACGCCTTTGCGCCGCCCTGACTGGAGCCAATCAGCAGTGTGATGACCAGCAGGCCGACCGCTGCCGCGCCCATAAACCAGCGCACCTTTTGCGCGCGTGTCAGGTCGCGCAGGAAAAAGCCGAGAATCAGGAAAATGGCAAGCCCCATCAAAATCGCAATGAGCTGCTTGGGCATCTCCTCGGGTACCTTTGAACCGGTGACGGCCAGCGACAGCGTACATAGGAAAAACGCGATCGTTTCCATCTCAAAGCCGATGCGCCGGAACGAGCGCAGAATGATAAAATAGCCCCAGCAAACCAGCGTCAGCACCAGAAAGGTCAGCGGGATGGTGACGGTTGCCTCATCGCCCGCCGCAATAATCAGCTGCAAAGAGGTCAGCACCTGAAACAGCGTCAGCAGCACCAGCGAACCCCACATGCCCGCAGGACGGCCCTCCATGCGGCGCTCAACCATCTGCTCGCGCTTCTCCTCCACCGAGATCGGCACCAGCATGGTCGGAATCCCGCCGAAGGCGACGGTATCTCCGTCCTCGACCACTGCGTATTCGTCCACCGGCAGGTCGTTAACCGTCACGCCCCCCTTTGAGCCGAGGTCGTACACCGTCCAGCTGCCGTCGTCCTCACGGATAAGAGCAGCGTGCTGCCGCGAAACCGAAGGGTATTCGATCTGCACATCGCACGAGGGCGCGCGGCCGATGATATTTTCCCAGTGGGTGATGGGCAGGCGCACGCCGTTTGCCATCGCCAGATAGCCCCAGACCTCGTCCGGGTGCTTGACCTTCCAGAGCGAGCGGATCGCACCGACCAGAATCATCAGCGCAAGGATGGGAAACACAAAGCGGACCACCGTCGTATACCATGCGCCGACCAGCGGATTTTCTGCCAGAAAACCGGTAATCATGTCGAGCAGGCGCTGCAAAGCGTCGGTCATGTTGTTGTTCCTCCTTTCGGGAATCAATTCTTTAACCTTTATATTATAGCACAGCTTGTCAAGGAACGGATGAACCGTCGGTAAACGACAGGAACGGATAATACTTGACAGCACATGCACAGGGTGATACACTAATATCCTAAAGAGCATACAGCGACAAACGAAGTTTGCAGGAAAAAGCCGTCTGGCTTGCCGAAGGAGCAAAACTCTCAGGTGTCCGGATTTCCGGATGGGGACTGTAAATGGATGTGACTCTGGAGAACGCTCCGAAGGGAGCTGCCGAAGGTGCAAAGCGTGCGGCCGGGGAAACCGCGCGCCAATCTCTCAGGCAAAAGGACAGAGTGCGAACCACAGCGCAGGGCGGGCGCTTTTTTTGCGTTTTCTGCCGCGCTGTCCGGCCGTTCTTTCAGAGTCAGACCCTGAAACAGGGTTCTGGCTCTTTTTGTTTGCCGCAAAAACAGAAAAAGGGGTATGTAGGTAAAATGTCAATGGATCAACTGGCGGATCTTGTAAGCAAGATCAGCGACATCGTATGGAACAGCGTACTGCTGTATCTGCTGGTAGGCACCGGTATCATCTTCACCATCCGCACGCGGTTTGTGCAGGTGCGTAAGTTCGGCGCGGGCTGGAAGCGGCTGTTCGGCCACTTCTCACTCAACGGTGAAAAAGCGGGCAAGGACGGCATGAGTCCGTTTCAGGCGCTGACTACCGCCATTGCGGCGCAGGTCGGCACGGGCAACATCGCGGGCGCAGCCACCGCACTCTACTCCGGCGGCCCGGGTGCCATCTTTTGGATGTGGCTTTCCGCGTTCTTCGGCATGTCCACCATCTACGGCGAGGCTGTACTCGCGCAGAAGTACAAAACGGTCGACCAGTCGGGACACGTGACCGGCGGCCCGATTTACTATATCCGCGCCCGTTTTACCGGCGGCTTCGGCAAGTTCCTCGCTGTTTTCTTCTCGCTTGCGATTATCTTTGCGCTTGGCTTCACCGGCAACATGGTGCAGGCCAACTCGATCAGTGAGGCGTTCCAGAACGCCTTCGGCGTAGACAAGCGTATCATCGGCGTCATCTGCGCGGTTATTGCGGCGTTTATTTTCCTCGGCGGTGTCGGCCGTATCGCGGCGTTCACCGAAAAGGTCGTGCCGGTGATGGCCGGCTTCTACATGGTCGGCTGCGTTGTTATCCTGTGCATCAACCACGCCGCGATTATCCCCGCTCTTCGCTCCATCTTTGTTGCGGCGTTTGACCCGCAGGCCATCCTAGGCGGTGCGGTTGGTATCACCGTACGCGAAGCCATGCGCTACGGCGTGGCGCGCGGCCTGTTCTCCAACGAGGCCGGCATGGGTTCGACTCCGCACGCGCACGCGCTGGCAAAGGTCGAAAAGCCGCAGGATCAGGGCGAAATCGCCATCGTTTCCGTATTTATCGATACCTTTATCGTGCTGACGCTGACCGCGCTGGTCATTCTGACCTCGGGCCAGCTGCAGTCCGGCGTACCGGGTGCACTGCAAGGCACAGCGCTGGCACAGGCAGCCTTCAACTTTACGCTCGGCTCGTTCGGCAACGCTTTCGTCGCCATCTGCATGCTGTTCTTTGCGTTTTCGACCATCATTGGCTGGTATTTCTTCGGTGAAACCAATGTCAAGGCCCTGTTCGGCCAAAAGGCCACCAAGATCTACGCCGCCATCGTCGTGGTGTGCATCGTCATCGGCTCCGCACTCAAGGTCGATTTGGTTTGGAATTTGTCCGACCTGTTTAACGGCCTGATGGTGTTCCCCAACCTGATTGCACTGTTGTTCCTCTCCGGTATCGTGGCACGCGCCGCGCATGACGAGGACATTATGAAAAAGTAACCATTTATGTACAAAAAAGGCCGCTCTGTGCGGTCTTTTTTGTTATTTTACCCGGTTTTGTTTGACAAAACCACCCCATCGGGTATAATAAGGTTGAGTCACATAAGGGGGAACTTTTCTATGCAAAAGCTGCACGGCAAAAACCTGCTTCTCGTCGGGTTTACGCTGTTTTCCATGTTTTTTGGGGCGGGCAATCTGATTTTCCCGCCCTTTCTCGGCGCCGAGGCAGGCAGCACCGCTTGGCCGGCTTTTTTCGGCTTCGCCATGAGCGCAATCGGCCTGCCCGTACTGGGCGTGATTGCAGTGGCGCGGTCGGGTGGCCTTTCCGCTCTCGCCGGACGGGTCCATCCCCGTTTTGCTGCGGTATTCACCTTGCTCATTTATCTGTCCATCGGTCCGTGCCTTGCCATTCCACGCACGGCCAGCACCTCGTTTGAGATGTTCGCGCCCATCATCGGCGGCGGCACGGCAAAGCAGGCCGTATACTCGGTGGTGTTCTTCGCAGTTGCGTTCCTTGTTGCCCTGCGGCCGGACAAGCTGACCGACCGTTTGGGCAAGATTCTGTGCCCGACGCTGATTGTGCTGATTGTCGTGCTGTTTGCAGGCTGCCTGATTGCGCCGGTCGCGGCACACTACGGCACGGTGCAGCCAAACTATGCTTCGCTGCCGGTCGCGGCGGGCTTTCTCGGCGGCTACCAGACGATGGATACCATCGCGGCGCTCAACTTCGGTGCGGTCATTGCGCTCAACATTCGCGCCAAAGGCATCGAGGAGGATGGACAGGTCGTGCGCGGCACGATTCGCGCGGGCTGGATTGCGGGCGCGCTGCTGCTCATGATTTACGCGATGCTCACGCACGCAGGCGCACTGGCAGGCGCGGCCTTCCCGCTCGGCGAATCCGGCGCCGACACCCTTTCCGCCCTCGCTTACGCACTGTTTGGCACGCCCGGACGCGTGCTGCTTGCGGCAATCTTTCTGATTGCATGCCTGAACACCTGTATCGGCCTGATTTCCTGTGTCAGCGATTACTTCCACGGCCTTTTCCCGCACGTGTCCTACCGCGCATTTGCAGCGTTTTTCTCAGTGGCCAGCATGGTCGTGTCGAATATCGGGCTTGCGGGCATCATCCGCCTGTCTACGCCTGTGCTGAATGCAATCTATCCGGCGGCTATTGTGCTGATTGCGCTGTCTTTCGTGCCGCAGCTGGCGGCGTTTCGTCTGGTCTATCCGCTGACCGTCGGGCTGACCTGCGTGCAGAGCGTGACCGAAGCGCTGGCGCAAAGCGGTCTGTCCATTCCGCTCTGGACAAACGCGGTCACAGCCTTGCCGCTGACGCAGACAGGCTTCGGTTGGGTACTGCCCGCACTTGTGGGGCTGCTGCTGGGTCTGGTGCTCTCCCCCCGGCCGCTGACGAACACTTGACAGAGTATCCACAACCCTGTGTATAAAAAGACGCGGAAAAGCGTCTTTTTTTGCGCCGCTCCCCTCCTCGCGCCATAAGGTGCAATAGAACAAGAAAAGAACCGCCTTTGGGAGGTTCTTTCCATAAAAGCCATTTTATGTGCATACTTACGCGCAAAATGGCAAAAGGGCTGTGTCCGCGCTCCCGCGCGGCACAGCCCCCTCGATGAAAGCTATACGCTTTTCATCGAACTTCTTTAGATGGTGTTAATATCCACCATCTCACAGTTTTCAATCTTAATATCGCCCTCGAGGCAGCGCAGCAGTGCGGACGCCGTATCAATCGAGGTCAGGCACGGAATGGCGCGCTCGACTGCCGTGCGGCGGATGTGCACCGAGCCCAGCTCCGGATGACGGCCCTTGACCGAGGTGGCAACAACATAGTCAATCTTGCCGGACTCAATCAGGTCGATGATATTCGGGGACGGCTCATCCACGTTGCGGATGGCGTTGGTTGCAACCATGTGACGGTTGAGCACGTTCGCTGTGCCGCTGGTAGCGTAAATGTCAAAGCCAAGGGCTTCAAACCGCTCGCCGATACGGATAGCCTCCTGCTTGTCCGAATCGCGCACGGAAATGAGCACCGCGCCTTTTTTCTTCATCTTGAAGCCCGCGCCGATGAGACCCTTGAGCAGCGCCTCGCGGAACGAGGTCGAGACACCCAGCACCTCGCCGGTCGACTTCATCTCCGGCCCCAGCTGGGTATCGAGGTCGCGCAGCTTCTGGAACGAGAACACCGGCACCTTGACCGCGTAGTGGTCGCTCTCCGGATGCAGGCCGGTACCGCAGCCCATGTCGCGCAGCTTTTCACCGAACATGCAGCGGGTCGCCAAATCAACCATCGGTACGCCCGTCACCTTGGAGATATACGGCACGGTACGCGAGGAGCGCGGATTGACCTCAATGACATAAATCTGGTCGTTATACAGCACAAACTGGATGTTAACCAGACCGAGTACCGCCAGATTCTTGGCCAGCGCCTCGGTATAGCGGATGATGGTTTCCTTGTGCTTCGGCTCGATGTTGATAGAGGGATAAATCGAAATCGAGTCGCCCGAGTGAACGCCCGCGCGCTCAAAATGCTCCATGATGCCCGGGATGAGGATGTCTTCGCCGTCGCAGATGGCGTCGACCTCGATTTCACGGCCCATCATATATTTATCAACCAGCACGGGGTTTTCCACCTTATTGCGGGTGATGACCTTCATAAACTCGCGCACGTCCTCTTCCTTGTACGCGATTTCCATGCCCTGACCACCCAGAACATAAGACGGGCGCACGAGCACCGGATAGCCCAGCTCGTCGGCGGCCTTGACCGCTTCTTCCTCGGTCATAACCGTGTGGCCCGCCGGACGCGGAATACCGCACTTTTCCAGGATAACGTCGAACTTCTCGCGGTCCTCTGCCGCGTCGATGCTCCATGCGGGCGTGCCGAGAATCGGAATGCCCAGCTTTTCGATGTGCGCGGCGAGGTTGATGGCGGTCTGTCCGCCGAACTGCACAATCGCAAAGTCCGGCTTTTCGGCGCCCACCACACCGGTCACGTCCTCGGGCGTCAGCGGCTCGAAATACAGGCGGTCGGCCGTATCGAAGTCGGTCGAAACGGTCTCCGGGTTGTTGTTGATGATAACGGTTTCGCAGCCGAGCTTTTGCAGCGCCCAAACCGCATGCACCGAGCAGTAGTCGAACTCGATGCCCTGACCAATGCGAATCGGGCCGGAGCCAAGCACCAGCACCTTCTTTTTGCCGGAGGCGGGCTTGACCTCGGTCTCTTCGTCGTAGGTCGAGTAGTAATACGGGGTTTCTGCCTCAAACTCGGCGGCGCAGGTGTCTACCATCTTGTAAACCGGCAGACGCTTTACCCCGGAAATATCCTTGCCGGACAGCTCGACAATGGTCTTGTCCAGGAAGCCCATCTTCTTGGCGCGCAGATACAGGTCCTTGTCGATGGTTTCAGCCGTGGCAAGCTCCTTCTCCATGTCGACGATGTTCTGGAACTTATGCAGGAAGAAGGTATCCATCGTGGTGATCTCGTGAATCTCCTCGATGGTCATGATGCCGCGGCGCAGCGCCTCGCAGATGTGGAACAGACGCTGGTCGTCCGTGCGGGCAACGCCCTTCTTGATTTCCGCGTCCGACTGCTGCTGGATGCGCGGGGCAATCATGCTGTCCAGCTTGATTTCGCAGCCGCGCACGGCCTTCATCAGCGCACCCTCGAAGCTGTTGTCGATCGCCATGACCTCGCCCGTCGCCTTCATCTGCGTGCCGAGCGTGTTGTCCGCGTACACGAACTTGTCAAACGGCCAGCGCGGGAACTTGACCACACAGTAGTCGAGCGTCGGCTCGAAGCAGGCCTTGGTCTTTTTGGTGACGGCGTTTTCGATTTCGTCCAAGCCGTAGCCGACCGCAATCTTCGCGGTCACCTTGGCAATCGGATAACCGGTCGCCTTGGAGGCGAGCGCCGAGGAGCGCGATACGCGGGGGTTTACCTCGATAACCGCGTACTCGAACGAATTCGGATTGAGTGCGTACTGCACGTTGCAGCCACCCTCGATGCCCAGCTCGGTGATGATGTTGAGCGCAGAGGTGCGCAGCATCTGGTATTCCTTGTCGCACAGCGTCTGGCTGGGCGCGACAACGACCGAGTCGCCCGTGTGCACGCCGACCGGGTCGACATTTTCCATGTTACAAATCGTGATGGCGTTGCCCTTGTGGTCACGCATGACCTCGTATTCGATTTCCTTCCAGCCGGCAATACATTTCTCGACCAGAATTTCATCGACACGGGAATACATGATGCCGGTTGCGGCAATCTCGCGCAGCTGGTCCCACGTATAGGCAATACCGCCGCCTGTGCCGCCGAGCGTATACGCCGGGCGGATAATGACCGGCAGGCCGATTTCCCGGGTAAACTCGACCGCGTCCTCCACCGAGTGCACCACCTTGGACGCGATGCACGGCTCACCGATTTTTTCCATCGTGTCCTTGAACATCTGACGGTCCTCGGCCTTGGCGATGGTCTCGGGGTTTGCGCCGAGGAGCTTGACGCCCATCTTGTCAAGGAAGCCGCTCTCGCACAGCTCCATGGCGAGGTTCAGACCGGTCTGGCCGCCGAGGTTGGGCAGCAGCGAGTCCGGACGTTCTTTCTTGATGATTTCCTGCACCGCTTCCACAGTCAGCGGCTCGATATAGACCTTGTCGGCCATAGCCTTATCGGTCATGATGGTTGCAGGGTTGGAGTTGACAAGCACAACCTCCAGACCTTCCTCGCGCAGTGCGCGGCAGGCCTGCGTGCCCGCGTAGTCGAACTCGGCCGCCTGGCCGATGACGATGGGGCCGGAGCCCAGTACCATTACCTTATGAATATCCTTGCGCAGCGGCATTACTGAGCACCTCCCTTTGCTTTTGCAATGTTGTCCATGAATTTATCAAACAGATACGATGTGTCCATCGGGCCGGGGCAGACCTCGGGGTGATACTGCACGGTGAACACCGGACGGCCGATGTGCTCGACGCCCTCAACCGTACCGTCATTCAAATTGACATAGCGCACACGGGCGATGCTCGGGTCGACCGACTCGCCCACGACCGCGTAGCCGTGGTTCTGGCTGGTGATATAGGTGCGGTCCACGTCCAAATCCTTGACCGGATGGTTGACGCCGCGGTGACCGTACTTGAGCTTGGTGGTTTTCGCACCGATGGCAAGGCTTAAAAGCTGATGGCCGAGGCAGATGCCGAAAATCGGGATATTGCTTGCCAGCAGCTTCTTGAGGTTTTCAACGATTTCGACGTTTTCCGCCGGGTCGCCGGGGCCGTTGGACAGCATCACGCCGTCAAACTTGCCGATAACCTCCTCCGGCGGGGTGAGCGCCGGAATGGTGACAACCTCGCAGCCGCGCTTCTGCAGCTCACGCTCGATGTTGTACTTGACGCCGTAGTCATACAGCGCAATGCGGTATTTCTGCTCGCCTTCCGCCGGGTAAACGCGGCTCTCCTCGCAGGTGACCGACTTGACTGCGTCCTTGACAACATACGCCTTCATTTCCGCGACGGTCTGCTCATCCGGCTCGAAGCCCTCGGTGTAAATCACGCCGTTCATAACGCCTGCATTCCGCAGCTTGCGGGTCAGCGCACGGGTGTCAATGCCTGCAAGACCGACAACCTTCTGTTCCTTGAGGTATTCGTCCAGCGTCAGGCGGCAGCGCCAGTTGGACGGATACTCCGCGATTTCGCGCATGATAAAACCGGAAACCCAGCTCTTGCGGGATTCGTAATCGTCAAAGTTGATGCCGTAGTTGCCAATCAGCGGATAGGTCATGGTGACCACCTGACCATAATAAGACGGGTCGGTCAAAACCTCCTGATAACCGGCCATGCCCGTGTTGAACACGACCTCACCGATGCTCTGCCCTTCGTAGCCGACGGCCGTACCCTCAAACAGAGTGCCGTCTGCGAGCAGTAAATACGCTTTTTTCAAGTGAAAATCACTCCCAATTCAATCCTGATTATTCTGTCTTTCGGTCATGCACCGATTATGCTTATCGAATCGCCGCGACAATGTCATCGCGCATGCGGATGGCTTCCGCGCGTGCAGCTTCCTTATAATCCTCGCCGTTATTGCCGGTCTTTTTCCACGCGCACATAATGCCGCGCGAGGAGTTGACGATAGCGCCGAGTCCGTCGTCATTGAAGGCGTTTGCAATGTCCTTTGCGGTCGCGCCCTGCGCGCCGTAGCCCGGCACGAGGAAATAGCTCTTGGGCAGCAGCTCACGGATGATTTTCTGCTCCTCCGGATAGGTCGCGCCAACCACCGCGCCAACCTGATTGTAGCCGCAAGGTGTATCCAGACCCTCGCCCCACTTGGCGACCATCTCAGCCATGCGCGCGTAAAGCGGCTTGCCCTCCATATCGCGGTTCTGCAGTTCGCCGGAGGACGGGTTGGAGGTTTTAACGAGCATAAACAGGCTCTTGTCCCGCTCGCGGCACTCCTTGAGGAACGGCTCGACGCCGTCCGTACCCAGATAACCGTTGACGGTCACGCTATCGCAGCCATAGGGCGCGATTTCGGTATCGCCTACACGGGTCTTGCCCAGATACGCCTCGGCATAGGCGGTTGCGGTCGCGCCGATGTCGTTGCGCTTGATATCACCAATGACGTACATGCCCTTGGCGTGCGCGTAGTCGATGGTCTCCTTGAGCGCCATCGCGCCGTACGAGCCGAGCAGCTCATAGTATGCCGCCTGCGGCTTGACCGCGGGCACGATGTCGCACAGTGCGTCAATCAGGCCGCAGTTGAACGCGACTACGCTCTCGGCCGCCGCGCGCAGCGTCTCGCCGTGCAGCATCATGTTGCGTCCCGCGATGTGCTGCGGGATGTACTCCAGCCGCGCATCCAGACCGGCTACGGTCGGGTTACCCTTTTCCTTGATTTTTTCTACCAGTGTTTGGATGGACATAGATATTCTTCCTTTCTCAGCTGCAAGCGGTTATCCTACGTTTCACTGCTCAAAATAACAACATTGTCTGCGCCGTCGACCTCGGTCAGGCGCACGCTGACGCGCTCGTCGCGCGCGGTCGGCAGGTTTTTTCCGATATAATCCGGTCGGATGGGCACCTCTCGGTGGCCGCGGTCTATCAGCACGGCAAGCTGAATACGCCCCGCACGTCCCTGATGGGACACCGCTTCGATTGCGGCGCGCACCGTGCGGCCGGTATACAGCACATCGTCCACCAGCACGACCGTCGCGCCCTCGATGCGCGCATCGGGCGGCGATTTGGGCGTTTCCGCGCGCGGCTTATCGTCCCGCCACGGGGTTACGTCCAGCTCGAGCACCGGCGGCGTACGCCCTTCGACCTCCCCGAGCTTTTTTGCAATGCGCTGGGCCAGAAACACGCCGCGCGTTTTTACTCCGGCCAGCAGCAGGTTTTCCGCACCCTTGTTTTTTTCGATGATTTCAAAGGCGATACGGGTCAGCGCGCGGCGCACACCGTCCGCATCCATAATCACGGCCTTTTGTTCGGCCATCCTGCCACCTCCCATCGGAAAAATTTACAAAAAAACAGCCTCCTGCGCCGAAAGCAGAAAGCCGTACCTCAAAATTACACCTGTCCCCCATTCTCCGGCTGACGGCGTATGCACTGTTTTCTGCCTTGGCGGCTCACGGGCCGCGCCTTAAAGGCGGATTGTTTCATTTATTATATCGTATGAATCGGCTTTTGTAAACAGACGATACCACAAAACAATTTTGTTTTTTTATACAAATTTTGTTGCCGCCGCATAACGTAAGGATTCGCGCAAAGCGGACATACTATGTTCGGCGGCACCCAAATCTTTTTTTGAAAGGCGGCGGACAAATCATGCGGGTATCTCCCTTCATTTCAGGCATTGCGACCGGTGCGGTCGCGGGCGCGGTCGTCTCCATGATGGCGGCGGGCGCGATGATGAATCCTTCGGTGCGGCGCAGTGCGCAGCACGCAGCGAACAAGGCGGAGCACGCCATGCACAAGGCGGCCAATAACGTCGGCCACATGCTGGGCTGACGGCACAAAAAAGGAGAAGCACATCGGCTTCTCCTTTTTTATATTTTTTATGCTGCATTCGCATCTGCGGTATGCCCCAGTTTCTTATCATGCAGCCGGCGCGCGGCATACACAACGGGTGTATCGAGCAAGGACGTAAAAATAAAAATCACATAGCTCGACAGCGCAACCGAAATCAGCGTCGGGATATCATACGTACCCCAGAACGCGAGCGCAGTAAACAGCACAGTGTTGACCAGCTGAGAAACCAGTGTCGAGCCGTTGTTGCGCAGCCAGAGGAACGCGCGGTGATCGCCTGTGCGCTTTTCGGTGATTTCCCACCATTTATGATACAGCCAGACATCGAACACCTGCGCCACCGCATACACCGCAAGCGACGACAGCATCATACGCGGGGTGTTGGAGAAAATCGCCGCCATGGACGGCATCGCCCAGTCATTCACCGACGGGATATAGGCCAGCCAGGACTGCGAAACCAGAATGAACAGCACATTCGCGGCAATTCCTGCCCATACCGCCTGCTGCGCAGCCTTTTTGCCCGCAACCTCGCTCAAAATATCGGTCACCAGGAAGGTGGTCGCAAACAGAATGTTGCCCAGTGTCATCTCCATGCCGAATGCATCCACCAGAATCATAACCTCAATGTTCGCCGCAATGGTTGCAAACACGGTAAACGCCATCAGGCCTCCGGTGCCGAACAGGTAAAACCATAGCAGCACCGCGCCGTACAGCACCACCAGCGTACCAATCAACAATAATTCGTTTGTCATTTTACTTCTCCTACGCCAAAATCTGTATTTTCCAACAGAATATCCACACGCGGGTTGTCCCGGTAGAGCGGATACACCTCACGCACAAAGGCCGCGCGCGACGTGTCATCCGGCCGGATGGGTGTGGTGTTCGGAACCATGATGTTGACGCAGACGCGGTCAAAATGGGCAAGACCGGTCTCGATGTCGTGCCGCATGCTGTCCGCCGTCTGCCCGGCAAGGCCGAACAGCAGGCAGCAGTCGTCAAAGTCCGCGGCAATCTTCGCGGGGTCGGTCTCGTCAATGCCCTTATCGAGCACCCGCTCGCGGTAGTCCGCGTCGAAGGTCTCCACGCCGATTTTGACATGCAGCGTGACCCCCTGCTCTGCAAACCGCGCGCGCAGCGCGGCGAGCGTTTTGCGAAACAGCCAGTGGCTTTCGATGTACAGGTCGCGGATGCCCTTCTCGCGGCAGACGCGCTCCACCTCGCGGATGGTGGACTCGTCCAGCTCGGCAAACGAGCCGGAATTAATTGCCTCCAAACGACCGTACTGACCCGTTACCTGCGCCAGCACCGCACGGTTGAGGGTCAGATTTGCCTGCTCGTCGCGCGATGCATCCAGATGGTAGTCGCAGAAGCGGCAGCGTTTCCATGCGCAGCCCCGCCCGCGCAGCAGCACGATTTCGCGCGGATTTTTGTCCTCGATTACCGAATAGCGGGTCATCTCCACCGGTTATTCCCCTCTCTTTTACAAAAAAATAAGGCGTACCCTAAACGGTACACCATCCACTGACCCGCGCCGTCAGGCGCGCAATCAAACAGAAAATTTGCAAACCTGCAAATTTTCATCAAAAATCAGGACATGCGCCTGATTTTTGATACCAGAAAGCGATTTTGTGTGCCGCTGCTGCGGCGCGCAAAATTGCGCCCAGGCTTTGTCCGCGCTTTGCGCGGCACAGCCCCCTCGATGAAAACCGTGGTTTTCATCGAAGCCGTTCCCTTAGTTTTGTTTAAAGACAGGATGGTTCCGAACTGTCTGTTATGGAATTGCTTTTCCATTATACTGGATTTCTGCCGAAAGTCAAGCATATACTTTCCCGAATGGAGGGATGTGCATGACCGTGGACACCATCGCGCGCATAAATGACGCCGTGCGCGGCGTCATCTGGGGTGTTCCCATGCTGATACTGCTGGTCGGCACGGGCGTTTACTTCACCCTGCGCACCGGCCTGTTTCAGGTGCGGTACATCCGGCTGTGGATGGGGCGCACCATATTATCCTGCTTTTCCGGTAAAGTGCGGCAGACGGGCGGCATTTCCCCCTTCGCGACCGTGTGTACCGCGCTTGCGGCGACGGTCGGCACGGGCAACATCGCAGGCGTGGCTACCGCGCTGACCATCGGCGGCCCGGGCGCGGTGTTCTGGATGTGGATTGCGGCTTTTTTCGGCATGATGACCGCGTTTGCGGAAAATACGCTCGGCATGCTGTACCGCGAAAAAGGGCCGGACGGCGCATGGCGCGGCGGACCGATGTATTATCTGAAAAAGGGGCTGCACGCACCTGTAGTGGCTGCGGCGTTTGCACTGTTCTGCACGCTGGCTTCGTTCGGCATCGGCAACATGAGCCAGTGCAACTCGATTGCAGGCGGGCTGCACGGCGTATTCGGTGTACCGCCGCTTGCGACTGGCCTCGCCACCGCCGCTCTGCTGGGTGCGGTCATGCTGGGCGGGCTGAAACGCATTTCGCGCGTGACCACCGCACTCGTGCCCGCCATGGCGCTGTTTTACATGGGCGGCGCGGCAATTGTGCTCTGGTGCCGCCGCGAATTTCTTCCACAAGCCTGTGGACAAATTTTTGCCTGCGCGTTCAACCTTCGAGCGGCGGGCGGCGGCGCGGTCGGCTTCGGGATTCAGCAGGCCATCCGCATCGGCATTTCGCGCGGCGTGTTCTCCAACGAGGCCGGCCTCGGTTCGTCGGTGATGGTACATACGGCAGCAGACGCAAAAGAGCCGTGCGAACAGGGCATGTGGGCGGTGTTCGAGGTATTTTTCGACACGATTGTCATGTGTACTGTGACTGCGCTCGTCATTCTGTCAAGCGGCGTCTACGACCCTGTACAATACGGCCTTGCGGCGGGTACGCCGCTGCTCCAGCGGATGGAAACCGGCGCGGCGCTGACCGCGCGCGCTTTTTCCGTGGTGTTCGGTGCGCCGGGCGGCGCATTTGTCGCGGTATCGCTGGCGCTGTTTGCCTTTTCTACCCTGCTCGGCTGGTCGTATTACGGCCAACGCGCCGCAGAATACCTGTTTGGGCCGCGCGCGGTTCCCGTTTATAAGGTGTTATTCGTCGCGGCGGCCGCGGCGGGCTGCGTTATGCGGCTGGATTTGGCGTGGGCGCTGTCCGACACCTTCAATGGCCTGATGGCGCTGCCCAATCTTGCGGGCGTGCTTGCACTGCGGCGCGACGTGCTGGGCGAGTGGCGGCGCTACCGCCGGTCAAACCATATTATTTGACAATTCCTTCTATTTTCCTACTCTCTTCCCCCACATATTGCACAAATTTACGGCTTTTGCTTCTAAAAACTGTTTTTGACCTTGTCAAGCCGGTCCAATCCATATAAAATAAAAGAGCATTGCAGGAATCAAACAAATATCCTGCAAAATAAAGGGGGAAAATGGAATGGATTTAACGGCAACCGTGTGGACGCTGCTGCCGCCAATCATTGCAATTGCACTGGCGCTGATCACCAAGGAGGTTTACTCCTCCCTGCTCATCGGCATTCTGGCAGGCGCGCTGCTTTACACAGGCTTTAACCCGCTGCATGCAGTCGAAACGACCTTCACGGTCATGGGCGGCAAGCTCGGGGACAACATCAACATCTGTATCTTTCTGGTGCTGCTGGGCATTCTGGTGTCACTGGTCACCAAATCGGGCGCGTCCCGCGCCTACGGCGACTGGGCGGTCAAAACCATCCGGACACGCCGCGGCGCTTCGTTTGCAACCTCGTTCCTCGGCATGTTCATTTTTGTCGACGACTACTTCAACTGCCTGACCGTCGGCACGGTCATGCGTCCGGTTACGGATAAATACAACATCACGCGCGCAAAGCTCGCATACATCATCGACGCGACCGCCGCGCCCATCTGCATTATCGCGCCGATTTCAAGCTGGGCGGCAGCTGTCGGCTCGTCTCTGCCCGAATCCAGCGCGATGGATGGCTTCTCGCTCTTTTTGCAGACCATCCCGATGAACCTGTACGCGCTTTTGACCATCCTGTTCCTGATTTGGCTGATGGCAGTCGATTTCGACTTTGGACCGATGGCAAAGTATGAGCGCGCGCACCGCGGCGAGGACCTCTCCCATCAGGAGGAAAACTACGTCGTCGGCGGCGCAGGCAAGGTGTATGACCTCATTCTGCCCATCTGCGTGCTGATCGTGCTGTGCATCGCGGGCATGCTGTACACCGGCGGCATTCTGGAGGGTGTGAGCATTGTGAACGCATTCGCTAATTGCGACTCTTCCACCTCGCTGGTGCTTGGTTCGTTCTTTACGCTGGTCTTTACCTTTATTCTTTACATTCCGCGCAAAGTGCTGTCCTTTGGACAGTTCTGCGAGGCATTTACTGAGGGCTTTAAGTCCATGGTGCCCGCCATTCTGATTCTGACACTCGCGTGGACGCTGTCCGGCGTGTGTTCGGAGGATTATCTCAATATCGGCGGCTTTGTCTCCTCGGTGGTCAACGGCAACTCCATGGTGTCCATGCTGATGCCCGCCATCTTCTTCCTGATTGCGCTCGGCCTTGCCTTTGCAACCGGCACCTCTTGGGGTACGTTCGGCATCCTCATCCCGATTGCGGTTGCGGTCTTCGGTGACGCACCGAGCACCATGCTGGTAATGACCGTGGCTGCCTGTCTGTCCGGCGCGGTCTGCGGCGACCATATCTCGCCTATCTCGGATACCACGATTCTGGCATCTGCGGGCGCGCAGTGCAATCATATCGACCATGTCTCCACCCAGATGCCCTACGCGCTGATGATTGCCGCTATCAGCTTTACCGGTTTTCTCGTCGGCGGCGTTGTCGGCAGCGGCATTGTCGCGCTTGCGCTGGGCATTGTGCTGCTGGTGATTGTCGCCCTGCTGATTACCGCACGGCAAAAGAAAAACAAGGCGTAACCCATTGCACTTTCTGACAACTGCATCTTTTCACGGCTCCCCCAACCGGGGGAGCCTGTTCTCTGCACCTGACACACCCCGATTGACCGAAAGGAAGGAATCCCGTTGACCACCGATCTGACCGAAGGAAAACCCTCATCCAAACTGTTCTGGTTCTCACTGCCGCTGCTGCTGAGCGTCGCCTTTCAGCAGCTCTACCAGATGGCCGACTCGATGATTGTCGGCCGCTTTGCGGCAACGCCCGCCGCAGGCGAACTGGCGCTCGCCGCCGTCGGCGCAAGCTACCCGATTACCCAGCTGTTCGTCGCGGTCGCAACCGGCGTGAACATCGGTACGAGCGTACTGGTGTCGCAATTGTTCGGCGCAAAGCGCTATCTGCGCATGAAAACCGCTATTTCCACCGCTCTGCTGACCACCACTGTCATTGCACTGCTGCTGACGCTCATCGGCACGCTTGCCACCGGCGGCATTATGCGCGCGCTGCAAACGCCGGAAAATATCTTTGTCGACGGTTCGCTCTATCTGCGGGTGTACGTATTCGGTCTGCTGTTCCTGTTCATCTATAACGTCTGCACCGGTATCTTCAACGCGATGGGCGACAGCCGCACTCCGCTCATCCTGCTCATCCTGTCCTCGGTGAGCAACGTCATTCTCGACCTTGTGTTCGTGGCGGTGTTCCAGTGGGGCGTTGCAGGCGTTGCATGGGCGACCTTCATCGCACAGGGATGCGCGGGCGCGCTGGCCTTTCTGCTGCTGCTGCGCCGGGTACGCTCGTTCGACACCGGCGGGCACTTCCTGCTGTTTTCGCCCGACATGCTGCGCCGTCTGACCAATTACGCCATTCCCTCCATCGCGCAGCAGAGCTTTGTCTCGGTCGGCAATGTGATTATCCAGTATTATGTCAACCTGTGCGGCGCGACCGTCATTGCGGGCTTCTCGGCGGCGACCAAGGTCAATATGTTTGCGCTGACCTGCTGCATGTCGTTCTCCTCCGGTCTGTCCAGCTATGTCGCGCAGAACATCGGCGCGCGCAAGCTCGACCGCATCGGTCCGGGTCTCAAAGCGGGCGCGACCTTCTCCATCGCCCTTGCGCTTGTCTTTATGGCGGTCTATCTGCTGTTTGCGGATTTTCTCATCAGCCTGTTTATCCCGGCGGGCAGCTCCTCGGGCGTCATCGACGTCGGACGGCAGTATCTGTTCGTTGTCACACCGTTCTATATCATCGTGTGTATCAAATTTGTCTGCGACAGTGTGCTGCGCGGCGCGGGTGCGATGCGACCGTTCATGATTACGACCTTTTCCGACCTGATTATCCGCGTGGTGCTCTCGATTGTGCTGTTCCACGTCTGGCGTGAACTGGGCATCTGGCTGTCCTGGCCGCTTGGCTGGTTCCTCGGTTCGGGACTTTCCGTGTGGTTCTACAAGACCGGCGTATGGCGCAAAAACCTTCCCACGTTATAACCAAACAGGGCTTCCTTTCGGGAAGCCCTGTTTTTTTGGTATAATGCAGCGCTTTCCCATGCAAAATATGGACGGGAAGGAAGGGGAAAAGCCTTGCTAAAGCTCATTCATGCGAGTAAAATATATCATGACAGCGGGGTGCAGGCACTGCGTAATGTGAATCTGCATGTTGCATCCGGCGACTATGTTTCCATTACCGGTGCATCCGGTTCGGGAAAGAGTACACTCATGCACATTCTCGGTCTGCTCGACACGCTGACTGAGGGACAATACCTGCTCGGCGGGGCGGATGTTTCCCGCCTGCCTCCGCGCACGCTTGCGCGACTGCGCAGCGAGCAAATCGGGTTTATCTTTCAGGGCTTCCGTCTGCTGCCCGGCATGACCGCACTGGAAAATGTCGCGCTGCCGCTCGCTCTGCAAGGGGTGCCGCGCGCCGAACGGCTGGAACGCGCCGAACAGGCGCTGGCACGCGTCGGTCTGTCAGAACGGACCACCCATCGGCCCGATCAGCTTTCGGGCGGCCAGCAGCAGCGCGTGGCGATCGCCCGTGCGGTTGTCACAAAGCCCGGCGTTGTACTGGCTGACGAGCCGACCGCGGGACTCGACCCCGAAGCCGCGGAAGATGTGCTCGGTCTGCTGGACGGCCTGCACCGCGCGGGACATACTATTATATTGATAACGCACGACCGCGCCGCAGCTTTGCGGGCGGCTCGTCGGCTGTTTCTGGAAGGCGGCGTGCTTTCCGGCGGATAACTACTTTCAGGGAGGTTGTTTATGAATCGACGGGATAAGACAAATTATTATCTGGATATGGCGCAGGTTGCGCTCGAGCGTGGCACCTGCCTGCGGCGTAATTTCGGCGCGGTAATTGTGAAAAACGACGTTATTGTGTCCACCGGCTATACCGGCGCGCCGCGCGGCCGGGCAAACTGCATCGACATCGGCACCTGCATTCGGCAGAAAATGGGCATTCCGCGCGGCGAGCGGTATGAGTTCTGTCGCTCGGTACACGCTGAGGCCAACGCCATCATTGCTGCGCCGCGTGAGCAGATGCTGGGCGCGACGCTCTATCTGGTCGGGCGCGACATGTCCACGGGCGAAATTATGCGGGACGCAAATTCCTGTACAATGTGCAAGCGCATGATTATCAACGCGGGCATCGAAAAAGTGGTCATCCGCCGGGATGAAGATACATACGACACGATTGATGTATCCGACTGGGTGGCCCACGATGATATATTAGACGGAAAAACGGGCTACTGACCCGCTTTTCTACATAACAAAAGGAGGATATTTCCTATGGAACTGAAAATTTTCAAATGCATGCACTGCGGCAACATTATTGAAATGATTGACGACCATCATGTACCGGTCATGTGCTGCGGCGAGAAAATGAAGGAATTCAAGGCGGGTGAGACCGATGGTGCAGCGGAAAAGCATGTGCCGGTCGTGACAGTCGAGGGCGATGTGGTTCGCGCCAAGGTGGGCGAGGTCCAGCACCCGATGACCGAAGAGCACCACATCGCGTTCATCTGGCTGGTGACCGATAAGGGCGTACACCGCGCGGTGCTCGACCACACGGGCGCTCCCGAGGCGGTATTCCGTCTGGCGGACGGCGAAAAGGCCGAAGCGGTTTACGAATTGTGCAATCTGCACGGTCTGTGGAAGGCTGCGCTGTAAACAGAATTAGCAAAAACAGGCTGCTTTTGCAGCCTGTTTTTGTTGTTATTTGTGCTGTTACCGCTTTGTTTTCAATAATTTTCCCTTTTGTACACACATTCTACACAATCCTGCTGTATCCTGCCCTTCATGCCATTTATTTCAATGGAGAAAAGGAGGCCCTGCATCATGGGTTTTTTTGAACGGTCCGACATGCCACGACCGGATGCTTTTCCCCTGCTCGGCGTGCGCCACATCCTGCTTTTACTGCTGCTGACAGGCTGCATCACTGCAGGGCTGCTCCTCATCCGGCGGTTAAAGCCATCGCAGGCGCAGCACGTTCTGCATGGCGCGGCCATTCTTGTTCCCCTGCTTGAGTTGAGCCATTCTGTCTGGCTGTATCTGACAGGGACAACCTCGCTCATCAAACTGCTGCCGCTCCATCTATGCGGCCTGCAAAGCCTGTTTATCCCGCTGGCGGTGTTTACAAAATTCACCTGTTTCCGCGATTTTGTCTACGCTACTTCGCTGCTCGGTGGTATTTTCGGTACGGTAATGCCCGCCGGTGTTGCAGATTATTATCCGCTTTTGTCGTTTCAGACCCTACAAACCTTTGCCCTGCACGGTCTGCTGATTTTTGTTCCGCTGGCGATGATACTCTGCGGTCAGCATCGGCCGTCCATTCAGCGCTTTCCACGTGTGTTGTGTATTTTTCTTCTTGCGGCATTCGTGGTCGGCATGGTGGACCAAATGTATGGCGAAAACTACATGTTCCTGTACGCTCCGCCGGCCGGTACGCCGCTTGTATGGATTTTCGATACCTTTGGCCGCGGCATTTATCTGGGCTGCACCTTTGTCCTGCTGGCAGGCGCCAGTTTGCTTATCCATCTTCCTTTCCGTGCATCCGCACCAAATGCGGATTCGGACAATCCTCCGGTTCGACTGCTTTCGTTATATCGGCTGCACAGAAACCATCTTTGGCACCGCTTCTGAATCCAAAAAAGCGTGTTTCCGTTTGGAAACACGCTTTTTCTATTACTTTTCTCAATTCCGGTCGTCCAGATTGATGTACTCAACCGTTTTGGCCAACGGCTTGTAGGCCGGACGGATGATTTTCCCGCCGGTCGTGACCTCCTCCAACCGGTGCGCCATCCAGCCGACGATACGCGCGGTAGCGAACAGCGGCGTATACAGCGACTTGGGCAGGCCGAGCATTTTGTAGACAAAGCCGGAGTACATATCCACATTGGCGCACATCGGCTTGTCGCTGCCCTTTTTTTCGGCAAAAACCACGGGCGTGAGCTTTTCAACCAGCTCGATAAGGTCCATTTCCTTGGAAAAGCCGGTCTTTTCCGCCAACGGACGCGCCGCTCGCTTAAGCGCTACCGCACGCGGATCGCTTTTGGTGTAAATGGCGTGGCCCATGCCGTAAATCAGGCCCGAACCGTCACCCGCCTCACCGTCCAGAATGCGGCGCAGGTAATCCGCGACCTCGCCCTCGTCCGTCCAGTCGTGCAGGTTGGCTTTCATCTCGTCAAACTGCTTGACAACGCGCAGATTTGCGCCGCCATGACGCGGACCCTTGAGCGAGGAGACTGCCGCCGCGATAGCGGAATAGGTGTCCGTACCCGAAGAGGAGGTGACACGCACGGTAAACGACGAGTTGTTACCACCGCCGTGCTCGGCGTGCAGAATCAGGCAGCGGTCGAGTAGCTTGGCTTCATCGTCGTTATACTTGCCGTTCGGGCGCACCAGATGCAGGATGTTCTCCGCGGTCGAGCGGTCGGGATCGGGCACATGCAGAAACATGGAGTCGCCGTCAAAATAACGGCGCTTGGCCTGATACGCATGCGAAATGATGACCGGAAACTTGGCCATCAGGCTGATACCCTGCCGCATGATATTTTCCACCGTAGTTTCATCTGGATTTTCATCGTAGGAATAGAGCGCCAGCGTCGCACCCGCCAGCTTGTTCATGATATCGCGGCTGGGCGCGCGCATGATCATATCCTCGGTAAAGTTATCCGGCAGCGCGCGTTCCAGACCAATCGTGTGCTGAAACTCCGCAAGCTGACGGCGAGACGGCAGCTGACCGCACATAAGCAGGTAGCCGACCTCCTCAAACCCGAAGCGGTCCTCTTTTTCCAGACCATGAATCAAATCATATACGTTATAGCCGCGGTAGGTCAGCCGTCCTTCGATCGGCTCCCGCTCGCCTTCGTTTAATATGTAGCCGTGTACGTTGCCCAACCGACTCGCGCCGACCAGCACGCCCGTACCGTCCGCGTTGCGCAGACCGCGCTTGATGCGGTAACGGGAATACAGCTCCGGCGGGATCTGGCTGTTCAAACGAAAGCTCTCGCTCAATTCGTGCAGGAGTTCCTCATTTACATAATTCGGCTGAATCGTCATCCGGCTTTCCCCTTTCCGTGCTTACCATATCTTTATGAATATATTCTACTCCTATCCTGCATACATGTCAAATTCTGTCGCTTGTGAAACCCTACAAAAAGCGAATTTTCGCACTTTTCAGCATTGTTCACTCTGTCCGTACGCAAGATTTTATTTTTTTTGTGCAAATAATTTTTCGATTTGCCTTGCAAAAGCGTTCAGGACGCACTGCGATAAAAAATCACGGCTTAAAGCCGTGATTTTTTATCGTTCTTTGCGTAAAGAGTATGGATTACATCAAATCCAGCAGTTTATAGCAGCGTGCCTTGGTATAACTCTGCTTAAAACTGTAGGATGCGAGCTGGCCTGCCGTCTCATCCGAGCTTTCCTTCGCCGCGTTGGCTGCGCCCGAATCACGCTCTTCCACCCACTGCTTGTAGCTTTCCTCCTCCGAGGCATACTGGTCCGCGTTGAGCACGGTCGCCAGATAATCGTACATCTGCACCAGCAGATTATCCCATGCCTCAAACGAGCTTGCCGTCAGCGCCAGCTCATCCTCCGGCGTGGCAGCGGAGGCGATTTGCAGGTCGTTCTGCTCAAGCGAATCCATCTGGCTGCTGAAATCCTGCTTCTTTTCGCTCTGCTTCTGCTGCGTCTCCTGCTGCTTCTGCTCAGCCTCCTGCGCCTGTGTCAGCTGGCTGCGCAGATCGGAAACCTGCTTTTTCTGGTCGCTGGTCAGCGTATCATCCGCATCAAGCGAATCCAGCTTGGCCGCGGCCGCGTCATACTTTTTGTCGGCCAGATAGCTCTTTACTTCCTCGATATCCGCGGCAAACTCGTTGTCCGCCTGCGCGGTCTCCGCCTGATCAATCAAATCCTCGATGGCCTCATACAGCGCGGAATCCGGGTCGGTTACGCGGTTTTGCAGCTGCTTGAGCAGCGCAATCGCTTCGGTATACTGCCCGTTCTCCACATACGCCTTCGCGGTCTGAAAATCCCCCAGCTGCTGGATGGTTGCGTCCAGTGAGGACGGGTCCTTGGACTCAGCCTGCGCGGCGGTGAAATACTCGAGTGCCTTGTCAAAATCGCCGCGGCCCATATACTTTTCAGCCAAGGTCAGATTTTCGTCCGGCTGACGGCTCATAAAAAACCACACGCCGCCGCCGATTAGCGCCAACACCAGCACGACAACCACTGCGATTATCGCGCCCTTTTTGCCCTTGGACGGCTTGCGATACGGTTTGTCATCCGGATCCGGCTCGGAGAAATAGGTCGTGCGCGATGAGCCGGTAGAACGCGGCGCACCTGTTGAACGCGGCGCACCGGAAGTGCGGCGCACTGACTGCGCATTGATGGACGACAGCTCCTCCGCCGACGGGATGTGCGGGTCAGTTGCAGCGAGCGGATCGCCCTGGGTTACGCCGTCCCCGGAAATGCTGCCGCCGGGATGATCTTCCTTCATCACCGCATCAAACGCCGAAAGGTCAATCGGCCCTTTCAGCTCGTCGGGCAGTGAGGTAAAGACAGCGGTTTCATCGTTGACGCCCTCCTGCTCAACGACCGCGCCGCAGAATGGACAGAATTTGCCCGCAATGGGCAGCTCCCTGCCGCAGTTCTTGCAAAGCATGGATGGTTCCTCCTCTATTTAATGTACAAATATAACAATCCTATAATAGTATAACATGCGGAAAAGCGCTTGTAAACCTCTGTGATACGAACCGAATAACCCGATTTTTCATCTTATATGCCGACGGGAAATCTTGGAAAAACATGCTTTGTATCGAAACTGAAACCGCGCTTTGGCTTGACAAGCTATAGTCCGTGACCGTACAATAGACTTATTCTGGAACAAGGGGGATTATGCCTTGAAAAAACGTCTATTCAGCGGCCTTTTAGCCGCTGTCATGCTGCTGACCACCGCGTTCGCCGCGGGCGGTGACGCAGCCTCCGAACAGCAAACTGCCTCCGGCACAGTGCTGACCTTTGCGGCCACGCTGCCCGAAGGCACAGATGTCATGAGCACCGAAATAACCGAACAGCTGCAAAGCGTGCTGACGCAGCGCCTCAAGCAGCTTGCGCTTGACAATGCAGCGGTCGCCTTCCCGGATGACCGCAAAACCGTCATCGTCACCCTGCCGGACGGCGCGGGTCCCAATCCGACGGACGTTGCCGCTTTCCTGTCACAGACCAACGCACTGTCTGCCACGGATGCAAACGGCAAGGTTTGGCTGACCGGTGCGGACGTAACCGCAACCGAGGTCGGGTTGACCGATGACGGCAGCACCGCTTACATACAGCTGACCCTGACGACGAACGCGCATCAAGCGCTGTTAAGCGAACTGCCCGCGGATACCGCGCTGACCGTTTCGCTTGACGGTGAAACCGTCGGTCAGATTGACACCGTTACAGCCGCGAACGAGCCGGTCACCGTTACCGGTGCGCTCACTCTGGATACCGCCAAGCTCTATGGCGCACGCATCATGGCAGGCACGCTGCCCGTTGCGCTGACCCTGACTGAAGAGGTCCAGCCGGAACAGCCCGAAGAGCCGGAACAGCCCGAAGAGCCGGAACAGCCCACTGAACCCGCTTTCCCGGATATCGCGGGACACTGGGCGGAAAGCGCGCTGAACAAGGCGGTTGACATGGGTCTGCTCAAGGGTACGGACGGCAAGATGCTGCCGGACGACGCAGTCAAGCGCTCGGAAGCGGTTGTCATGCTGAACCGCGCGCTCGGCGCGACCATTGCGGACAATACGAGCGGCCTAAGCGGCACGCCTTCCAATGCGTGGTACGCAGCCGATCTCGGCAAAGCCATTCACCTTGGCCTGATTGATGCGAACGACAACCGCAACTTTGATACCGCCGCCACCCGTGCGGAGGCGTTCGAGCTGCTTGCACGCGCTTTTGTCTTTGACCGCGCGGAAACCGGTACCGATGAACTGAGCGCCTTTACCGACATCAGCACGATGACTGCGGCACAGCAGCAGGCAGCGGCGGCACTGGTCTCGGCAGGCGTGGTCAATGGCGTGACCGATACCACCCTTGCCCCGCAGGCTACACTGACCCGCGCGCAGTTTGTCACGATGATTACCCGCGTGGCGGATGAGATTCTTGCCCCGCAGGAAGAAATGGCAGCTGGAAACACCGATGAGAACGCGGATACCAACGCAGAAACAACCCCTGATACGAATGCAGACACCGATACCGAAGTCACGCCCGATGCCGAAGCGGCCGCTCCGCTGACCGGCGGCACGATTCTCTCCGTGCCGGAATACACGGTATCCGATATGGGCCTGGATGGCGACCTCATTTTTGCCACCGCCGCGCAGAACGTTACGCTTGATGCCGTCACCGCACGTGACCGTATCGTGCTCAAAGGCGCGGAAAACGCCAAGCTGAACGTGCAAAACGGCTCCCGTGTTTCCACTCTCGCGATCGATCCTGCAGGTACGGCGGATGTATCTCTGTCAGAAGATTCCTCGGCCGGCACGCTGGTCATTGCAGGCAAGGGCGGCGCGGTAAACTATTCCGGCACCGCCGGCAATATCGAAATCACCGCGTCGGGCCGCACAATCAATTTGTATGAGCTGGAGGCGGACACCGTCACCATCACCGGCAGCAACAACACAATCGTAACAGACGGCTCGATTGGTGCGGTTGCAGTCAACGGCGGCGCGAAGAACAACAAGCTGACGCTGAACGGCACGACGGATAGCCTGCTGGTTGCGGGCGTCGGCACGACGGTGGACGGCAAGGGCAAGGCTGCAACGGTCGATATCCGTGCGGTAAACTGCACGGTATCCATCGCAGCCGACTCCATGATCGAAAACATCGACCCCGGTCTTTCCGGTGTAACGCTCTCGATGGGCGTGCCCACGAAGGTCACGGCGGGCGGCTCACTGGTGACGCAGGTTACTTTCCAAGGCGTGACCGAGCCGAAAATCTGCTCCGCTCAGTGGTATAAAAACGGCAAGCCGCTGGCGAACTATTCCAACGACAACTTCCAGCTGACGGCGGACGCAGCTTCCCGCATTACAACTTACTTCACCTTCACCAAGGACATGGACACCAGCGTGACCATGGGCTTCAAGCTGACCTATGAGAACCCCTCGACCGGTGAAACCGAGGAAAAATACATCGAAAAGACCGTACCGATTGAAAACTATTCGGACGAATGGTACTACCAGCGCGATGTTAACCGCATCCTGAATCTGGTTTCCTCGACCTATCGCGGCAACTACACCACCTCTTATGCCGTCAATAACGACTATGCGACCTATGAAAAAGAGGTCTGGGTCAATGCCAAGGGCTACTCGAGCCGCACCCAGTATCTGGTATGGATTAACCGCGCTTACCAGCACGTGAACGTGTTCCAAGGCTCCAAGGGCAACTGGAAGCTGATTAAGTCCTTCCTCGTCGGTACAGGCGCGGCCTCCTCGCCCACCCCGACCGGTCTGACGACCGTTTCCTACAAGTCTGCGGGCGGCTGGACGACCAGCACCTATACCGTGCGTCCGGTTGTCGGCTTCTACCCCGGCACGGGCTACGCCTTCCACTCGCGCCTGTGCTATCCGGGCACGGACACCGAGTATGACTTCAGCGCAGGCTACCCCGTCTCGCACGGCTGCGTGCGCATGTACAAGAACGACATCAAGTGGATTTACAACAATATCCCGGTCGGCACGACCGTCGCCATTTTCTAACAACGAAATGAAAAAGGCTTGGAACTCTGGTTCCAAGCCTTTTTTCTATCTTTCTATGCCTTTTTACGCCACAGACTGCCCGCAAACAGCGCAATGCCTGCACAGAGCGCCGTCAACGCCAGCAGTGTAATCAGTCCGCCCAGCTGGATGGTGATATCTTCTACCGCGTACGGTTGCAGCGCAAATTCCTCGTAACCGATGTCCAACCACAGTGCATTGGTCGGCAGCCAAATAACCGCATACACCGCCAGCATGACTGCACTGACGAACGGCACACGGCCGTGCGTCACACGCCACAGCACCAGCACCGCTGCGGCCAGAACCACTATTGCAAGGATGACACCGATCAAGGTGCTTCGCCCTGCCGCATCGATTGCCCGCCCCATTGCCTCTCCCTCGACGATGGTCGGCTGCGGATCGCCAAATTGAGGCATTTGTGAGAGTGCAGTCTGTGCGCGATTCCAGCCAATTACGCCCGTACCAATCAGGTAGGGCAGCAGCGGCAGCGCCACCGCAAGCGGACGGAAGCGCGTTTCCGACTTCATGCGCCGGTAGGCTAACGAGAATACTCCGACCAATGCGAAGAACAGCGGCACGGATGCCATCGCGTAGAACAGCAGCCAAGGTTGATGGCTATTGATGTTTACATCCCCTGCACTGAATACAATATGATAGCGGTCTATTTTGGCAATCTCGTAGTCGAGTAACAGCCAGCTGAGCCGTTTGACCAGCCACCACACCAGCAATTCAAACACCCACACGATGCCGAACAGCCGGTCAGCCATGCGCGCACGACGGCAACTGACGCCTGTATCCATGCCAAGCGCGGCAAAGCGGTCGCACTGCTTACTGTGCCACACATGAAACGCCACATAAATCACCAGCACAATCACCAGATTGCGCAGCACTGCCGCCTGCCCGAACAGGCTGCCGCAGTACATCGCCGCGAGGATGCATACCACCGCCGCGAGCAGCATTTTGTCGTCCGTGCTGCCTTGTCGGTCGGCAAGGTACTGCTGCGGCGTGAGAAAGGCCTCGAGCGGCGGTGCGCCGGGTTTGCCCTGCGGGCTGCCGCCGTCCTCCGGCGTGTCGGCTGCATCTGTTTGTTCTGACTCCTGCTTCTGCTCCCCGTGTACTTCTCCCGCCAGTAGTTCGTCGACTGTGATACCGAGCAGCTGCGCAAGCGGCGGCAGCAGCGTCACCTCCGGATAGCTTGCGCCGTTCTCCCATTTGCTGACCGCCTTGTCCGACACGAGCAGCCGTTCGGCCAGCTGCTTCTGTGTCATCCCCAGCGCCTTGCGCCGCGCGGCGATGAGTGCCCCTGTATTCCTTGCATCCATATAGCTCCACCTCCCTTTTCCTGCTTTCAGCATAGCAGAATGCACCCCGCGCGGCAACCGACAGACGGAAGAAGGGCGCTCTACCAGCGGTAGAATGCCCTTCTAAAATGCGTCAGTCAATACAAATCCGCTTGAACATGCGGTAATGCAGGCCGTTTTCGTCCCGATATTCGCCGCGCTGTTCAAACGCGAATTTATGATAAAAGCCCTGCGCGCGCGCGTTCTCTGACGCGACATGCGCGCATAAGTAGTCCTTGCCAAGCGCGCGATATACGCTGATCGCCTGTCCGAGAATCTGCCCGCTCAGGCCGTGGCCGCGATACGCTTTATCGATGCAGAACCCGCCAACCAGTCCCACGTCCGGCTCGTCGTCATACCAGGTTTTGAGGTAGACGAGCGACACGGGCGTACCGTCCTCCAGACAGCCGAAGCAGCACGAGCGCGGCGACATGCGCTGCGCACGCGTCACATCCGCAAGCAGAGCGGCAGGGTCCAGTCCCGCGTCCGTGCCGTAGGCATTTTGATGCAGCTCGCGCATGAACGCGACAATCTTTGCCGCGTCTCCCTCGTCCATCGGGTCGGCACGGCGAAACCAGATTTGCGGCGTGCTCGGCACGCCCTTGTTATCCGTCCAGCCGATTGAGGCAAAGGTGGACAGCTCCTGCGGCAAATGAGAAGCGTCGTTTTCATACACCACGTCAATGTGTCCTTCCCTGTCAAACTCGAATTTGGCAACGCAGGTGTTATCGCCCCATCCGATTTCTCCCATTTGCTCAGGCGCAAAGCCGTGCGCGATGGTCAGCGCCCCGCGAATTGCTGAGCCGTGCGTTACAACCGCAAAGGATTTGCCGTCATTTTCGGCCACCAGCCGACGCACACCATCCAGCATGCGGCGCCCCGCCTGCATGACGCTTTCGCCGTGCGGCGGCACCGCATCCCACGGGCGCGCGCGCCAGACAGCATATTCCTCCGGCCAGATGCGCGGCAGCTCGGCCCACGGGATATCCTCCCAATCGCCCATGTCGATTTCGCGCAGCACCGGACGGATTTCGACATTCAAGTAATGCGGTGCAGCGACCGCCTTGGCGGTCGTGCGCGCGCGGAACAGGTCGGACGCATAGACCGCGTCGAGCGGCACTTTCTCAAACCGCTTTGCCAGATACGGCAGCTGCTGATACGCGCGGGGCGTGAGCAGACTGTCGTACTGTCCGTGGCAGCGGCGATAGACGTTGCCCTCAGCCTCCGCGTGGCGGATGAGGTAAACCGTGGTCATGCTTTAGACCTCCACCGCGCCGGACAGCTCGGAAACCGACTTCACGCCGTGCGCGTCCATCCATTCTTCCAGTTCACGCAACGCCTTGACGGGTGCCATCGGGTCGGCAAACATGACCGTACCCATCGCAACTGCGTCCGCGCCCGCGAGCAGCATTTCTACGATATCCTTGCCCGTGCGGATGCCGCCCATGCCGAGAATCGGCACGGAAACCGCTTTTCGCACCTGATACACCATGCGCACCGCAACCGGGAACACCGCAGGACCCGACAGGCCGCCCATCACGTTGGACAGGATTGGCTTTCTCGTCTCAATATTGATGCGCATACCGAGCAGCGTGTTGATGAGCGAGAGCGCGTCCGCGCCTGCGGCTTCGGCCGCGCGCGCAATCTCCGTGATATCGGTGACGTTAGGCGACAGCTTGACAATCAGCGGCTTTTTCGCCTTTTTCTTCGCCGCCGACACGACTTCCTCGACCATGTCCGGCCGCGTGCCGAACGCCATGCCGCCGCACTTCACGTTCGGGCAGGAGATGTTCATTTCGATGAGGTCCACGTCCGCATCCGAAATCTTCTCGACCATGCCCTCGTATTCCTCGACCGTGTTGCCCGACACATTTGCGATGATCGCGGTGTCGTACTGCCGCAAAAACGGGATTTGTTCCTCAATGAAGCGGTCGATGCCCGGATTTTGCAGACCGACGCAATTGAGGATACCCGCCGGGGTCTCCGCGATGCGGGGCGCGGGATTACCGAGCCGCTCGGTCGGGGTCAGGCCCTTGACGCCGACGCCGCCAAGCAGGGACAAATCAAAAAACTCGCCATATTCGTGGCCGAAACCGAACGTGCCTGACGCCGTCGTGATGGGGTTTTTCAGCTCCACGCCGCAGAAATTGACTCTCAAATCCGCCATTACCACTCGACCTCCTTTGCGTCAAACACCGGCCCGTCCTTGCAGACGTGGCCGTATCGGGTTTCACCGTTCTCCGCCTTGAGCGCACACGCGCACACCAGACACGCGCCGATGCCACAGCCCATGCGCTCCTCCATCGAGACCTGACAGGGCAGGCCCGCCTCGTCTGCGATAGCGGCAATGGCCTTGAGCATCGGCTTGGGACCGCAGGCAGCCACGCCGGTCGCATCCGTGACGAGTTCTCCCAGCACATCGGTGACAAAGCCGTGCCGTGCATACGAGCCGTCGTCGGTAGTGACAAACGCTTCGCAGACCGCCCCAAAATCGTTCTCGAGAATCACCGCGTCCTTGTTCCGAAAGCCGAGAATCGCGCGCGGCTGCGCGCCCTCGCCCGCCGCTTTTTTGACACATGCAAGCATAGGCGGCACACCGATGCCGCCGCCGATAAAGACCGGCTTTGCGCCGAGTGCGGCGGTATCAAACCCGTGGCCGAGCGGCCCGAGCACATCCAGCTCGTCCCCTGCCTTGCGGGCGGCAAGCCACTTGGTGCCCTCGCCCTTGACCTGGAACACGATGCGCAACTTGCCATCCTGCCAGTCACAAATCGAAATCGGGCGGCGCAGCAGATTGCCTTCGCCGCACGCGATATGCACAAACTGGCCGACCTGTGTTTTCGCACAGATAGCCGGTGCATGCATGGTGATGGAATATAAGCCTTCGCCCAGCCGCGCACACTCCGCGACCCGGCAGATTTCCTGAATCGACATACCTCTTTCCCCTTTCAGTCATTGCTGCTTCTATTGTACAGGAATTTCGCGCAAAAGGAAACAAAAAAAGGACAGGCAAGCCTGTCCTTTTTCAGACTGTCGATCGAAACCACGCTTTCGATCGAATCAGACGAATCTTAAAGTCGGGCAAAGCTCGACTTTTTGATGCCGCTTACAGAGCGGCGGAATCATTGTGCTGCGGCGCAGAATTTTTCATATTTACTTTTGCTTTACTGCGCCGTCCTTGATGATATCCCAGTTCTTGCGCAGGTAATCCCAGCCAGAGTAAATTGTCACCAGCGTGACCACCCAGCCGATAACGGTCAGCGGGATATTCATGGTTGCCACATACTCCGGTACGGTCCCAATAATCTCCGGCGGCAGCGCCCATCCCGGCCCATAGAAGCCAAAAGACGGGAAAATGATGTAATACAGGTAGATCAAAATGATGCCGCCGATCTGCACGCAGGTTTTGACCTTGCCCGTCCACGTTGCGGCAAGCACGCGGCCCTTGTTCGCCGCGACCACGCGCAGCGAGGTGATAATCAGTTCGCGTGCAAGGATGACGCACACCATCCAGCCCGCAATTGCGCCCTGCTCGGCGAACAGGATGAGCGCCGAGGATACGAGCAGCTTATCCGCCAGCGGATCGACAAACTTGCCGAAGTCGGTCACCTGATTGTACTTGCGGGCAACGTAACCGTCGAGAAAATCCGTGAAGCTCGCCACACAGAACAGAACCAGCGCCACGACCGTCGCCGTCGGGAATATAAAGGTCGGCACGAAAGTCTGTGCAGAGGTCGCTTCATCATAAATAAACATCGGCTGCGACGCGAAATACAGGAAAAACGGGATCATCGCGATGCGCGTGAGCGTAATTTTATTGGCTGTTGTCATTTTTCTTCCCCCTTCTGCCGAACACCGAGCAGGTCGGGCCCAAGGCTTCCGGTAATGCGCACCGGAACAAACATACCCGCTTCGGGCGCGTCGTCGCTTTCAAAATACACATGCCCGTCTACCTCGACCGAGTCGGCATAAGTGCGGCCGTACCAGAGCTGCTGCTCATCATCCCAGCCTTCACACAAAACGTCCATTACTTCACCGTGACGCGCGGTGTTGTAGTCATCCAGCACACCCGACTGCAATTCCTCCACAATCAGACGGCGGTTTGCCTTGGTCTCTGCGTCGATCTGGTCGGGCAGCTCGGCGGCTTCCGTCCCCTCTTCGGGCGAAAACTCAAACACGCCGACGCGCTCGATTTGCGTCTCCTGCAAAAAGCTGCACAGCTCGGCAAACTCTTCCTCGGTCTCGCCCGGCAGACCGACAATCAGGCTCGTGCGCAGCACCAAGCCCGGAATACGTGCGCGCAGCTTTTCGATGAGCGCGGCAAACTCCTCGCCGTCACCCGGACGGTGCATCGCGCGCAGAATACGCTTTGATACATGCTGCAGCGGGATGTCCAGATACTTGACGATTTTCGGCTCGGACGCAATCACGTCAATCAGTTCGTCTGTTATCTGGTCGGGGTACAGGTAATGCAGACGTATCCAAGTGAAATCCAGCCCACACAGCTGCCGCAGCAGTTCGGGCAGCAGACGCTTGTGCTCGGGCAGGTCCATACCGTACTTGGTAATGTCCTGGGCAATAACAATAAGCTCCTTGACCCCGGCATCCGACAATTCCCGTGCTTCTTCCAGCAAAGCCCCCATTTCACGCGAACGATACGGCCCGCGCAGCTTGGGGATAATGCAATAGCCGCAGCGGTTGGAACAGCCTTCTGCAATCTTAAAGTAAGCGGTATAGGATTGGGTCAGACGGTTGCGGTCGCCCTCGAGCGCGGCTGACGCCATATCAGCCATGTACGCGGCCTTTTGGCCGCCAAGCGCAGCATTTGCCGCGTCCACGATATTTTCATAGCTGCCCGTGCCGCAGATAGCGTCAATTTCCGGCAGCTCCTTCTGCATTTCCTCCGCGTAGCGCTGCACCAGACAGCCCGTGACAACCAGACCTTTCATATTTCCGGTCTGCTTGTACTGCGCGGTCTCGAGAATCGTCTCGATGGCCTCGCTCTTGGCCGCTTCGATGAAGCCGCAGGTGTTGACCACGCCCACGTCGGCCTCAGCCATATCCTCGGTAATTTCCCAGCCCGCTGCGCGCAGCAGGGCCAGCATATGCTCGCTGTCCACCAGATTCTTGGCGCAGCCGAGCGAGACCAATCCGATTTTCGGCATTGAATCTCTCCTCTCTAATAGTTCAAGGCAGCGCCGCATCATTTATCAAAGGCGATTTGCGTGTAAATTTTACGTTCGGACGCGGCATATTTTTGCAGCAATACTTGATGTGTTGCAAGAAAACATAACAACGTCCGGGCGGAAAACTTCCGCAAAGCGCCGCAGATACAATGGTGCGGTGCTGCCTTCATTATACAGGATTTGCGCGTGTTTGTCACGCGAGAAGCGCTTCCATCTCGCCGATAAGCTCGTCAAACAGTTTGGTTGCGTCCTCAACCGGGGCGGGGCCCCGCATATCGACGCCTGCGCCGCGCAGGAGCGTAATCGGGTCGGCCGAGCAGCCGCCCGACAGGAATCCCAGATAGTCGCGCACCGCGCTTTCGCCCTCGCGCAGAATACGGCGCGACAGCGCAATCGCCGCGGCGTAGCCCGTGGCGTACTGGTAGACATAATAATCATAGTAGAAGTGCGGAATGCGCGCCCACTCAAGCGCAATCTCGTCATCGACCACCATATCCGGCCCGAAATACTGCACGTTCAAATCCTTGTACAGCGCACACAGCGCTTCGGCGGTCGTTCCTTCGCCGCGCTGGGTCATTTCGTTGACGCGCAGCTCAAACTCCGCGAACATGGTCTGGCGGTACAGCGTGCCGCGGAACTGCTCGAGGAAATGGTTGATGAGATAGGCGCGCTGCTTTTTATCCTCGGTGACCGAGAGCAGATACTCCATCAGCAGCGCTTCGTTGCAGGTCGAGGCGACCTCGGCGACGAAAATCACATAATCCTGATAAGCGGTCGGCTGATGCTTGTTGGACAGATAGGAGTGAATCGCGTGACCCATCTCATGCACCAGGGTAAATACATCGTCGAGCGTACCCTTGAAGTTCAAGAGCACAAAGGGATGCACGCGCGCGCCCGCGGAATACGCGCCCGAGCGCTTGCCTTCATTTTCATATACGTCGATCCAGCCATTATTGAAACCCTCGCGCAGCAGGTTCAGATAGTCCTCGCCGAGCGGCGCGAGCGCCTTGAGCGCAATCTCCTTGGCCTCGTCAAAGGTAAATTTCATCTCCACACCCTCGACCACCGGAACATATAGATCGTACATGTGCAGCGCATCCACGCCGAGCGCGCGGCGGCGCAGCGCAACATAACGGTACATCGGCGCGAATGAACGGTGCACTGCGTCGATGAGGTTGTGGTAGATCTGCGGGTCGACCTCGGTGCCGTCGAGCGCGGCGGCGAGCGTCGAGGGGTATTTGCGGGCGTTCGAGAAGAACAAAAGCTGCTTCATCTGTGCAGACAGAATGGCCGCCGCCGTGTTGCGGAACTGACCATAAACCGAGTATAGCGAATCGAATGCCGATTTGCGCAGCGTGCGATCATAGGACTGCATCAGTGGAATATACGTGCCGTGGGTGACAGGGTGCTTATTCCCGTCCTTATCCACAGCATCCGGGAACTTGAGGTCGGCATCGTTCAGCATGGAGAATAAATCGTCGGGCGCGGCGGCCATCTCGCCCGCAGCGGCGAGTAGTGCCTCTTCCTTATCCGACAGCACATGCTCCTTGCGGCGGCGCACGCGGTCAATATTCTTGCGGTACAGCTCCAGCTCCGGCGTGGTTTGATAGAAGCCCTCCAGCGTCTCGTCCGGAATTGCGAGCAACTCAGGCGTCTGGAACGCCGCTGCCGACTGCAATTCAACTGCCAGCCGCGTCACTTGACTGACCATCTCCTGATAGGCCGCAACGCGGGTGTCCTCATCGCTTTTGCGCTGCGCATAATGCACCAGTGCATCGAACGCAAGACTGATTTCATCATCCAGCCGCAGATAGCCCAGCAGCGTCTCGGCGCTCTCACCCAGTCGGCCGCAGAACGCACTGACACGGGGAATAAATTCCTTGGCTGCAGCAAGCGCCGCACGCCAATCGTCATCGGTTGCAAACAAATCGTGAATCGCCCATTTGTCCTGCGCGGCAACATCCGCGCGGGCGGGAATCTGCATGGTTTCCATGGAAATACTTCCTTTCCAGTGTGAATTTCAATACTCTATTATGATACCCCAACTGCATGGCGTATGCAAGCAAAGCGCGGTAAAATCGGCGTTTTTTCCGAAAAATACAAAAGAAGCGTGCTTTGCACGCTTCTTTTTATTCAAACGTATCCGGAATGCTCTGGCCGTATTCTGCAAGCGCGTCGCGGATGTCCTGCCACGAAAAACCACGCCGCTGCAAAAAGGCAACCGCTTTGTCGATTTCCTTACGATCGGACACATCTCCGCGCAAACGCTTATCCAGCAGCGCACACAGCTGCGCGCGGTCAGGCGAAAAGCCCGTGAGCGCGGCTTCCGCTGTCTCGCGGTCGACCCCGCGGCGTGTCAGCTCCTGCCGAATGCGCATTTCACCATATCCCTTGCGGGCGCAGCTGCGCACGACGCTTTCCGCGTAGGCTGTGTCGTCCAGCAGGCGCCGCTCGGTCAGCCACGCAAGCGCATAGTCTGCAGCTTCTTCGTCGTGGCCCTTGTCCAGCAGCTTTTCGCGTAAGCCTTTGGCGCTCAACGCGCGGTAGGACAGCTGCTTGGCAGCGGCATCCAGCGCCGCGCGGTACTTATCCTCACTCATTCTTCGTCGAGGTCGTCAAAATCATCCGCGTCGATAGAAACCGCCTTGGACGAGCTGGCCTTGGACGCGGCAGGCTTGGCCGCCGGTGCGGCGACAGGCGTACCAGGCTTGGCCGCCATTGCCTGATGTGCGTTGCGGCGCTCCTCCTCCACCTTTTCCATGATCTGCTTCTGCACATCGTCCGCGATATCCGGATGGTCCTTAAAATACTGCTTGGCGGCGTCGCGGCCCTGGCCCAAACGGGTTTCGCCCATCGAGAACCATGCGCCCGACTTGTTGACGATACCATATTTGACACCCAAATCAACCAATTCACTGGTACGCGAAATGCCCTCGCCGTACATGATGTCAAACTCGGCCTCCTTGAACGGGGGCGCGACCTTGTTCTTGACCACCTTGACGCGCGTATGGCTGCCGATCATCTCGGTGCCGTTCTTCAAGTGCTCCATGCGGCGCACATCCAGACGCACGGATGCATAGAACTTGAGCGCGCGGCCGCCGGTCGTAACTTCCGGGCTGCCGTAAATCACGCCGACCTTTTCACGCAGCTGGTTGATAAAAATGGCCACGCAGTTGGACTTGGAAATCGAGCCGGCCAGCTTGCGCATCGCCTGACTCATCATACGGGCGTGCAGACCGACAAACGAGTCGCCCATTTCGCCCTCAATCTCGGCGCGCGGGGTGAGCGCGGCGACCGAGTCGATGACCACAATATCAATTGCGCCCGAGCGCACGAGCGCTTCCGCGATATCCAGACCCTGCTCACCGGTATCCGGCTGAGAGACCAGCAGGCTGTCAATGTCTACGCCCAGCGCCTGCGCATAAACCGGGTCGAGCGCATGCTCCGCGTCGATAAACGCGGCGGTGCCGCCCATCTTCTGCGCCTCGGCCACACAGTGCAGTGCAACCGTGGTCTTACCAGAGGATTCCGGCCCGTAAATCTCTACAATACGGCCGCGCGGCAGACCGCCGATGCCCAACGCGAGATCCAGTCCGATCGATCCGGTCGGGATATGGTCGATATTCATACCGGCGTTTTCACCCAGGCGCATAACCGAGCCTTTGCCGAACTGCTTTTCGATCTGCCCGAGCGCGGCCTCCAGCGCCTTCTTTTTATCGGCCGCAGGCGCGACCGGTTCCAACTGTTTCTTGGTAGCCATGAAAAGCCTCCTGCACGTTTCAAAAATTCCTGCTCTTATTATAGCAGTGCCAAAAAATAAAAGCAAGAAAAATCGAATATTTGTTCGTTTTATTTTTGCAGAAAAAATGCCCACCAATAGGATGGGCATAGCATTCGTTTATTCCAGCGGATCATCGATTTCCGTATTGTAGCCATAGACAATGCGCGGCACACCGGCCAAATCCTCGGTGATACCGATGCCGGCGAAACGGTTTTCCTCCAGAATGGCCGCAACATCGTTTGCCTGCTGCCAGCCGCACTCAAACAGGATAATGCCGCCGGTGACCAGCAATGAACCCCATTTCGAGCAGATAGAGCGATAAAAATCCAGACCGTCCACACCACCGTATAATGCCTCGTGCGGCTCGTAATGGTATACACTTCTGTCCAGCTCACGCATTTCCGCGCGGGTCACATAGGGCGGATTGGACACGATAATATCATATTGTCCCATATTGACCGGCGGACGGAAGCGCACATCCGCATTCATTGCAATCAATCTGTTCTGTACTCCCAGCCGCCGCGCGTTTTCCCGCGTAATGCGCAGCGCGCCTTCGGAATTATCCACAGCGGTAACATGCGCGTCCTTTACCGTGTGCGCAGCGGCGATGCCGATACAGCCCGAACCGCAGCACAGGTCAAGAATGCGGGGCGAAACTTTTTTCTTTGCCTGCTCAATCACCATCTCACACAGCGGCTCTGTATCCGCGCGCGGAATAAGGACGTTTTTATCCACCAGAAAGGTCAGACCGTAAAAATCCCATTCGCCGAGGATATAGGCCAGCGGTTCGCCGTCCAGACACTTGTCACACAGCAGATGCGCATAATCCACTGTCGCATCATCCAGGTAAAGATGGCCCCATTCGCCTGTTTTGTTCTTGTCAGCCTTACAGGCATAAGCGGTCAGCTCACGCGCAGACAGCGACGGCTGTGGATCATCCGCCTCTTTGAGACGATGAAACAGCTCCATATAGACATCATTGATCGTTTTGGTCAATCAGATTCACCTCTTTTTGTGAAATGACGCGCAGGATGAAATTGCACCCCTCCCCTCTGGGGTGGCAACCGTGCAGGTTGTTCTGATCCTGCGAAATGGGCGGCACAGCCGCAAGCACAAACTCTGCTTTGCGCGCGCAGCGCGCCCTTGAGAAAAAAGGGGTGATTCACAAGAGGGGAGAAACCTTTGGTGTCTCCCCTCTTGTGTGCCTGCGGCGCACAGCCGCATCGTTTCTATCGTTTGGATAAAGCGTTTTTACCAGTTATCCGACCCATCATCCGGAATAACCGCCTTCATGCCGGCGATGGCAACCTCAATCATGGAGTCGTCCGGCTCAAACACGGTCAGATGCTGAATCATCAGGCCGGGCCAGCGCAGCGCGCGCGACACCAGACTCTCCGACCGGCCTGCATAGCGGTTAAATTCATAGCTGATGCCAACCACCAGCGGCAGCAGAATCAGGTGCGCCAGCATGCGCAGAAACGGATTGGTGATGTCTATAATGGAAAACACAATAGACGAAACAATAGTCGCAATAATAATCAGCACAAACATAAAGCTCGTACCGCAGCGAGGATGATACTTTTTCTGACGGCGCACGTTTTCCACCGTCAGCTCCTCGCCCGCCTCGTAGCAGAAAATTGTCTTGTGCTCCGCACCATGATACTCAAAGGTGCGGCGGATATCCTTCATGTGCGATACCGACCACATGAAAATCAGAAAGATAATCACGCGCACGATACCCTCCAGCACATTGCGGGCAAGTACGCCCCAGCTTTCCGGCACAAAGCCGCCGAGAAAGCTCGGCAGCAGCAGGAACAGCGCAACCGGCAGTGCGATGCCGATGATGGTCGAAATGCCGAGGATGAATTTATCCAGCCCTTCCGAGCCGAACTTACTTTCCACCCACAGCTCAAACTTGGAGGGCGGTACATCGGCCTCCTCATCCTCAAAAAAGGATGCGGAATAGTTGATGGCCTGAATGCCGTCCTTCATGGCCATGAACAGGCCGTAAGCGCCGCGAAAGACCGGCTTTTTCCACAGGGCGGACGGCTGATGCGCGTCCTCTTCTTTTGTCACCAGTTCACCGTTGGCGCGGCGCACAACCGTACAGGTCTTTTTCGGGCCTTTCATGACGATGCCCTCAATGATGGCCTGTCCGCCGATGGTGGTTTTCTTTTGCGTTGTCATGGGTTATCTCCTTCGGGGGTGTAGGGATTATCCGGGACTTTTGGGATTGCACCCGTGATACCGAGCGCCTCCTCGGCTTCGGCGGCGGGCAGTGTGACGGTCACGGTCGTGCCCGCGCCCAGTGTGGATGTGATATCCAGCGTGCCGCCGTGCAGCGATACAATTTCATCCGTCACGGCAAGGCCGATACCGCTGCCGCGCTGCTTGGACGAACCTTTATAGAATTTCTCCTTGACAAACGGCAGCTCGGCTTCCGGAATGCCCTGACCGTAGTCCCGCACGCTTGCCACTACCTTGCCGCCGTCCCGCCGCAGGGTAATGTCAATTTTTTTGCCGTCGCCGCCGTACTTCGCGGCATTGTCCAGAATGTTGAGGAACACCTGCTTCATGCGGTGACGGTCGCCGTTGATATAATAGTTGGCGTCTACGTCCTCGTCGTAGCTCAGTTTGATGCCGCTCTTGTGCAGCAGATTCTCATACATGTAAACCGCTTCGTACAGTTCGACCGATAAATCGAACAGCTCAACCTCCAGCTTCATACGGCCGGATTCGATGCGGGCGAAGTCCAGCAGCTCCTCGACCATACGGGTCAGGCGGTTGGACTCCTTCTGAATGATGGTCAGACCCTGCATGACCTCTTCCGGGTCCTCCCCTCCGCCGGCGAGCAGCGTTTCGCTCCAGCCGCCGATGGCGGTCAGCGGTGTGCGCAGCTCGTGCGACACCGAGGAGATAAAATCGTTCTTCATGCGCTCGGCACGGCTGATTTCATCCGACATATAGTTAATCGTATCGCACAACTCGCCAATCTCATCGTCATAGGTTTTTTGCAAACGCACACCGTATCGGCCCGCCGCAATTTCCTTGGCAATGGTGTTGATTTTGAGCACCGGGTCGACGATCGATTTGACAAAATAGGTGTTGGATGCGACCACCAGCATCAGAAAAATGAAGCAGGCCAGCAGCGCAATACCAATAATAATCCAGATCTGCCGCTCGACGATGCGCAGCGAGGTGATAAAGCGCACCCCGCCAATCAGGTCGCCCCGCGCGGACAGTAGCGGCGCGGTCACGCTCATCACCCGTTCGTCCGAAAGCGGGTCGCGGCCGGTATATACTGCGACCTTTTGTGTCGCAAGCGCCTGCGTAGCATCCTCCGTCGAAGCCATGCCGCCGCCCGACAGACCTGAGGTGGAAAGCAAAATGCGGCCGGTCGAGTCCAGAAACTGCTGCTCCAGCTTATCCTGCTCCTGGAAGGTGGTCACAGTCGATTCCGCCTGCGTATAAAACTGGTCGTACGTATCGGTGAAGTATTTGCGGAAGGTATCCGCTGCGGTGGTCGCGCGGGACACCAGATTATCCCGCACGGTCGCATAATAATAGCCCGATATGCCGACGGATATCAGGATCATCACGACCGCGAGGATGACAAGCACGAACGACAGTGAGTTCATCATCCATCGTCCCTTGATGCCGCCCGGAGAGTGCAGCACCTTGGGCACGGCCGGCTGCGGCGGCACTTCAGGCTTTTTCTTTTGTTTGTGATAATTCATAACAGGGGCCTTTCTGCAAAATGCCGGTTTTCAGGCGGCAAAACGCCGCGGGAAGGCCAAATCAGCCTTCCCACATATAGCCGTAGCCGCGCACAGTGACAATGTGTGTCGGTTCGGCCGGATCGTCCTCAATTTTGATGCGCAGACGGCGGATATTCACGTCCACAATTTTCAGCTCGCCCACATAGTGATGGCCCCACACCATCTCGAGCAATTCGTCACGCGAAAGCGCTTTGCCGATGTTCTCCATAAACGCCTTCAAAAGACCATACTCAATCTGCGTCAGCTCAATCTTGATGCCGTTCTTGAGCACCTCTCTCGCGCGCAGGTTGAGCTTGAACGGACCGGACTTAATCACATCCTCCTCCGAGAAGGGCGAACCCGACACACGTCGATACAGCGCGTCCACACGCGCGGCCAGCTCGATAACCGAAAACGGCTTGGTGACATAATCGTCCGCGCCGTTCATCAGGCCGGTGACCTTGTCGGCCTCCTGCGTGCGGGCAGTCAGCATGATAACACCTGCCGCATAACCCGCCGCACGCATGGCCCGGCAGACCTCATAACCGTCAATGCCGGGCAGCATGACGTCCAGCACTGCCACTGCGATATCCTGATTGGCATGGTATTTCTCCAGCGCCTGCTCGCCGGTTTCCGCCTCTATCACTTCGTAACCGCTGCGCTTGAGGTTGAGCACCAAAAACGAGCGGATATTTTCTTCATCTTCCAGTACCAGTATCTTACGCTTCATGGATAGTCCTCCTTTTATTACAAACCATCAGTTATTCCAATCCTGTTTGACGAGCGAGAAACGATTTTTTATCTCCTCTACACTGATTTGCAGCGAGCTTTGCTCCGCCTCGTCCGCGATGCGCGCGAAATACACCGCCTGCGTCGTCTGCCCAAGCTGCAGCAGATCAGTGCGGCCGGCATAATAGTCCCGGTTAGAACCGGTGGCGCAGTAGATGGTAAAGAGCGGAATATGCCCGCCTCTGCCGACATATTCTGAAAATGTCACAGCGCTTAAACCGCTGTCGGTTGTTTTGGTTGCTGTAATGCGGTCATGCCAGTCGGGGTCTATCACCAGACTCCATGCGTCCGAAATATTCTGATAGGTTGTCATCACCAGAATGGGCGGCTCGTCCACGCTGTAGGCGTACCAGTCGAGCATGAACACCGCGTCGGACGCTGCCGCGTCCGTATAACCCGCCATGAGCACCGCGCGCGGCAGCTCGGTCACGCCGTCGCTGTTGACGTCGGAGGCGTAGACCGACACCGGTCGGTAGGTGCTGCGGGTGATGGAATCCTCGCCGTCCAGCGCCAGATTGAGCAGTGTCCGGTCGGCAAACACAAAGATATCGGTCGTAAGACCCACGCCGCTTGCCATCTTTTCTTCGGCAAACACCGCTGTATAATCGCCCAGTACATGGCCGGTTCCCATTCGCTCCACAGAAACTGTTTCCGCGCTGGTGGACGCTTCGCCTACCATCGACAGGCTGCCGGCGTTGTACTGATACAACCGCGCCACGCGCTTGCCTTCGGGTGCGGTGGTCAGCAGAAGCAAATCCTTTGCGCCGTCGCCATCCATATCGGTCAGCTCCATGGCGGAATACTCGGTTTCCAGCAGCACGCCCGGCGCACAGTCGGTATCAAAGTCGCACATGGTCAGCGCGCCGGTACCGTCTGCGGAAAGCCGCCAGGTAATGACCATGCCGCGGCGGCCGTCCGGTGTAATGACCGGATAATCCACCGACTGAATCGATGTGCCCGTGCCCTCAATAGAGCCGGTGCAGACATAGCGCTCGTCCTGTTTCCGATATACATATACCTTAAAATCATTGCTGGTTGCCGAGGAGGAGCCGCGGAAAAAGGAGATGGCCTCCTCTACGCCGTCGTTGTCCAAATCAATCAGCTGAATGGAGGAGCGGTTCTCTCCCTCCACCGGTGCGGTATAGGAGATGCCGGAAGCAATCTGTTTCTCCAGCTCAGCCTGCAATGTTTGATAGTTTGTCGACGGTTTGGGCGCTGCCAGAAGGTCGTCGCCCGAAGGAAACGTACAGCCGCTGAGCACCAGCAAAGACAGCAGTACGGTAAGCATTCGAATCGGTTTCATGGATTTCTCCCATTCATAATACTGCAACAGATATACAAATTCAGTATAGCACAAACCGGCTTGCTTTGGTACTGGAAATTGTATAATTTTTATGTGTATCACTCAGCTTTTCTGCATCAAAATGCTGCACTGCTTATTTCTTTTTTACCGTATTTTTAATTGACAAAGCCGGGTGAAATGAGTATACTGTTGTTACGTCTTTGTGCGAACCTATGCGGGTATGGCGGAATTGGCAGACGTGCAGGATTTAGGTTCCTGTGCCGCAAGGCGTGTGGGTTCGACCCCCACTACCCGTACCAATATAAGCAATCCGGATATCTCCCATGTGGAGGTATCCGGATTTTTCGTGCTGCCTGTGCGCTTGTTTGATATGCTGCAGCTATGGGATGCATCAGCTATCCTTTTCTTCTGCCGCTATTTCCCACAGATACAAGCCTGCTACGGTTGCACAGGGGGAATACCGTGCGCGGTACTCCGTAAACTGCGCTCGTGTCAACTCCTGTAATCCGTACAGACGGCATAGTCCCTTTCGGATGCCGAAATCGTCAAACGCAAGCACATCCGGCCGCTCAAGGGAAAAAATCAGCAGCATTTCTGCGGTCCAACGGCCAACGCCGGGCAGTGCGGTTAATGTTTTTATCACTTCTTCATCCGATTTATCCACAAGGCTGTGGATGGACAGCGTTCCGTCCTGTACGGCGTGTGCCGCCGCGAGCATATAGTTCGCCTTACGGCCAGACATTCCGCACGCACGCAGCCCGCTCTCCCCTGCGGTCAGCACGGTTTCCGGTGTGATTTCTCCCAGACTGCCGCACAGTCTGCCCCATACCGTTGCCAGTGCTTTGCTTGAGATTTGCTGTCCGGCTATCGAGTTGACCAAAGCTGTAAACAGGTTGGGGATAACTGCACGCTCGATATGACCGATGCGATCAATCGCTGCTCCTAGAATCGGGTCTTGCTTAGACAGATATGCAGTCTCGATTTTCCCATATTGGAAGATTCTCTGTTCCATATGTCACTCCCTATCAAAAAAGGGCGGGGTTTTCCCCGCCCTTCTTCCTTATGCGTTTTTCTTGGCCTGCGCCTTCTGTTCAAAGCGTTCCTTGGCAACAATGGCACGCTGATGCGTACCCTCACCGATGAGGCCTGCCTCATCATAGGCTGCTACCTTAAAGGTCAGCATCTTGCCGTTCGGCGCGATTTCTACCAGCTCGGTTTCAACGCGCACCTCCATACCTTCCGGTGTGGCTGCAACATGGCTGACATTCACCAACGTGCCGACCGTGGTTTTTCCCTCTTCCAGATAGGGCGCAACGCTGCCCGCTGCAGTGTTCTCAATCGCCGCAATCATCATCGGCGTGGCAAAGACCGCCACCAGACCGCTGCCGACATTGCATGCGAGCTTGTCAGCCGTGACAACCAGCTTCTGCTCGCCTTTAATTCCAATTTCCATATTCTTACTCTCCCTTTTTACGGATTTCGGTCATGCCGCCCATATACGGCTGGAGCGGCTTCGGAATGGCAACCGAGCCGTCTGCACGCAGGTTGTTCTCGAGGAAGGCAATCAGCATGCGCGGAGGCGCAACGACGGTATTATTCAGGGTATGCGCGAAATACAGCTCCTTGGAGTCCTTACCGCGCACACGGATGCCCAGACGGCGTGCCTGTGCATCGCCAAGGTTGGAGCAGGAACCGACCTCGAAGTATTTCTTCTGGCGCGGCGACCATGCTTCTACGTCGCAGGACTTGACCTTCAGGTCAGCCAGATCGCCCGAGCAGCATTCAAGCGTACGCACCGGAATATCCAGCGTGCGGAAGAAGTCGACCGTATTCTGCCAGAGTTTGTCATACCACATCGGGGACTCCTCCGGCTTGCAGACAACGACCATTTCCTGCTTTTCAAACTGGTGAATGCGGTATACGCCGCGCTCCTCGATGCCGTGCGCGCCGACTTCCTTGCGGAAGCAGGGCGAATAGCTGGTCAGTGTCTGCGGCAGGGTGGATTCATCATTGATGGTGTCGATGAACTTTCCGATCATCGAGTGCTCAGACGTACCGATAAGATACAGGTCCTCGCCCTCAATCTTGTACATCATATTCTCCATTTCCTTAAAGGACATAACGCCCTTTACTACATCACCGTGAATCATGAACGGCGGAATATAGTAGGTGAAGCCGCGGTCAATCATGAAGTCACGCGCATAAGACAGAATGGAGGAATGCAGGCGTGCAATATCGCCCTTGAGATAATAGAAGCCGTTGCCCGAGGTACGGCGGGCTGCATCCAGATCAATGCCGTCGAACGACTCCATGATATCCACATGATAGGGAATCTCGTAATCTGGCACAACCGGATCGCCGAACTTTTCGATTTCAACATTTTCGGAATCGTCCTTACCGATCGGAACCGACGGGTCGATGATGTTCGGAATGACCATCATGCGGTTCTTAACTTCCTCCGCATAGGTCTTTTCATCCTCTTCGAGCTTTGCCATCTCGTCAGCCATTGCCTTAACCTCGGCTTTGACCTTCTCCGCCTCGTCCTTCTGACCCTTCGCCATCAGGCCGCCGATCTCCTTGGACTTCTTGTTGCGCTGTGCGCGCAGCTCGTCGCACCGGGTTTTGGCTGCGCGGAACTTGGCGTCATACTCGATGACTTCGTCCACAAGCGGCAGCTTTTCGTCCTGGAACTTTTTCTTGATGTTTTCCTTGACCGCGTCCGGGTTCTGACGGACAAATTTGATATCCAGCATGATTTTTCTCCTTCTATTCCTTTAATTTTTATTCTTCGCTATCTTTATTTTCGATTTGCTGCTGTACGGCTTCGAACAGCTTGTTGATATCCGAATCAAAACCGTCCTCCGTGTTGCCCAGCAGCCGATCCTCGCTGTATTTCTGCACCAGCTCATCATATGCCTGCTTAGCATCCGTCTGATTGTCTGCCAGCAGCTGTGCGTTGATACGAGCCAGAAGCGCATAAACCTCACGCTCGGCCATGCGCTGCTGGGTGGCACTTACCACATCGGTTTTTGCCAGCTCGGTGTCCAGTACCTCACGCACCTTATCCAGTGCTGCGCTTTGCACATCATACTGCGCCTGTAAATCTTCCATTTTTTGGGTTGCACCTTGCGCAACCGTCTGCTGCTCATTGAGCTGATTGGTCAGCGTATCCAGTTGTCGGTCGGCACGCGCCTGTGCGACATAACTGATGAGTATCAATGCAATCGCCACGGAGAACAGGCCGATAATATAAAAGGTTAATGTTGTGCGGCTGAGTTTTTTCTCGGGTTTTGCCTGCTCAGGCTTTTTGTTTTCGTCCATAGCAGTGCCTCCTTATTATACGCGCAAACCGCGCAGCGCTTCAATCAGGCGTTCCAGATCGTCTGCGCCATAATATTCCAGTGATAGTGTACCGCTGTTTTTACCCTGTTCAATGCTGATTTTACGGCCCAGCACGCTTTCCAGTTCCTTTTCAACCTCTGCGACATAGTCAACAGAAAAGTCCTCCTGCTGCGGCTTGGGCGCCGGCTTTTTGTTCATGCGCTTGGCCAGTGCTTCCGCCTGCCGCACGCTCATGCCGACCATCTGTTTCGCCGCTTCTACGCGCTTGTCCTCCTCTGCAACGGCCAGCACGGCACGCGCGTGACCACCGGACAGTTTTCCCTCGGACACCATGGTACGCACCTCATCCGGCAAAGCAAGCAGTCGCAGCGCGTTTGCTACCGCAGGACGGGATTTGACCACGCGGTGGGCAACTTCCTCCTGCGTCATGCCAAACTGCCGCATGAGCAGGTCATATCCTTCGGCTTCTTCAATCGGATTCAGGTCTTGTCGCTGCAGGTTCTCGATCAGCGCAAGCTCCATCACTTCGCTTTCGTGCGCTTCAAGCACCATGGCGGGAAGTTCTTTCAGTCCTGCCAAACGCGCTGCGCGCCATCGACGCTCGCCGGCAATGATCTGATAGTAGCCTTCCTTATCTCCCGGCCGCACGGTGATCGGTGTGATGATCCCATGCAGTCGAATGCTCTCGGCCAACTCTTCCAGTGCCTGCTGATCGAATTTTTTACGCGGCTGGTTAGGGTTTGGTTCGATTTTAGAGAGCGCAATCTGTGAAACGCTGTCGGTCGCGCCGGCAGCGCTCAAATCAGTTGCATCTGCACCGAACAGGTTGGACAGGCCGCCTCCCAATCCTTTTTTGGTTGACGCCATGCTCAGCCTCTCCCCTTCCTTTCTGTCTTTTTCAGTATTTCATCCGCTAAGGATAAATATGCCTCCGCACCGCGGCACAGCCGATCATAATCTGTGATCGGTTTACCGTGGCTGGGCGCTTCGCTCAGGCGCACATTACGCGGGACAACCGATGAAAATACCTGACCCGGGAAGTGCTTTTTAACCTCTTCGACCACCTGGATGGACAGGTTGGTACGGCCATCGAACATGGTCAGCAGCACGCCCTCCAGTTCGAGCGATGGATTCATCGATTTTTTCACCATACGAACGGTCGTCATCAGCTGACTTAGTCCTTCCAGTGCATAATATTCACACTGAAGCGGCACCAAAAAGCTATCCGCTGCACACAAACAATTGAGTGTCAGCAAGCCGAGTGACGGCGGACAATCAATAAAAATGTAATCGTAGTCGTCACGGACGCGGTCAAGCACACTTTTGAGACGGTTTTCCCGGTTTTCCATCGCAATTAAGTCCAGTTCTGCGCCTGCCAGATTGACATTGGCGCCAATCAAATCCACCCATTTTGTGGATACAATTGCGTTTTTCACATCCGGCTCGTCTGCCACAATCAAATCATAGACCGAGGTTTCGAGCGAACGCGGGTCCACGCCGAAGCCTGAGGTTGCATTGCCCTGTGGATCGAAGTCACACAGCAGCATGCGTTTGCCGCGCTCATAGAGAGCAGCCGCCAGATTGATGGCCGTGGTGGTTTTCCCTACGCCGCCTTTTTGATTGGCGAACGCGATAATATTCCCCATATCTGGTTCCCTCTTATCTTTGGTAATTTTCCTACGCGTTTCATTATATCACACCCTTGTTGGAATGCAAAGCAATTCCATTAAATTTTCTCACTTGTTTCACGTGAAACATAAAAAGAGCTGCCAAATGGCAGCTCTCCAAGGGAGAATAAAATGTTTCACGTGAAACATGCCCCATATGTAATTATAAGTATGCTATACGCGAGCATGCGGGATGTTAATGGTCAGGGTTAAACTATCGTCGTTTTCAGACTGGTCAACTGTTGCGCCGATGCCCGCATCCACCATTACCCCAACCGCGCGATTGAGCGTATTGAGAAAGAAGCGTACATCCTTAATCAGGCGCACCACCTTGCGCTCCCCTCCTGTCGCAGGAGGAGCATCCTTCTCCTTTAACAGCGTATCGATGTACTGCTCTGACCGACTGACATTCAAATCATGCTCGATGATATACTTGGTTGCATTGATGCGATCGGTCTCATCATCCAGCCGAAGCAGACAGCGTGCATGACGCTCGGTTAAATTTGCGCTGCGAATCAATTCCATGTTCTGCTGAGACAAGCGCAGCAGCCGCAGCTTGTTAGCCACCGCTGACTGTGTCTTGCCGACCTTGCGCGCGGCCTCCTCCTGCGTCAGGCCATATTGGTCAATCAAACGCTTAAAGCCCTCTGCCTCTTCAAAGAAGTCCAAATCACGACGCTGCAAATTCTCCACCAGCGCAATCGCAGACGAATCCTCATTGTCCGCTGCAATCACCAGACAGGGTACATCATTGAGTCCCGCCACACGCGCCGCGCGCAGCCGCCTCTCCCCTGCGACTAACTCATAGCCGCCGCCCGGCGCGCGGCGTACCGTCAATGGATTGAGCACACCGTACTGCCGAATACTCTCCGCCAGCTGCGCAATTGCTTCCGGGTCAAAATACTTACGCGGCTGATTGGGATTGCGTACAATATCGCTCACCCGCACCCGCCGCAATGTCCGGTCCTCTTTTCCTGTTACTAATGTTAAAACCGACATCATGTCATCTCCTCCTTGTGCTGTCGACCGGCCAAAACACCACGCCGGTTTGTCCTTCGGTAATAGATTACCATATTATTACATTTTGGCAAGCAAAATCGACCGCAAAACCTGCCTGTTTCGACAAGTATTTGTCATTTCCTTCCAGATATCACACATTTCCATGCATTTTCGGACAAAAAATAACCCTCTGTAATTTCCATACAGAGGGTAAACAAATTGTAATGACAAGAATTCAAAGTGGGTTAGTCTGAATTTTTTTGAACCGCCGCGGATACTGTGCCGGCGTTTCTTTGGTCTTTTGCAGCCGCACCAACACACGTTCAACTCCGTCATGCGGAACGGTATATCGAAGCAGTTCGGCTGCTGGCGCACCCAAAACAGCAAAAGCATGTGACGCAGAACCGACTTCGTCCGCACAGTCCGCTGCCTTCATTGCATAAAACGCACCGCCCACCTTAACCATCGGCAGCGCCAGCTCACACAGCACGCGCAGCTCTGCTACCGCACGGGAAACCGCCAAATCAAATGACGCACGATGCTGCAAAGCAAACTCTTCGGCGCGCGCATGAACCGGCAGCACATTGGTCAATTCCAGCGCGTCTGCAACCTCGGAAAGAAAATCAATGCGCTTGCGCTGTGCATCCAAAAGCGTAAACTGCACACCCGGACACAGGATGGCAAGCGGCAGACCAGGAAAACCTGCTCCCGTACCGACATCCAAAACAGACTGTCCTTCCTTTATATAGGGAACAAGCGAAGCGCAGTCGAGGAAGTGGCGCGTAACAACCTCGCGAGGGTCGGACACGGCGGTCAGATTCATCACCTTGTTCTTTTCCAGCAGCAAATCGGAAAAACGCAATAATTTATCCACAGCTTGTGGAGAACTATCCGGGATAAACTGCTGTAAACCGGAGACCAATAGCTCATAAGCGGTCACGACTTGCCCTCCTTCCATCGCGTCTCAATATAAATCATCAATGCAGTGATATCCGCAGGAGAAACACCAGAGATGCGCGCAGCCTGTCCAAAGTTGAGCGGCCGCACCGCATTCAGCTTTTGCCGCGCCTCAAGCCGCAGGGATTCAACTTGCTCATAATCCAAATCGACAGGGAGCGGACGCGACTGCAATTTGCGGTACTGTTCGACATCCTTCTGCTGCCGATCAATATAGCCTGCATACTTGACACGGATTTCCACCTGCTCACGGATAACCGCAGGCAGCATGGGCCGCTCCGGGTCAAAACGGGCAAGGTCGGTATAGCTCAACTCCGGACGACGAAGTAAATCAATCAGCTTGCAGCCCGCCTTGACCGGCGCGCTGTTTTTTCCCGCAAGAAAACCGTTGAGCGCATCCGACGGCGCAACGCCGACCGCCGCGATGCGGTCAATCTCCTCCTGCACCGCCTGATACTTGCAGCGTACCTTTTCGCCGCGCTCAGGCGGATTCAGTCCGATGCGCACACCAATCGGAACCAAACGTTCATCTGCATTATCCTGCCGCAGCAGCAGACGATACTCCGAACGCGAAGTCATCATGCGATACGGCTCGTTGGTGCCGCGCGTCACCAAATCGTCAATCAGGGTTCCGATATAGCCATCCGCACGGTCAAGGATGAGCGGTTCCTCTCCCTTGAGGGCAAGCGCAGCATTCACGCCTGCGACCAGTCCCTGTGCCGCGGCTTCTTCATAACCGGACGAGCCGCAGAACTGTCCAGCACCGTACAGGCCCTTGACCTTTTTCGTCTCAAGCGTCGGACGCAGCTCCAACGGGTCAATACAGTCATATTCAATTGCGTAGGCCGGCCGCATAATCTCCGCATGCTCCAACCCCTTGACTGTATGCAGCATGTCGCGCTGCACGTCAAAGGGCATGGAGGACGAAAAGCCCTGCACATAAATTTCTTCCGTGTCCAATCCCATCGGCTCCAAAAAAAGCTGATGACGCGGCTTATCCGCGAAACGCACCACCTTATCCTCAATGGAGGGACAATAGCGTGGGCCGATGCCTTCAATCTGACCGCCGTAAAGCGGAGAACGGTCCAAATTGGCGCGGATGAGTTCGTGCGTGCGGTCAGTGGTATAGGTCAAGTAGCAAACCGCACGATTTTCCGGCGGCTGCTCGGTTTCAAACGAAAACGGGATGATTTCATCCTCCCCTGCCTGTAACTCGAGACCGGTAAAATCGATGGAACGGCGATGGATACGCGGCGGCGTACCGGTCTTGAACCGCTGAAGGCGCAGACCAAGTGCGCGCAGCGACTCCGTTAGCGGCTTTGCCGCCGCCATACCGTCCGGGCCGCTCTCGCGCGCATATTCCCCAATGATAATACGCCCGCCAAGAAAGGTACCGGATGCAATTATCACTGCCTTTGCCGGATGACGCGCACCAATCGCAGTCACAACCGCAGAAACCGCCCCGTTTTCCGTCTCAACAGAAACAATTTCATCCTGCATCAGCTGCAAGCCGTCCTGCTGCTCCAGAGCATGCTTCATATACGTTCGGTATTTGACGCGGTCGGCCTGCGCGCGCAGCGAATGCACCGCCGGTCCTTTTCCGCGGTTGAGCATACGATACTGAATGCAGGCCGCATCAGCCGCACGCGCCATTTCACCGCCCAGCGCATCAATCTCGCGCACCAGATGACCCTTGGCTGTGCCGCCAATGGCCGGATTACAAGGCATATTGCCGACAGCGTCCAGATTGATGGTAAAACAAGCGGTTTTCATTCCAAGACGCGCGGCGGCAAGCGCCGCTTCAATGCCCGCATGTCCCGCGCCGACAACAACGACGTCAAATGCTTCGGCCGGAAAAACCGTCATGAATCCTCCTCCTTTTCATTGCTTCACAGATTCCCGCAAGGTGCGGCACAACAAGCCCTTCCTTGTGCACACCTGTTGATAACTCTGTGTAAACTTTGGATAACTTGCACTTTTGGTCAAAATTTTGATTACAGATATTAAATAATATAAACCTATATTACAATTAGTAATCACTCTTTTCCACAGAAAAGGGCCGCTGCGCGCGGCAGGCGGCCCTTCACACTGTGGCATACAACATTATTTTCCCACACAGAAATCACTGAAGATGCGAGAAACAACCGCTTCGGTCACGGTCTCTCCGGTGATTTCTCCAAGCGCGGCAATCGCGCCTTCCGCGTCCATGACAACCGCATCCGGTGTCATACCGGACTGCGCGGCATACAGCGCGGCTTCACAGCGCTCAGCGGCACGGGCCAGAGCGGCAGCCTGACGGGCATTGGTAATCAGTGCGCCGTCAAACGCGCCGTCACCCAAACCAATCGTGCGCGGGATGAGCGAAAGCAGCTTGTCCATGCCGGCGCCGGTTTTGGCGGACAGCGGAACAATATGCAGAAAATGCTTTTTGAGCAGCTTTTCATCCAGCTGCTGCGGCAAATCGACCTTGTTCACCACGGCAATGGCGCGATGTCCTGCCGCACGGGCAAGCACCAGCATATCCTCGTCTCCAATCGGCTGCGAACCGTCGAAAACTGCAAGAATCAATGCGGAAGCGGATGCTTCTGCCATCGCGCGGTCAATGCCCGCCTGTTCAATCGGGTCGGTCGTGTCGCGCAAACCTGCTGTATCGGTCACCCGCAGCAGAAGCTGGCCGACCTTGACGTTTTCCTCAATCAAGTCACGGGTTGTGCCCGGAATGTCGGTCACGATGGCACGCTCGCGGCCCAGCAGGGTATTGAGCAGCGTACTCTTGCCTGCGTTCGGACGGCCCAAAATAACACATGGCACGCCCTCACGCAGGATACGTCCGCGCTCATAGCTTTCAGCCATCGCATACAGACGGCTGGTGGTGCGGTGAAGCAGTGCAGCTGCGTCATCAAACAGAATCGGGTCGATATCCTCATCCGGAAAATCCACCACTGCATGAAAATGCGCCACCATGCCGATAAGTTCTTCACGCATCTGCTGCACGGGAGAACCAACCGCGCCCATCATTTGAGCGGCTGCATTCTGCGCGGCCTCGGCAGTACGGGCGGTAATCAGATCGTGCACAGCCTCAGCCTCGGACAATCCGAGCTTGCCATTCAAAAATGCCCGACGAGTGAATTCGCCCGCCTCAGCCTGACGCACACCCTGCGCAAACAGCGCATCCATCGCCTGCTGTAACACAGCGGTCGAGCCATGACACTGCAATTCTGCCATCGATTCGCCGGTATAGGTATGCGGCGCATGAAAGACCACCGCATAGCAGCAATCAATCATCTTGCCGTCTTTGTTATGCAGCGTGCCGTAAACCAGCTTTTGTCCCGGTGCATCCAGCATGCGTTTGCCGTTTTTGGCACGAAAAATCGCATCCACCGCCTGTATCGCCTGCTCACCCGACACCCGAATCAGTCCGATCGGCCCGCCGGCGGAAGAAATGGCGGCAATCGTATCGTTCATAAGCAGTACCCCGCGTTAGGAACGGGCGTGGAAGTTGTTATCCGGTGCAATAACAACGCGACGGCCAGGCTCGGTGCCGGTCGAGTACGTGGTGACGCCGTTGAAATCCTGCAGCGCAGCATGAATGATACGGCGTTCATAGGGGTTCATCGGCTCAAGCGTCATCGAACGGTGGGACTTGACCACCTTCATCGCCATCTTGCGAGCGAGACGCTCCAGACTTTCCGCGCGCTTCTCACGATAATTTTCGGTGTTAACCGACAGGCGAACATGCTCATCCAGCGCATTATTGAGTACCAGCGAACCAAGATACTGAATCGCATCCAGTGTATCGCCGCGGCGGCCGATAATCGGACCCATATCCGGACCGGAAATCTCCAGACGCAGCTGGTCACACTCAACCTGCGGCAGCGTGGTCACGGTACCCTCAACGCCCATTTTCTCGAGCAGGCCGGTGACGAAATCGGTCGCCAACTGCTCAGCCTTTTTCATGCATTCCTCGGAAACCGGAATCAGCTCCCGCTCCTTGGGAACGGAAGGAGTGATCGGGCGCTCCTCGCGCGGACGGCGCTCCCGGCGTCCGCCGCGTTCCCGACGCGGACGCTCCCGACGCGGCGGGCGCTCCACTTCCAGCTTTTCCGGTACAAAATCCGCAGGCGCAGCCTTGACCAGACGCGGCGTATCATCCGCATCCGTAATGGACAGCTTTTGCGGCTTTTCAGCGGGTTTCTCTTCTTTCGCCGGTTTTTCGGCATGGTGCGGCTTTGCAGGTTTTTCCACAGGGGTGTGGACAGGCTCCGCCTTTTTCACCGGCTCATCCGGCACTTCATAGGTAACGCGCACGCGCGCAGGCGTTGCGCCGATGCCGAGAAAACCTTTTTTGCCGTTATCCAGAACCTCTACCGATACATCATCCCGGTCCATGCCGAGCTGCTTGAGCGCTGCTTCAATCGCAGCGTCACGGGTTTCACCCGTGGTTTCGATAAATTTCTCCATAGCTTACTTGTCCCCCTTCTTTTTCTTCGCATTCTGGGACTGTTCCAGCTGCGCGGCTTTATGCGCCGCACGCTTGGCTTCCTTTTCCGCCTCGACGCGCGCAAACTCCTCCGCGTCCTTCTTTTCCTTCTTGCCGCGCAGATAGGTTGTCAGCACAATTTCCTGCACGCAGGCAAAAATATTGTTGAAAATCCAGTAAATACCGATCGTACCCGGCAGAATAAAGCCAAAATACAGCGACATGAGCGGCATAATCACATTCATCATCTTCATCTGGCTGGCCGCGGCACTGTTCTGCGTGCCCTGCATTCTCTGCATGACAAAGCTGGACAGAAATGCGGTCGCGCCCGACAGGATCGGGATAATCCACAAAATGCTCGGATGAGTAATGGACGGCGTCTGTGCCAGATTCAAACCAAGGAAGTGGAAATCAATATTGAGCAGCTCACCCGCACCGTTGGTAATGTTGGTCACGGCTTCCGGCCACACGCCGCCATTGTCCGTGAACATCTGGCCGAGCTTTTCCGCAATCGTAATCTGGCCGTAAAATCCCGCCTTTGCGGTATCGACATTTACCAGCACCGCCAGCTTGTCGATCACCGTCTGGTCAAAGCCCATCATGAACTTGAGCGGCTGCTGCACGGCATAGTACAGGCCCATCATAATCGGCAGCGGGATAAACTGCGGCAGACAGCCCGACATCGGATTGACGCCGTGCTTATCATACAGCTTCTGCATTTCCTCGTTGAGCTTGACGCGGTTGTTCGCGTACTTTTTCTGCAGCTGCTGCATCTCCGCATTGAGAGCATTCATAGCGAGCATGCTCTTTTTGCCCTTAATCGCCAGCGGAATACAAATCAGCTTGACCAGCAGCGCGAACAGAATAACCGCAAGACCGTAGGACCCTACCGTCTTAAAGATTCCCAGCAGGATCAGACCGAGCGGTCTGACGATGACAAGTCCGAAAATTTCTCCCATATAAACCTCCGTAGGGTTGTTTGTTCATTCGTGAAACGAAATTTGTCCGATACCGTTCCTTCTTTCCTCCACCTGTTACGGCACGGGATCATACGGCCCGCGTTTGGAGAAGGGATGGCACCGGCAGATGCGTTTGAACGCCAGCCAGCCGCCTTTGAGCGCGCCGTATTTCTCAATAGCCTCTATCGCATACTGCGAACAGGTTGGGATATAACGGCAGCAGGGCGGTCTGGCCGGTGAAATGTGCCGACGGTAAAACCGGATTGCCGCCAGCAGAAAACGCTTCATGACCGAGCTGCCGCGACTTTATTCTCCTGCAAAGCACGCAGCAGCGATTTTTCAATTTCCAAATAGGTTGCGCCCACCGCGCGGCTGCGCGCGACAAGCACCAAATCCACGCCCACCGCAAATTCGTCCTCATGCAGACGATACGCCTCGCGGAACAGGCGTTTGACGCGGTTTCTCTGCACCGCGCCGGCCAGCTTGGCGCTGACCGTCAGCCCCAGTCGGTTATATCCCAATCGGTTTTTCCGGCAGTACAAAACCAAATGCCTGCCCGCCGAAGAAACGCCCCGATGATACAGCCGTCGGAACTCATGGTTTTCCTTCAAGGATATCGTGTTTTTCATCTTTTTCTCCTCGTTTTTCCGATGCCCGGGAAAAAACGGAAGGTAACGCCCGTTTAGAGCGTTATCTCAATTTCTTTGCAGCTAAGTATGTTTGCAAAGCTGGCCGTATCGCTTGTGTTCCGGCGGATACGACCCAAAACCTTTTCGCCGGTTTCCCCTGTCAAACAGAAAAAAAAGCTTTTAGCCTGTCCCTTTTTGACATAAAGAAAAAGCGAACCGCAGGATAAAGCGGCTCGCTTCGTTTTTCCTCCGCGCCGCCGGCGCGTATTGAAAAATCGGGTTTCGCTTAGTGCGTCAGGCGTGCGCGGCCCTTGGCACGGCGACGGGCCAGTACCTTGCGGCCGTTCGACGTACGCATACGCTTACGGAAACCATGCTCCTTGGAGCGCTGACGCTTCTTGGGCTGATACGTTCTCTTCATTTCTTCGTGCACCTCCCTGTTTTTGGATTTACGGATGGGCACCGGCATAGGTCCGGCGCGAGACGCGGGCATATGCCGCTGCCTGTCCGCAGAATATGAGACAATAATTATTATCCTATAGAAACCCCAAAATGTCAAGGTTTTTTTGCGTTTTCAACATCTTGGGGAAAAGTTTCAAAATGATACTACAAATTGGGCCGGCATTCGAAAAAATGCAAAAATTTATACACAAATTTCCGCACAGCTGTGTAAAACCCTTGCTGTTGAAACTGCCCGAAACTTGTGATATTATATTATTATCTATGTACTTATATCGACAGGAGGCGCCCCATGGCTAATAATATATTGGAAATGGCGCTCGAACGCCTTGAACGCGATTTCCCGCCGTCCAGCCTTTCCGCCTGGTTCGACGATGCAACGGTTGTTTCTTTTACGGACAACCGTTTGATTTTGCATTCTCCGGTCCAGTTCAAAAAGGAGTTTATCGACCAGAAATTCATCGAGCCGCTGCAAAACGCGCTGTATGAGCTGACGGGCGATCCGACAACTGTTGTGGTCGTCACCGGCGAGTATACTGCGCCGACTACCAGCTCCTCCCCCTATGACGATTACACCTTTGAGCGGTTTATCGTCGGCTCGAGCAACAAATTTGCACATGCGGCAGCGCTCGCGGTCGCACAGCGTCCGGCGGCGGAAAATAACCCGCTGTTCATTTACGGTAACTCCGGACTGGGCAAAACCCATCTGATGTACGCAATTGCGAATGTTTTGCGCCGCACGCATCCGGAATTTCGCATCATCTATGTCAAGGGCGAGGATTTCACCAACGAGCTGATTACCGCCATTCAGGAAGGCAATGTGCAGACCTTCCGCAACAAATACCGCATGGTCGACCTGCTGCTGTTGGACGACGTACAGTTTATCGCGGGCAAGGAACGCACGCAGGAAGAGTTTTTCCATACCTTCAACGCGTTGTATGAAGCGAAAAAGCAGATTGTACTGACCTCCGACCGGCCGCCCAAGGAAATCAACACCTTGGAAGACCGCATGAAAACCCGTTTTGAATGGGGCCTGCTGGCCGATATTCAGCCGCCGGACTTTGAAACCCGTATCGCCATCATCCGTGATAAGGCGATTAAGATGGGAGTAGACCTGCCCGACGATGTTTCCACCTACATTGCGGAGAATATTCAGGCCAACATCCGACAGCTGGAAGGCGCGGTCAAAAAAATCAAAGCCATGCATGAGCTGATGGGCGAACGCATCACGGTTGCGCTGGCGGAAAACGCAATCGACGCCCTGCGCATTGAAAATCCCGGCCTCAATCCCACCCCCGAACGCATTATGGAGGCTGTCGCCAACTATTTCTATATCCCTGTCGAGCAGATGATCTCACAAAACCGCTCCAAAGACGTCGCCTATCCGCGTCAGATGGCGATGTATATGATTCGTCAGGAGCTGGAATACTCCTTCCCCGATATCGCCAAAATCTTTAAGCGCGACCATACGACGGTAATGCACGCCTGCAACAAAATCGAGGAAGAGCGCAAGAACTCCAGAGAGACCGAAGAGGTCATCAAAAAGCTGCACAACAACATCCGCGGGGAATAAAAATCTATCCACATATCCCTGTGGATTCCACAAGACTTGTCCTGTGGATAAAAAAACAGACTGTGGAAGCTGTGGAGCGCGCAGAATTCATCCACATCCTCCTGTGTACGACATTTCCCGCACCACGTCTGACTTTGCACCGTTTTTCCCCAATTTCCCCAGCCTCTACTACTACGATAAAAACCTATCCTGTTTTTTCTTACGATTTCCAAAGAAAGAGGAACGTCCGATGAAATTCTCCTGTGAAAAAGAAACACTGCTCAGTCTGATCGGTACTGCCTCCCGTGCTGTAACAGGCAAAAGCGCTATGCCGCTGCTTGAAGGACTTCTGGTTACCGCAGAAACCGATTCACTGACTTTGACCGGCTATGACCTTTCCATGGGCATTCGCACCACTGCCGAAGCCGATATTGTCGAACCCGGCAGCATTGTGCTCAACGCCAAGCTGTTTTACGACATTGTTCGCAAGCTGCCGCAGGATGTCGTCTATCTGGAAACCGACGACAAGCTGCTGACCACCATCAAATGCGGCCGCGCAGTATTCAATCTGGTTGCAACCGAAGCCGACGAATATCCGGCTCTGGCAGAGGTTTCCGCCGACACCGGCTTTTCTCTGCCGCAGTCCATGCTCAAAAGCATGATTGCCCAGACGATTTTCTCGGTATCCGACAACGAATCCAAACCTATCCACACGGGTTGTTTATTTGAGCTCGAAGGTAACCGTTTGAACGTTGTTGCGGTCGACGGCTATCGACTGTCTGTACGCCGCGAAACCGTAGAAGGCATTTCCGGGGACATGAAATTCGTTGTGCCCGGCCCGTCGCTGCGCGAAATAGAGCGCATTTTAACCGAAGAGGATGGCAGCGTTGAGATTTTCCCCGACCGAAAGAACATTTTGTTCCGCATCGGCGGCACAACACTTATCACCCGTTTGATTGACGGCGAATTTCTCAATTACCGTGCGGCTATCCCGTCGGAATTTGAATATGTCGTCAAGGCCGACCGGCATGAGCTGATTACCTGCATCGAGCGCGTCTCTCTGATTGTTTCCGAAAAGCTGAAAAACCCGGTCAGATTCCATTTTGACGGCTCGTACGTGCAGATGTCCTGCATCACTGCGGTCGGCAAAAGCTATGACGAATGCGCGTTTGAAGGCATGATTGACGATTTGGAAATCGGCTTTAACAATCGTTATATTCTGGACGCGCTGCGCGCTGCCGGTGATGATACCGTCAAGATTCAGCTCAAGGGCGCGCTCAATCCGATTGTCATTTCACCGCTCGAAGGCGATAAATACACCTATCTGGTGCTGCCGGTGAGGTTGAAGGCCAATGACTGAAATTAAAATAGAGACAGACTTCATTAAATTGGATGCGCTGTTAAAATTTGCTAATTTAGTTATGTCCGGCGGTGAGGCAAAAATCCGTATTGCCGAAGGCGAAGTGCTGGTAAACGGCGAAAGCTGCACGATGCGCGGCAAAAAGCTGCGCCCGGGCGACACCGTGACGCTCGACGGCGAAACCGTCAAAATTGTATGAATATCCGTTCGCTGGAGCTGGAGCAGTTCCGAAATTACGAGCATGCACGGTTTACATTTGACCCCGCAGTCAATCTGATTTGCGGTGAAAACGGACAGGGAAAAACCAATCTGCTCGAAGCCGCCGCCGCCTGCTCCACCATGCGGTTATTCCGCACCGCGCAGAAAAAAGAGGGTCTGCGATTTGGCGAGGACCACGCGCGGATTGTAGCCGATTTTCAGGCGCAAGGGCGTGATTTTACGCTGGAATTGCGTCTTTCACGCATGAAATCCATGGAAATTTACAAAAACGGCGTGCGGCAGAAGCGGCAGTCGGATGCGCAGGGCATTTTAAAAACCGTTCTGTTTTGCCCGGAGGATTTGATGCTGGTACGGCAGGGCGCGGGCGCGAGACGGCGCTTTCTGGATACTGCGCTGTGCCAGCTGCGTCCATACTATGCACGCTATCTGGAGGAATATAACCGCCTGCATGAGCACAAAACGCGCATTCTGCGCGACAGCGAGGAAAAACCCTCGCTTTTATCCATGTGGGAGGATTTTTCGCTGCGCATGGCGCATATCGGCGCGCAGATTATCCGCTACCGCGCGTATTACTGCAAAAAACTGCTCGAAGCGGCGGCAAATGTTTATGCCGACATTGCGCCGCAGGAGGTGCTCTCCGGCGAATATCAGACCGTTTCGTCGGTCACCGACCCCTTTGCATCTGCAAAGCAAATCGAACAGGAGCTAATCGACCACGTTCTGCGCCACAAACAGGCCGAAATTGCGGCGCGAAGCTGCCTGTCCGGTCCGCATAAGGATGATTTGGTGCTGCTGCTCGATGGACGCAGCGCAGCGTCCTACGGCTCGCAGGGGCAGGTGCGCACCTGTACGCTGTCGCTCAAGCTTGCCGAGCGCGAGCTGTTTTTCGGAGAGGACGGCGAGTATCCGGTTTTGCTGCTCGACGACGTGCTTTCCGAGCTGGACCGCCGGCGGCAGGACTTCGTTTTAAACCGCATTTCCGCCGGTCAGGTGATGATTACCTGCTGCGAGGACGGTATTTCGGATAAGCTGCGCGCAGGCGCGGTTTTCCAAATACAAAATGGTAAAATCATTTGAGTTTTTCCGTCTGTTCGGTACACAAAACCTGAAAAAAGTGGTATAATTAGAATAGAATACAGCTCGAGGGACAGACCGGCGGACGATATTTCGCGCGGTGGCTGCATGTTTCTGCGCGCGGCCGTTCCACGGTCTGTTATTTTGTCCATTTTGTGGGAAAACAGGAGGCTTTTCCATGTATCTGCATTTGGGACAGGATTATATTGTGCCGCTGCAAAGCGTGGTTGCCGTGTTCGATATGGATACCGCCACTGCATCCAAACGTACTGCTCGATTGGTGGAGCGATTACAGGATGAGGGACGTATCATCGAGCTGTATGAGGATCTGCCGCGGGCAGGAGTGTTATGCGAAAATGCGCTGGGTGAAACGCTGTATTTGACCAGCCTGTCGCCACAGGCATTGCAGCGCCGCGCGGAAAAGGCATATGCCATATAAACTTGCGTGCGAAGTACGCAAATTGAAAATCGTTACCGCAATTTCTGGAAAGGAAATTAAATCATATGAGTGAAGAAATGGAAATTAAGGACGAAGTGCTCGACCTGAAGGTCACCGACACCTATGACGAAAGTCAGATTCAGGTGCTCGAAGGACTGGAAGCCGTGCGCAAGCGTCCGGGCATGTATATTGGCTCGACCTCGGCGCGCGGCCTGCACCATCTGGTGTATGAGATTGTCGACAACTCAATCGACGAGGCGCTGGCGGGCTACTGCACCCATATTGAGGTGACGATTGAAAAGGGCGACGTCATCCGCGTCACGGACAACGGCCGCGGCATCCCCTGCGGCATTCATCCGCAAATGGGCATTCCGACGCTTGAGGTTGTACTGACCGTGCTGCACGCGGGCGGTAAGTTCGACGGCTCGGGCTATAAGGTGTCCGGCGGCCTGCACGGCGTAGGTTCGTCGGTTGTTAACGCTCTGTCCGACTGGCTGGAGGCTGAGGTGCGCGATGGACACACCAAGCACTACATGCGCTTTGAGCGCGGTGTAACGCAGGTCAAAATGCGGGATACGCCCTGTGAAAGCGAGACGGGCACGACCATCCGCTTTCATGCCGACCCGGAAATCTTCGAGACGACGGTTTATGAGTTCGACGTGCTGGAAAAGCGGCTGCGTGAGCAGGCGTTTTTGAACGCGGGTCTGAAAATCACGCTGCGTGACGAGCGCGACGATGAGCCGGTCGAGGAGGTTATGCACTACGAGGGCGGTATCCGTCAGTTTGTGCAGCACCTCAACCGCACCAAGACCCCGCTGCATGAGCAGGTCATTTACATGGAAGGCAGCCGCGATACCTCGATGGCGGAGGTTGCCATGCAGTACACCGACAGTTACAGCGAGCTGCTGCTGTCCTTTGCCAACAACATCAACACGACCGAGGGCGGCACGCATGAAACCGGCTTCAAAGCCGCGCTCACCCGCGTGCTCAACGAATACGGCCGCAAATACAAGCTGCTCAAGGATGACGAGTCCTTCAAGGGAGAGGACGCGCGCGAGGGCCTGACCGCAATCATCTCGGTCAAATTGCAGGAAGCGCAGTTTGAGGGCCAGACCAAGACCAAGTTGGGCAACAGCGATATGCGCACGCTGGTGGACGCGATGGTGTCCGAAAAGCTGATGACCTTCTTTGAGGAGAATCCGCAGGTCGCGCGCACGATTATCGACAAGGCGCAAACCGCCGCCCGCGCACGCGAAGCGGCAAAGAAGGCGCGCGAGATGACGCGGCGCAAGTCCGCGCTTGACTCGGCCTCCCTGCCCGGCAAGCTGGCCGACTGTATTGAAAAAGACCCGACCTATACCGAAATTTACATCGTCGAGGGTGATTCCGCAGGCGGTTCGGCCAAGGAAGGCCGCGACCGGCGGCATCAGGCGATTCTGCCGCTCTGGGGCAAGATGCTCAACGTCGAAAAGGCGCGCCTCGACCGTGTATACGGCAACGATAAGCTCACCCCGATGATTACCGCGTTCGGCGCAGGCTTTGGTGACGATTTTGATTTGTCCAAGCTGCGTTACGGTAAAATCATCCTGATGGCCGATGCCGACGTCGACGGCAGCCATATCCGCACGCTGCTGCTGACCTTCTTCTTCCGCTTCATGCGGCCGCTCATCGAGCATGGACATGTGTTTATCGCGCAGCCGCCGCTGTTCAAGAACGAAAAGGGCAAGGATGTGCGCTATACCTACACCGACGAACAACAGCGCGCCTGCATCGCTGAAATGGGCGAGGGCGTGCGCGTGCAGCGCTACAAAGGTCTGGGTGAGATGGACCCGCAGCAGCTGTGGGAGACCACCATGGACCCGGCAAACCGCACGCTGCTGCAGGTGACGATGGACGACGCGGCGGCGGCAGACGAAACGTTTGCGCTGCTGATGGGCGAAAAAGTCGAGCCGCGGCGCGAGTTTATCGAGAAAAACGCCAAGTATGTTATGAATCTGGACGTCTGATGCGCGGACGGTATGCATAATAACGCCAACAATTCCGGAGGCAAAGAATGAGTCAAGAATACGAACAGCAAAAAATATTGCAGGTCGATCTCGAAAAAGAGATGAAAAAGAGCTACATCGACTATGCGATGAGCGTCATTGTCGGCCGCGCGCTGCCCGATGTGCGCGACGGCTTAAAGCCCGTACACCGCCGCATCCTGTACGCGATGTACGAGGACGGCCTGACCTCGGATAAGCCCTACCGTAAGTCGGCTACGACCGTCGGTAATGTGCTCGGCCGTTATCATCCGCACGGCGACGCATCGGTTTACGATGCTTTGGTGCGCATGGCGCAGCCGTTTTCGCTGCACTATCCGCTGATTGACGGTCACGGCAACTTCGGTTCGGTCGACGGCGACCCCCCGGCAGCTTACCGTTACACCGAGGCCCGCATGGCCAAGATTGCCAACTACATGCTGGCCGATATCAAGAAAAATACGGTCGACTTCGGACCGAACTTTGACGAAGAGCTCAAAGAACCGGTTGTGCTGCCCTCCCGTTTCCCCAACCTGCTGGTCAACGGCTCGTCGGGCATCGCGGTCGGCATGGCGACCAATATCCCGCCGCACAACCTGACCGAGGTGATTGACGGCATCTGCTATGTCATCGATCATCCGGAAGCTGAGATGGACGAAATCTGTCAGTTCATCAAGGGACCGGACTTCCCGACCGGCGGCGTCATCATGGGCCGCAGCGGCATCCGCGCGGCGTATGCGACCGGCCGCGGTAAAATCAAGGTGCGCGCCAAGACCGAGATTGTCGACCTGCCGAACGGCAAGAGCCAGATTCTCATTACCGAGATTCCCTACATGGTCAACAAGGCGCGTCTGGTTGAGTCCATGGCGAACCTCGTCAAGGATAAGCGCGTGGACGGCATCACCAACATTCAGGACCATTCCTCGCGTGAGGGCATGCAGATTGTGGTCGATATCCGCCGCGACGCAAACGCACAGGTCATTCTCAACCAGCTGTTTACCTATACCCAGCTTGAGGATACCATCTCGATGATTCATATTGCGCTCGTGCCGTCGGGCGCAGCGGGTAAGCTGCAGCCGCGCGTGCTCACGCTGCGGCAAATCATCGACCAGTATGTCGTATTCCAGAAGGATGTTGTCGAGCGCCGCACGCGCTTTGATTTGAAAAAGGCGCAGGACCGCGCGCATATCCTTGAGGGTCTCAAGGTTGCAACCGATAATATCGACCGTATTATCGCTATCATCCGTGCGTCCAAAAACGAGGCGGAAGCCAAGGTCAACCTGATGGCTGAGCCGTTCTGGATTGACCAGATTGCACTGCTCGGCATTGTGGACGGCTCGGAACACTTCGAGTTCCACCTCGACGAGCCGCAGGCACAGGCGATTGTCGATATGCGTCTGGGCCGTCTGTCCGGTCTGGAGCAGGAGAAAATCAACGACGAATACAAGGAACTGGAAGGTAAAATCGCAAACTTTGAGGAAATTCTGTCGTGCGACGCGAATATCCTCGCGGTCGTTAAGGCCGAGCTGCAGGAAATCAAGCAGAAGTACGGCGATGAGCGCCATACCGAGATTGCAAACGTCGCGGACGAAATCGATATTGAGGATTTGATTGAGGAGCAGACTTGTGCTTACACGCTGACCCATTTCGGCTATATCAAGCGTCAGCCGACCTCGGTTTACCGTGCACAGCGGCGCGGCGGCCGTGGTGTGTCCGCGATGAGCACGCGCGAAGAGGATTTCGCCAAGGATATCTTTACCGCGTCGACGCATGATACCATTCTGTTCTTCTCCAACCGCGGTAAGGTATATAAGCTCAAAGGTTATCAGATTCCCGAAACCGGCCGCTCGGCAAAGGGTATGAACATTGTCAACCTCTTAGAGCTGGAAAGCGATGAGAAAATCACCGCGATGTTCGCCATCAAGGAGTTTGCAGACGATAAATTCCTGTTCTTTGTCACCCGTCAGGGCGTTGCCAAGCGCGTGGTGCTGTCTGATTTGCAGAATATCCGCCGCGCAGGGTTGCGCGCGCTCAATCTCAATGAGGATGATGCACTCGTGGATGTGCGCCTGACCGACGGCGAGCAGAATATCCTGATTGCAACGCATGAAGGCCGCGCGATTTGCTTTGACGAGAACGAAGTGCGTGCAATGGGCCGCACGGCGACCGGTGTGCGCGGCATTCGCCTGAGCGAAGGCGACTATGTTGTCGGCGCGGCGCGGGCGCGCAAAGGTGCGTACGTGTTGTCGATTACCGAGAACGGCTACGGCAAGCGCACGCCTGTTGAGGAGTTTACGATTCATCACCGCGGCGGCGGCGGCATGATGCTGCATAACCTGACTGCAAAGACCGGCTTGGTGGCCGGCATCGCGGTTGTGGACAGCGATAACGATGTGATGATTATCACGGATGATGGCGTTATCATTCGTACGGGCTGTGAGGAAATCCGCGAATGCGGCAGAGGCAGCCAGGGCGTTATCGTGATGCGTACAAGCGAGGACGTGAAGGTTATCTCGATTGCCCGCACAGATAAGCAGGAAGAGGACGAGACCGCCGAGGATGGCGAATCGGCTGAATCCACCGAGGCTACGGAAGAATAAGCAAAAAAGGGCGCACGAAAGTGCGTCCTTTTTCTGTGTCCCCTGCCGGGTGCAAAAAATTATCCACAATACTGTGGAAAAAAGAAAATGAATATTGACTGAATGCATGTCATGTGATATATTTATCACACAAAGATACAAATATATCACATGTGGGAGGGATATATTATGACACTGACTCGTGCAAAGCTGCTCCATGCCGGCGCATGGGGCGTGCTTGTTGTCCTGTGGGTGTTTGCCAAAAACTACGGCCCGATCAAAGCACAGCCGTGGCAGGGAATTTTGATTGCACTGTGCATGGTGCTGCTGATCGGTCTGGTGCTGCTGGAAATCGGTGTAGGTGTAGAAAAGCCGGACGAGCGCGCACACGCCAATGCCTACAAGGCCAATTCCCTGCTGTTCAATGCGCTCAACTTTGCGCTTTTGCTGTACATCGCCTTCGGAGATAAGGCTCCGCTTACCATCCCTTATGAGTATACGCTGTTGCTGATGGCGGTGCTCAACGTCTTTCAGGATGTGGCGTTTCTGTATTACGAGCGCCGGGATGTGTGACCGCCATGCTGAAAACACGCATCAAAGAGCTGCGTGCCGCGCGCGGTATGGATCAGGCACAGCTGGCGGAACTGGTCGGTGTACGGCGCGAAACGATCGGCAGACTGGAAAACGGGCAGTACAATCCATCACTCAAGCTGGCAATGGATATTGCAAAGGTGTTCGGTTTGACCGTCGAGGAGATTTTTTCCTTTACTGAGGAATGAGCAGCAAATTTTATATTAAAAAAATACCGCTTTTCTTATGAAAAGCGGTATTTGTGTATCCTTAATAATAGAAACGGTAATTACTCCGCAGTGTAGGGCAGCAGAGCAATGTGACGGGCGCGCTTGATCGCCTCGGTCAGCTGGCGCTGATGACGCGCGCAGGTACCGGTCATACGGCGGGGCAGAATCTTGCCGCGCTCAGACATATACTTGCGAAGCTTGCCGGCATCCTTATAATCAACGTGCTCGACTTTATCAACACAGAAAGCGCAAACCTTGCGGCGGCGACGGCCGCGCTGCGGGCGCTCTGCACGCTCCGGACGGGGCGTGAATTCCTTCTTGGTTTCTTCCATTGTCGCGTAACCTCCTTCAGTTTAGAATGGGACATCGCCGTCGTCATCGGCCAGCTCCTGAAAATCCGAATCGCCTGCGGGCAAATCGAATGCCGGAGTTACCTGAGACGCGGCAGGCTCGGGCCGCATCTGCGATCCGTTATCATAGCCGCCGTAACCGCCGCCGGCATAACCGGCGTTTGCCTCGCGGGACTTTTTGGTCTCGCCGAAGGAAACTTCATCACAGTTTACTTCAATTGCAGTGCGGTTGTTGCCGTTCTGATCCTGCCACTGGCGGGACTGAACACGACCCACTACGATTGCCATGACGCCCTTTGCAAACCACTGTGAAACAAACTCCGCCTGACGGCCCCACGCGACACAGTCGATGAAGTCGGTCTGGCGTTCGCCGTTCGGGCCTTTGCGGTCACGATCGATCGCAAGGCGGAACGAGCACACAGCCATGTTGGATTGCGTATGGCGCAGCTCGGGATCGCGGGTCAAACGACCCATCAGAATAGCCTTGTTGAGCATTGGTCGTTCACCGCCTTAGTCGTCCAGGCAGACGATCAGGGAACGCATGATGCCGTCCGTAATCTTGTAGATACGGTCCAGCTCAGCCGGGAACTCCGGCTTGGACTCAAAACGGATCAGGGTGTAGACACCCTCGTTCTGGTCCTCGATCGGGTACGCCAGACGGCGCTTGCCCCAATCTTCCACTTCCACGTTCGTGCCGTTCGCCTCAACGAGAGACTTGAACTTGTCCACAACAGCGGTAGCCGCTGCCTCTTCCAGCGTGGGGTTGACAATGAAGATTGTCTCGTACTTGCCAGAAATCTTTGCCATTTTCTTAGCACCTCCTTTTGGACTTTTGGCCCATATCCTCTGATATGAGCAAGGATACTTTACTATTATAACGAATAGCCAGAAAAAGTCAAGGAAAAATTAAAAAAAAGATTGACGAAAGTGAAAAAACATGATATACTATCAAGGCTGACATACGGAAGTACTGTCAGAAAATATTGTTGCTTGCGTGGCTCAGTTGGTAGAGCAGCGCATTCGTAATGCGCAGGTCGCCGGTTCGAGTCCGGCCGCAAGCTCCACAAAAAACCCGTTATTTCGAAAGAAATAACGGGTTTTTTGTACTTTTTAGGGCATTACAATTTTCCCAACCGGCGAGTTGGTGTTTATTTGGTGTTTACGTTGGTGTTTATAACTGCTGATAATAGTGCATAACTTGCGCTATAATGCCGATATTTGTTGCGGCGTTTACAATGGATAAATTATTTTACAGCTAACTGATGATTTCATTGAAAGCATGCCACTCATTCATGACATATTCTTTTTTCCATGCGTGGCTGTTTTCGGACGAAGAATATTATCCAGATATTGAGAAGCTGCCTCTTCAGATGATTGGATTGCATGGGCATAGATTTTACTGGTTGTGCTGGAATTTGCATGTCCAGCGCGGGCTGCTACTGTGGTAAGTGGAATGCCGCCGGCAATTTGCAGTGTGATATTGGTGTGACGAATGCTATGCAAGTGAATGTCCGGTAAGTCGGAATTTAAAATAAATGTATGAAACCAATTCGTTATTGTACTGGGATGGATCGGCGCACCATTCCACTGAACAAGGATACGTCCTGAATTCTGCCACCGATCTCCCAGTTTCAAACGTTGTTCTTTTTGTTGCAGTCTGTATTTTTTAAGTAGTTGGATAACATGATCTGGTACTTTAATTGGTCGTATTGAAGAAGTGTTTTTTGTTTCATCTGTAAATATCCCCTTTCCCGGAAGGTATAAAGAGGAACGGCTGACGTTAATAATCGCATGTTTGAAGTTGATATCTTTCCATTCCAAACCGCAAATCTCACCTCGTCTCATGCCTGTATATAAGGCCAGAACAACAATGACCTGATGCTGCAATGTATCAGACTGTACAAGATCCAACAAATGACTGGCCTGTTTTTCATCCAGAAAGAGTACATCTTTATGGCTCAGTTTTGGCGGTTGAACACGTTCACACGGATTGTACGGAATCAGTTGCCATTTAACAGCAGTGGATAAAATAGAAGAAAGGACAGCATGATGCTTACGGATCGTGGAAGAATCCAACTTTTGTTTCACATTTGGGATGATAAATATCTCTGCGAGCGTTTTATCTAGTGTATGACAGATTTTTTCTGCAGATTGTATGGAAACAGGTCGATTATTACAGGCTTCACAAAGAGTTCGGATCGATATATTTGAAGATTTTGCAAAGGATTCCATCGTAAAACCATTGGATCGAACCATCTGCTTTAAGTCGATGTGTTTATTTTTTGAAAGAGATATTGCACGCTGTGCCACGCCCTCTTCCGAGAGACTTTGATATAAGGAAATAATATGCTTTGGACGGAGCTTATCTAAACGAATATGGCCGATTGACTGATTTAATCGATCAATAATTTGGCGATAACTTCGAATGGTAGTAGGACGAAGCTGTACCTCGGCATAATCACGAAGCCATTGCTCACAAAAGTCACAAAAACGGATATTTCCGTCTAATATTTGTCCTAATTGGACCTGCTCTTCAAATAGTACGGCCTGGCGATTGACTTCTTTCTCAATCTGTTTTGCAGTCATACCGATGGGCGGTGTCCATGTCATGGTATGGCGAATTTGATGGCCGTTCATATCATATCCGTCAGAAACACTGATGCGATAGCTTTGCCCCCGTTTCTCGATTGTTGCCATTTGGATGATCATCTCGCTTTCCAAATATCCAACGCAGACATCATCTCAGATTCGGATAATTCTCCAGCCCGGTAAGAATGTTCAAGCTGTTTGGACTTTTGTTTGAATTCTTCAAACTGTCTTGCATATTCTGGTTGTTCCGGATAACGCTCTTTTTGATTTCTCAATCTGTTATATATTCTCTTCAGTTCGTTTTTCACCTTATCATTTTTTATTTTATTTTGTGAATATTGTTTGGGGCCAATATCTCGACAAGTTTGTTTGCCTTCACGAATACGAGAACAGTATTCAATATTATTGTTTCCGATAGGTACAAAATACCGGCCGCAAAGTTTACATTTTTTAATTGTATAGCCATTTTCAATAATCATTTTAAGCATGTCTGCCAAGAAAACGCTGAAATTAGAAGCAACTATTGTTTTTTTCTTTAAAGTAGGGATTTTTTTTGTAAACTCATGAAAAGAAGTATGGAATCCGTTACTATCCTTGTTGGAATAATGTTCACGCAGTAATCGCTTTTCTAACTCAGCATTCTCATTCATTTTGCCATGCACAGGATAGTAATCAAAAACCTGATACCGTTGACGAAAAGAATCAAAATAACCCGGTGCACCATATAATGAAGGTTGATTTATATAAGCCTTACAATATTCCTGGAGCAAAATAAAATCAAACCAAGCGTCTTCATATGTTTTAGTTAAAAAGAGGCGTGCTTCCTCATACGATAATTGTTTATACTCCTTGGTCTTTTCCAATTCCAAATGACCTTCGATGATATCATCCAGCATTATCATTTGAGAAAAAGGAGCATATTTTCTTTTCAAAAGATTTTTATCAACTATCTCGTTTGTTTGATATAGCTCGGATGTGTTTAGCAGATAATTAACAAGTTCAGAAATAAATTTTTGAACATCTATGGCTAAAAAATCACAGAATAAAGTAAAAGGTGCTTGAATAACAGGAGAAAATTTTGGTCGATATTCCTTTTCATTTCGATCCGATGGAAAAGGTCCCAATTCCATTTCATCTGGAAGCGGAGAATTTATTCCATAAATAGGAAATGAATACTCACTCATGAGTGAATGATATAAATCTGAATTCAGAAAACCGCATGAAGAAACCATATCATGGATCCAAAGATGCTCACAATAATCATTGCTGATATATTGGTTGGATAATACAAGAATACACTCACCCTGTGTTTTAGAGTTTTTTTCTATATCAAGACGTGCTGTATAATAATAGCTTGGACATTCGCGATGAAGTTTTTTATTTTCCATAAAATCAGCTCCTACGTTTAATTATATGCAAAAAAAGTTTGTTGTCAAATTTCATTTTATAATAAAAAATAATACAAACAACAAAAGCCAAAACATAGAAATATAAAATAAAATTAGGTTTATTTTGAGAATATTCAATCTGGTTTTTCTGTGTTACAATAGGTTTGTAGAATAAAAGAACAGAAAGGAGTGCACAGCATGAAATTGCGATATGCAGATGAAGCTGTAAAGGAAATAAAACAGATTGATCCATCAAGTGCTGTAACAGCCAGAATGATACGCAGCTTAATAAAAAAACAAGTCATTCCATCAATTCCTGTTGGTAATGGTTGTCGCAAATTAATTGATTTAGACGTATTGATGGATTATCTGTCCGACCCAACGAAATATGGTGATAAATATGCCACGAAGTCCATATAGAAGAAATAAGGTTCCGTTTCCGCCTTGGTTTACAAAGATAGAAACTGGTATGGAACGAAAGTACATACGAATTGGCGAAACAATGATCAAATCGGAAGCATGGAACACATTGCCGTCATCTACAACAAAATTACTACTTTGCATGATGTACGTGGCGAACGGAAAACAACACTTTCAATTTCCTTGTCATCTTGCAGTTCAGTGCGGTTTTTCACGTAGCAGTTTCTGGCGCTACCGTGACGAACTGATTGCTTATGGTTTTATCGAAGTCGTTGCAAATAATAAGCTGCAGCGCCGCAATAATGTGTATGGCTTTTGCTCAAAGTGGAAGGAATTTTCCAATAAAAATTAACAAAAAAGAGTGGATACCCCGCGGCACGTCTGCCACGGGGTATTTTTGCGAGCAAAAAACAATCTTCGTGACGCCATTCACGAGGCTCGCGCGCGTGCGTATCACACCCAGACGTCCGAGGGCGATCAACACGATCTTACTCCAGATGACGGAAGCCTTCATCACGGATGTTGCGGGCTGCATTGTGGTCACGGCGGATGGTCACACCACAGTGCGGACAGGTGATGGATTTTACACTGAGCGGCTGCTTGCCCAGATATGCGCCACAGCAGGAGCAAATCTGGGATGATGGGTAATGCTGGTCCACGCGGATCAGTTTCTTGCCGTTCTGATGCAGGATCTGTTCGAGCTTACGGAAAAAAGCGGCACAGGCATTGTCATTGAGTTTGGACGCCAACGAGGGATTTGCCTGTTTCATAGCAGCCAGATCCAGCGTTTCGACACAGATTGCATCATGTTCTTTACAGAGCTTATAAGCCTGCTGATACTGCCAGTTGCGGCGCTGATACACGATATGTCGTTCCAGCTTGGCGGCACGCTGTTTCTGTTTGTACCAACGACGACTACCCGGACGAAACCGAGCTGCTGCACGATGATACCGGCGAAGCTGTTCTTGTGCTATCCTGCGATAACCTGGATAACCAGCGTTTTCACCGGTATTGGTGACATACAGGCCGTTCTGCGTGTAATCCAGACCGACCACATTTTCATAAAGCACCGGCTGCTCTTCTGCAATCGGGAGAGAGACCGCCAGCACCAGATCAACACGGTATTCGGCACCATAGCAGTCTACCAGAATCTTAGCATAACGAAGCTCTGCATGATCGGGAAACGGACGATAGCCGCGTATGGCAATTGTACCGATCGATGGAATAACCAGATAATGCTCGCTGATGCCAACCGTCTTATAGGTAAACGAACGCTGCTGGCGGTCAGGCAGGCGAAAACGAATACGCTCAATCTGGTGGTCACAGAGACGGCGTGCCAGTGTCAACACATGGCTGCGAGTAACACTGAGCGCATAACGATCCTCCCGGCGTTCGGTCAGGATCTCGTGCGACTCAATCTCTTTCTGAATTGTCTCGTAGTTTTTGCCCTGTGCGACACCGCGATTGGCAAGGTCAGCCCAGTCGTTGAACGCATGATCCTGCAAGTCAAACAGTGCTTTGAGTTCCAGCTGCTGCATTTTGGTCGGGTACAAGCGATAGGAATAGGTACGGAATACGGTTTCAAACTTGGTGTTCATGTTGCTTCCTCCTTTTGTCGGATGGTTAAAATACATCAAACAAAAAATACCATGCAGGGCTTGTGGCCTACACGGTACGGAGGGTCTGAAACAAATGCGAAGCACGCCCCGCAAAACAGTCCCCATCTTGTCAAAGAGGTCAAAAAAGGGTATACTGGTTTCACGGTGCGGAGTAATCCGTTGTGTAGGTGGCGTAATCACCTGCGCAGGCGTGTGGGAGTTGCAGCTCCCATACGCTGCCGTATTTTTTATTTCTATAGATATTATATCATACGAACAAATGTTCTGCAATCATTTTTCTTATTTTTTTCTCATTGTTTATATAATAAAAAAACAGATCTTTCCAATTTGAAGATGGAGAGATCTGTTTTTATTTTTGATATCATGGGTCAGTTATTCATAAGGATTGTATCAGACGATAGAATTTTTTATGATTATTCATGTGCTTCCACTCTGTTAATTATGTCATCTATTTGAGCTATAACTTCCATCGCTGGAATTCCTTTTACGCCTTGTTCACGGTTTCTTTTTGCTTTGAGGAGATGTTCACATAATGATAGCTCAGTACAAAGTGAATTCGACATTGGAACAGTTTTATCGAGTGCAATTTGATGCAGGAACATATGAATAACCTCTGCTTCTTTCTTCAATTTCAAATTCATTTGAATGTTTAGTTTAAGCGCTTTTCTGGTTGTATTGAAATTATAGCAGGCTTAACACATGCCTTGCGCGGTCAAAGTCCTCATTCGGTACATAGACATCGTATGCGATTTGCTTATCAACGAGTTGTCCGAAGGTGCCGCCGCTCAAATTTGACTGTTTCTTTTTGACAAGAAAGGAAATGTCATTCGCTTTCAGTTTTTCTTTTACCTGCAAAACATCCTCGGCAGAAAAGCTGGAAAATACCAGTTGGTGTGTTAAAAAGTACGGTAATGACATTGCAAAGCCCCCTTACTAATTATAACTACGGAAAACAGGTAAATCACAAATTCTTTTGTTAAAATTAGTATAGGATGCGAAGAAAATGATATCAATTGCATAATGCGACAAATATTTATCCTATTTTTATCTAAAACAACGGTACGAAAATCCGGTTAAATGGACACAGGCCTGACGGTTTTTCTTACATGAGATATTTATAAGGGCTCTGTCCAAAATCTTTTTTCCCGAAGCCGTCCGATGAGCCTCTGAAATTTCTCCCTATCTTTCTCCAAGCACAGAAAATAATAGGCGGTTTGGAAGTCCTCGTCTTCAATGGGGATCACCACTTTATTTTCCACCGGACGTTCTGGGTCAAAAGCATCGGTGACAAAGGAAGGGAAAGCACCCAGTCCCACCAACTCGCCAAACGCATCCCACTCGTTCATAAAAAGAAAATGAGCATCAGGCAGCTTTTTCCGGCATACCTGCGTCCAGAATCCAATCTCTGAGTAAAGCAGGAGGTTTTGGTGTGCCAGATCATCGGCATGGATAACCGGAAGCTGCGCCAAGGGGTGATCTATGGGCACCAGCAGACTGAGGTGCTCCTCTCGGTAGGCAAAGGAGAACAGTTCCGCGTCCTGAGGCGGTGCTTGATGGGTAACCACAATCTGATATCGCCCTTGTCGAAGGCCATCCAGCAGCGCTTCATCCGAATCGTTCAACTCTGCGCAAACCATCACACCATCATACAGTTTCCGAAACAGTGGCTTCAGATCCTGAATGGGAACTGGGGCGCAAGAGCCTAGGGAAATTCTCTGTCTGGACCTGTGTGCCAGTCGCACCCGTTCTGTCAGTTCTTCTGCCGCTGAGAGCACATGTCTGGCCTGCTCCACAGCTACCTCCCCTGTTTCATTCAGGGCAATGCGGTTTTTCTGCCGGGTAAAGAGGACTGCTTTCAGCTCCTCTTCCAACGCCTGCATGGTCCGGCTCAGGGAGGGCTGGGAAATGTGCAGGGCTTCCGCTGCCTTGGATAGAGTACCGTATTCGGCAAACGCCACCAGCTGCCGAAGCTGCTCGAGTTCTATCATAGGGACTCACCTCGTTTTATGTTCCCATTATAACAGGATAGAAAGTCTCCAACAAGTCAGTATGCATAATATGAATAATACTATGTAAGATTGGTTCTGTACTTTTCTATATCATGCCATTAGAATAACTTCAGAATCAATAAGTATGCTGATGATGAATGGAGAATGCAAAATGGATTATGTGACTTTGAATAATGGCGTGAAGATGCCTATGGAGGGATTTGGCGTATTTCAAGTGCCGGACCCAGTTCAGTGTGAGCAGGCGGTGCTTGATGCCATTGACACCGGTTATCGCCTGATTGACACGGCGGCGGCTTACATGAATGAGCAGGCCGTGGGTGCGGCAATCGCCAAATGCGGTGTCCCACGGGAAGAGTTGTTCATAACCACCAAGCTGTGGGTACAGGATGCAGGCTATGAGGCAGCGAAAAAAGCCCTCCAAACCTCTTTGGATAACCTGGGTTTGGATTATCTGGATTTGTATTTGATTCACCAGCCGGTGGGAGATTATATCGGCGCTTGGCGGGCTATGGAGGAAGCTTACCGGGAGGGTAAGCTGCGGGCCATTGGTGTGTGCAACTTCAATGCCGCCCGACTGCTGGATTTCTGTGAATCCGTAGAGATGCGCCCGGCAGTGAATCAGGTGGAGATTCATCCATTCTTCCATCAGAAGGAAGCCATGAAGATCATGTCGGACTACGGCGTAACGCCTGAGGCATGGGGTCCTTTTGCCGAAGGAAAGTTCGATATCTTTACAAACCCCGTTTTGACAGAGATTGGCCGTTCCCACGGTAAGACCGCGGCTCAGGTGGCACTGCGGTGGAATATCCAGCGGGGCGTGGTAGTTATCCCCAAGACTGTGCATAAAGATCGCATGGAGCAGAATTTTGATATTTGGGACTTTTCGTTGACTCAGGATGAAATGGCAAAAATCGATATTCTGGATATGGGACATAGCAACATTGTGGATCATAACAACCCTGAGTTTATCAAGATGCTTCACAATCTCAAGGTTCACGCATGAGGGAAAAATTGCTGTAATTTTCTAATGTAAATGTGAGCTTGTGCAAGCCTGTCAAAATGCTGCGAAGCTGACCGTCTAGGGCATCTATTTTTTCAAGGATTTTCGCTGCGAAAATCCTTGAATTTTGAATTCGAGTAATTTTCGCACTTTCCGATGCGCAAAATGCTAGACGCTGTCTAGGGTTTTAGGCATTCGACATGCCATTTCAGAGGCTCTCCCATTTAGAGTGCTTTTTTGCCCAGAAAAAAGGGGCGTGAAAGGCCCTTATTTTCTTTAGAATTTTCGCACTCAATTTTCCATCTTCAAAGAGCCAACAGGAAGACAATTATTCGGTTCAAATATAAGCATTTTTTGCAGCTAAACCGTACCCAAAAAGTTATTAGGATCAGCGATTCAAAAGTGTGTTGAGCCTCATTCAGAACGTCGAAAAAAATACTTGTGTCAACCATGAGATTAGAACATTTTTTCATGTTTTTATTGAATCATATTGTTCACAAAAAAGAAGAATCACCCATGCAAGAGCGATTCTTCTTTTCATTTTACCACTTTAGCGGCTTCGAATAGGGTGTTGTCTTAATATTGAGACTTAACAGCTTCAAAATGCACACGATATCCGGTCAGGCCAAGTTCCTCAATCAGGCCACCGCGCACACTGTAGTAATCGTTGCCGATTTTAACGCCGCCACCATTTGCCAATGTAACCAAGAACGCTCTTTCACCGTTCATTTCAGCTTCATAATCGCTCTGCGTCATCGACAGCTTGAATTCGCCGGAGCCATCCGAATTGCTTTCGAACATAGTGATATATACGTCTTGATCCATATCCTTAACAGCTAATTTAACGGCATGCTGGAACGGGCGACCCTTTTCATAGAGCTGATATTTAACCGTCTTTGTGATGATTTGCTCGCCGCTGTTTTCCAGATAAGCCAGATAATCATCGGTGAATTCGTCCATCTTCAGATAGCTTGGAATTTCAGCGACTTCATGATCTTTGGATTCATTCGGATCTCTGTAGATGATCGGAATCAATCGATCCTTGAAAATTGCATCCTGAGCAACGATATAAGTATTGCCGTTCAAAACAAACTTTTCATCTAAGCTGTATTCCTGACCATTGACAATCAGCGCAGTATCCTTGCCGTCAACAGTCACAACGCCGTCGATCATCACACCGTTACGATCGATCTTGCCCTCGTTTTCATCCGGCTGCTCCGGCTCTTCGGTCTCCTGACCCTCGGGTACATAGCTTTCATCGGTCAGGATGTCAACACGCTGGTTCGCGCCGTCCCAGTTAACGCCGATATCAAAGGACTTGCAGACATCACGCAGTTTGTAGTAGTTGTTGTCGTCGATGTTGTAGCCGGTGTAGTCCATCTTGACGTTATCCTTGTAAACGACTGCCGTTGACGTTTCTGCTTTCTTGGATGCGGAGCCGATGGCGCCCAATTCGCCGCCTACAATCGTATAAGCTTTGCCGGATGTCAAATCAATGCGCTGTGCATCGTTGTTCCAGCTTACCTCGAACTGCTTTTCGCTGCCGTTTACGATGGCCGCAATATCACGCAGCTTAAAATAATTGTTGCCATTGATTTCATACGCTGCGACATTTGCCTTCGTTCCATCGACGTAAATCGCATGGGGAGACGGCTGGGCTGTCTGCTGATTGCCTGACGCTGCACTCGCAAAGGTCGCCAGCATGCTTGCAGCCAGTAGGCTGGAAATGAGTTTTTTAAACATAGGGCATCCCTCCTGCCTTTCATTGATACTTTGTCCATATGCACGGAATGTTTTTCTTTATTATACATCTTTCTCATATCAGGTGCAATCCGTTTGTAAAAAATAGAATACATTTTTGTATTCTATTAGCTACTATTCGATAAATACATTTTTGACTATGCTTGAAGCATACTAAAATGTATCTAAAATGGCGGAGACGGAAAACGATGGATTTGCAGAAGTTTGGGGAAGCACTGAGAGAAGAACGAAAAAAGCGCGGCTTGACTTCCGATCAATTAGCTGAGCTATGCGAGCGCACACCAGTCTATATTCGGCAGTTGGAAGCGGGTATCAAAACCCCCAGCTTAAAGACGCTCATTGCACTGTGCAATGCTTTGCCATGCTCCCCGGAGCAGCTCTTGACCAATGAATTGCGTTACCATGAGTGGGATAACGCCACTGATTTGATGCGTCAATTCCATGCACTGACACCCAAACAGCAGGAACAACTAAAAATATTGATGGATACCTTTTTCCACAGCGGGTCATAGGTTTGGCCATTGCAATGCGTCTCTGTCAAAATAGAGAAACTACCTTGCAGCTGTTTCGTATTTTGGGACATTCTTTATGATCAATCATTCTTGAAGAGGTGGCAGCATGAAAAACCCCTCACGCGGTAAGAAAATGTTTTTTCTTTTTCTTGCAACGATACTGATTATGGTGCTGATCTGGAAAACTGACCATCCAGTTGCGGAGTATGCCAAAACCGGTGTCCGCCTATCCGATCTATCCGAACAGGAATGTGTTGACTTTGTGGTGTCAAAGGGTGTCGAGATGCCGCTTTATTATGAGCAATCGCCCTACTTTGCAGGCGTGACCAAAGAAATGATCACTTATTATGAGGAGAACCCTTATTCATTAAGGAGCGGTACACTAGGAAGTCCGACACAAGCAAATTATTTTGAAGATATCCGCAGAATTGTCAATGAATATTACGGAATTTATAACGTAGAATATTTGCCAAAATATGATGTCTGAGCGGAACACCTGACCAGACTAAGCTATTTTATCATAATGACTGACGCAAAGATACCCGGTCTGCATCATGTAGATACAGACCGGGTATCTTTTTGTGTTACGGCACTCTTTTCCATCATCAGCATCTATACATACTTTACAAAAGCAAGAGTTAATTTTTTATCGGTTATATCTGATAAAATCTTGATAATTCTCCTTCTTTTCAGGTATACTGAGTATAGTGAAAACGAATCGATCACAGGAAGGGGCGACTGCGCTATGATTTTACGAGAACGCTATATGAACCGAATTCGGCCGTTTATCGGCAGCGATCTCATCAAGGTGATGACAGGCATGCGCCGCAGCGGCAAGTCGGTCATGATGGAACTGATTCGGGAAGAGCTGCTTTCCAACGGGGTTTCCACCGAGCACTGTATCACGATCAACTTTGAAGATATGCGCAACAGCCATCTGTGTACGGCGCAGGCACTGCACGATGAGATCCTCCGGCGCACTGACAAAATGGACGGCAAGGTATATCTGTTCTTTGACGAGATCCAAGAGGTGGACGGCTGGGAGAAATGCGTTAACTCTTTCCGCGTGGAAATGGATTGCGACATCTATGTCACCGGCTCTAATGCGAAACTGCTGTCCGGTGAGCTGGCCACCTATCTGGGCGGACGATACGTCGAATTTGTCATCTATCCCTTTTCGTTCGAAGAGTTTATCCAGTTGTATCGCACGGTATTTCCGGAAGCGACGCCTGCTCAGTGTTTCCAGAAATATCTGACTGCCGGCGGCATGCCCTATCTGTCCAACCTGCACTTTGAAGCAGAACCCTGCAGGCAATATCTGACCGACCTGTTTAACTCGGTGCAGCTCAAGGATATTGTCCGGCGCGGCAAGATACGGGACGTCGATCTGCTGGAACGCATTGTCGCGTATGTGATGACCAATATCGGCACAACCTTTTCGGCAACCTCACTGGTCAAATACTTTAAGAGCGAACAGCGCGTGGTTTCGGCAGAAACCGTGCTCAATTACATCAAGTACTGCACGGAAGCCTATCTGTTCTATCAGGTCAAACGGCAGGATTTACAGGGCAAACAGATCCTGTCCACCAACGAGAAGTACTATATCGCTGATCACGGCATTCGGGAAGCGGTTTATGGCGGCAACATGCGTGACATAAACTTGATCCTCGAGAACATCGTTTATCTCGAGCTGCTGCGCAGGGGCTATCAGGTGACCGTGGGCAAAGTGGGAGACAAAGAGGTAGACTTTGTTTGCAGCAAACAGGATCAGAAGCTGTATGTGCAGGTAACTTATCTGCTGGCCTCGGAAGATACCGTGCAGCGTGAATTTGGTACTTTCGATGGCATCCGGGATAATTTCCCCAAATACGTCGTTTCGATGGATGAGATTGACCTCAGCCGGGACGGGATCAAGCACTGCAATATCCGGGACTTCCTGCTGATGGATGCGTGGTATTGACGGAACCCGTTTCATGGCACGATGCACGGGACAAAGAAGAAAATCGGCACGGAACTCCGTGCCGATTTTTATTTTTCCTGCCTGCTTTGGTTGACTACTTCTCGTCGAGTCAAATCTATTTCTAAACTTTTTGTATCGGGGATTTCATTCGCCGTGTTATACTTGATGCCGATAATCCTTCTTGAGTACTTAGCATAATCATGATAATATACATACAAGGTGATTGATATGAAAATGATCCGACCAGTTTCTGATTTACGAAATAACTTTGCTGAAATCTCGAAGACCGTTCATGAAACCGCTCAGCCTGTTTTTCTTACCAAAAATGGGTATGGCGACATGGTTGTTTTGAGTATGGAAGCTTATGAAAATCTACAATTCGAAAGCGAAGTATACTGTAAGCTCCAACAGGCAGAGCAAGAAGCGGCGCTTACAGGGCAGCGATATTTTTCCAAGGATGTTCTCGCCGCAATGAGGGACGCTATCAAGGAGGAATAAGGAGGTACCACGTAGAGTTTTTGCCATCTGCTCGGCAGGATATTGTGGGAATTGCTCGGTATATTGGACGTGAACTTTGCAATCCAGAGGCGGCAAGATACCAATGTATTGCTAAAAAAAACAATAATCAAACTGACAATAATAGAGGCGCATATCCAGGTCGTAACCCGTGTTGGTTTCAAAATGCTTGGACAGGCGGCCATTGAGTAGCGCAGTCGAAAGCAGCAGAGAAATCAGCAACGCAAATTCTTCTTCGATGCTGCCGATCTGGTTGTCCTTGATGTCGACCACGACCAGCTCATTCGTGTGATCCTTTAGAAAGCGCTCGGCATGGTCGCTGATGCAGCGATACGCGTCGACGCTCTTGACCAGAAATACAAAAAAGCAGAAGATTTCATCCTAATAAGTTTCTGTATATAAAAAAATCCGGCCTTGAAAGGCCGGATTTTGCTTTTGTAATTAGATGCTGAGGTTATCCCATAAGAGCGTAATTGGCGGCTTGGCAGAGAGCCATTCACTGCTCCGGCAGGTATTCGACGATATCTGTCAAATCACAATCCAACACCTTACACAACGCGTCCAGCGTATTGGTGGATACGGACTCACCGGCTTTCAATCGACGAATGGTGGAACTGCTGATACCGCCCATGACTTGTAATGTATAGGTAGTTGCGCCACGACGCTCCATCGTTTTCCACAACGGTGCATAGGAGATCACTGAGCAGTCCCCTTTCTCTCACTTGATATATCTCTATTATTGCCTATAATAGTGATATAGTGTTATGGGCAATATTGCCTATATAGAGTGAGAAGGGAAACCGTATAAAAGTTTTGAAAGACGGGCGCTATTGCTGATTTTCGCATTTGGGGTTGCAATGCCATGTTACCTTCTGGCGGTATGGTCATTGACGATTCGAGGCATACAGAAAATGCTCTATAAAAAATGACGAAAATCCACTTTATCGTGTTTTTTCGTCATTTTCTTCTATATATTGCATGATATCTTCAACATGACAGTCCAGCAACCTGCAAAGCAGATCAATGGTGTTGATGGACACGCTTTTGCCACATTTCATCGAATAGTAGGTCGCACGGTTGAAGCCCATTTTTTGTAGCTTGTACGATGTAATTCCTTTTTCTTTCATGGTTCTGAAAAGCGGCTCATAGCTGATCATTTCAAGGCCTCCGAAACGATTCTTATTTCCGTGTATCGCGTTTTCCACAATGCGCTCAGATCTGTATCAATTTATGGGTATAACACAGCAGTCATATCAGCAGAAAGCGGGGTTTGTATGAAGCAGAAAATCGTGCGATGGGGTATATCACTGGTCTGGGTACTTCTGATCCTGTCCGGATGCAAAGCAGATCTCGCGCAAGAGAGCAGTAGCCCCGACATAGTCAGCGGAACAACCGAGCAGACACCGATCAGCAGCGTATTCCAAGCGACCTTGCCCGAAGACAACCCACAACCGCAATGGGAAATCCCTCAGTATGCATGCGCGCCCTATACTGAGATCCATAACAATATCCCGTTTTTCACAGACGACGAGATCGCAGACCAATCTTTTGAGACATACAGTCCGCTGGATGCGCTCGGTCGCTGCGGCGCTGCATTTGCTTGTGTTGGTCAAGATCTGATGCCGACCGAAGATCGCGGCAGCATCGGACAGGTCAAACCGAGCGGCTGGCATCTGGTCAAATACGACTGCGTAGACGGCAAATATCTGTACAATCGCTGTCATCTGATTGGATACCAACTGACCGCTGAAAACGCGAATGAACGCAATCTGATCACCGGTACGCGGTATCTGAATATCGAGGGGATGCTGCCGTTTGAAAATCAGGTAGCCGATTATGTGAAGCAAACCGGCAATCATGTGCTCTATCGCGCGACGCCAATTTTCGAGGGCGATAACCTGCTGGCAAGCGGTGTTCTTATGGAGGGATATTCGGTCGAGGACAGCGGTGCAGGGATTTGCTTTTGTGTCTATGCCTTCAATGTCCAGCCCGGTGTGCAAATCAACTATGCCACCGGGGAAAGTGCATTGGCAGACGCAGCTCCTCCTGAGCCGACCATACAAGCACCGCCCGAGGAGGAGCCAAGCTATGTGCTCAATCACAACACGCGCAAGTTTCACCGGCCGAGCTGCTCCAGTGTGGAGGATATCAAGCCATCCAATCGGGAGGATTACTTCGGTTCACGAGAAGCACTGATCGAAAAGGGCTATGTACCATGTAAAAGGTGCAGGCCATGATTGCACGGCTCACAATAGAATTGCTCTTGCTGTGCGCCAAGTTATTCGGACATTTTCTTGTAGTCCTGTGCATAATCGCCCAGAATATCGTCTGTATCGGCCAGCATCTGCTCCCGTGTCATGGTAGGTGACGGAGTATCCAGTCTGACCGGAAACGGCATGCCATTGGCACGCACAAAGGCATTTGCGAAAATGTTGAACGCCGTGGAGGGAGTCATGCCGAGCTGGTTGCAGATCTCCGTCATCCGCGCCTTGGTCTGGCTGTCGATGCGGAATGTCATGTTGGTGTCCATCTGTCGCACCCCCTTGCACTGTAAGTATAGTGCTTGTTATGTGGAGTGTAAATGTTTCGGTGTATTGTCAGTCTGTAATATTGAAAAAAGTATAATAGCGCATTCTTTATCCTTTTGAAGCAAACCATTCGGTTTCATGAGCCGATCCATATTAGCACAAAAACAGGCAATACCGTTCTAATCAGCGAGGAGGGCTACAATGGCCTCATGGAAACGCTGTATCTATCCTCGATACTAGATGCCAAACGAACCATTCTTGATGGACTCCATACACCACTTGTCCGAGTGTCTCAGCGAAGATAAGGTGACGTGGTAAAAAGCTGTCGCATATCATGCAGGCGAAAAATTCAAAGAACTGAAACGAGAATAATTTTGGGGAATACCTTCCGCAATGGCGAGATCAAGACCACCGGAACGGATATTTACAAGCTGATGCATCGGTATCTCGTTTCGGCGACAGTGACGTCCGTGCTAAGAAAAAGCAGACTGGCATCGACAAGTTCAAAGGATTCTTTGACCGCTTCTTTGGAATCAGCGATTGGGTTGCCGATCGGACAGATGAACCATAAATGCCTTTTATTCTTGTATTCTGTCATTTTGTCTAAGAGGCTGGGAGAGAAAATACGAATTACGATTTTTTAATGTCGGCTTTAGCCTTTATTTGGACTGACTTCAAATGAGGTAGATTTTTCGTAATGCTTAGGTCGCCGGTTCGATTCCGGCCGCAAGCTCCATTAAGCCCGTTATTTTGCAAGAAATAACGGGCTTTTTGTACTTTCTATGGCATTTTTCTTTTCAACCGGCGAGTTTGCGTGTGTTTGGGGTCTATCTGGTGTGGTGGTTTGTTTGGTGCTTTGCACCGGATAAAGCATGTATTCCAAAATCAAGGTGCATTTCAACTCGCCAATGATGCGAACTTGATATGCACCTTTTTTCGTATTGCATCTATTCTGTTGTTCACTTACTTTTCCTGATCCAACAATGTATTCGCATAATTACTTAGATTTTCACACGACCTGGGTTTTGCCCTATACCCAACCCCATTGATGATAATAAAGGGGTTGTATTCCATGATTTCTTCGCGAGAACCATCAGCCATTGTAAGGGTGACAGTCACTGCTTGGCCAACATAATCTGTATAGGAATCATCCTTGTAATAGACCGCTACTTCATTGAGGTATGGCACAAGTTCTTCGATGTCTGTGATCTGGATCGTTTTATCCGGCGGAATTAAATGAACGGTTGCAGAAACAATATCAGATGCTTCTAAATTTTTGTACGGTTTTCGACCCGAAACAACAAGTACATCAATACCCAAAATTACAAAATAGCCTATTATGAGCATCAGTCTTTTTCTCTTCATAAGCACACCCCTTTTTTCGTTTTGGCGCGCATCAAATGAAAATTTGGTCTCATTTTGTAAGGATGTTACGGATTGATTTTGCATTACCCCTGTTCTCTTTATCAAGTAAGTCAATCGCCTTACACGCACATAAGTTTTTCAAACAAAAACAATTGTTCTGCATAAAAGCATGTCTTGCCGAGCGTCTAAAGGGCAGCGAACTCCCTCGCGTCGAACAGCATAACCCGCAGCCGAAGTTGGTTGCATCAGAACATCTAAATAGAGGGTCGGCAATTTGCTTACCGCTGCTACCAGATCGTCATAAAAAAAGTATATCACATTTCATTGCTTCTGCAAGTTTCCATTGCTCTTATGCAAAAGAACGAATGATATCATTGCTGCATTACAGAAAACTTTTTTTCTTTGTTTTCTCTCCGTATTGCTATGTCATAACAAAAAGACGTATGACACATAAAACGACCATCCCTATCCGCAAATAGATTTCGGACTGCAGGGCGACATCTGTAAAATAAGCGAACTGCAAACGAACAAAGAAATCACGGAATTTGACAACTTTCATATTCCCATGTTATGATGCCCATGTAATATAGAAAACGAACAAAAGAAAGGGATAAAAAAGTAACTAAATCTGTCACACACTTGCTCTTTTTATGAGATAAGTGTGTTTTTTTATATCTTTTTCAACGGAGTATTTTTATTAAAAAAGAGAGAGAAATCAATAAAGAAATTTTTCAAAAAATTTTTTTGCTTGCCAAGGACATCTGTTTTCTCATCAAAAAGGACTTATCTATCTCGCATGAAAAGACCGATTATTTGCATCTCAACACTGTCTCCGGATTCCCATTTTCACTTTTCATACTGCGAAGCAGCCGATTTTAGGCTGACGGATCGCACCTTATCTAACCATCATATAACCAGATGAAAATTTATTCTGTCAGTTTATCCACCCAGTGGGAGGATGCGGCAAGGGTCATATAGAAAGATGCGTTTCTTTCTGCAGCACCTAAACCGACGCCCACGCCGGACTTTTCCCCGCGCATCGGCATCGCTGGTTTCATCCATGTGTACATGCCGGTTGATTGTTTCAACAGCATGGCATCGGCAGCTATACCATGGGATGTGTTTCCCATGACGGCTGTTTGCAGGCACCCACAAGGGTGAGATGCCACCGTTCCCCTATCCGCCCCCGACCATCAGAGAAAGGATTCTGATTTTATGAATATCGCCCAAGTTGTTCCCACTCGTTTTGCACAGGCCTGTGAACAAAAGCTGTTATCCAGTCTCGGTAAGGGCATCAGCAAGCATAGCGAACGCGCACGCAACATTGCAGCAGGAAGCGAGCGCATGTCCAGCGATTTGCTGCATTCCGATGACACGATTAACAGCTATGCCAACTGTCTGACACAGTATGCATGCTGGATGAAAGAAAATCATCCTGATTGCCATCGTCTTCAGATTGCAAAGAAGCGGCATTATGACCATGAATTTATCCAGCATCTAATCAGCACACATGTCTATGCACCTACCACCATAAAGCAGTATGCGGCTGCTCTTGCTTTCGTGCATGGCTGTACGATGAACCAGGTACACAACGCCCGTCCGACCGTTCGTGCGGAAGATGCTACGCGCAGTCGCAGCTACACAGAAGAAAAGTTTAGCCGTCAGCTGCAGTATCGTTTGAAATACGGCCCTGCTTGCGTGGCAGCAATCATGCAGATTTGTCGTGCTACCGGATTGCGCCGCGACGAAGCAGAGCAGGTGTGTCCGTCCAATTTTCACTTTACAGGAACGCACTATGTCTGCCATCTGTCCGGCAATCCCGACCATCTGAAATTCCCGGGTGAAAAGACCGTTTGGACTAAGGGTGGCCGTATGCGTACCATCGAGATCCTGCCTAAGTACAATGATGTTGTGTACCGGATTTTGTCCTTCTGCGATCCGAATGAAAAAATCTGCCCGAAGATTCCAGACCGCATTGATGTCCATGGTATCCGCAGCATGTATGCCTGTGAGTTATATCTGGCATTTGCCCGTCCAATCGATATGATAAAACCCTCGGACCGCACAATGGAACATGACAAATCCCGCCCTACCCGGTACCGTGACAGGCAGGGCTATGTTTGGGATCGAGCTGCACTTCTGCGTGTTTCTTCGTCTCTGGGTCATAACCGCTCGGAAGTTGTTGTGCGTCACTATTTGTGGCGTCTGCGGCAGGAGAAATCTAAGATTTCATGATTTTTTGCTTTTCTGCTTTCTACGGTCTTTGCAATTTTTCCCACCGACCTGTTATTTCAAATAACACACTCCATGGGTCTAAAATTGCACCGTATTCCTTGCAATATACCAAGTGATTATTTTCGTCTATAACATATGTTGGTTCTTTGCATCGGCATATTTTCCGGCGGTTACGCTCGATGATTGCCGGGAAGATATGACATACTCCCACAGCTTACGCAGTGGGCTTTCTCAGCCGCGCTCTGTAAAAACAGTATGATTGACGATCGGTATGAATTATTTTATGATTAAGACATAATAAATAACGATTGGAGTGAGGACAATGATGATACAGCCTGCAACTGCATTGCGCAATGATTATGATGGTATGGTAAAACTGTCAAAGGAAAAACAGGAGCCGATCTTCCTGACTCGCAATGGAGAAGGCGAAATGGTATTTGTCCCATTGGAGGTATGGGAAAAACGAGAGGCAGAACTGAATCTATTGGCAGAAATGCTTCACCGCGAACAAAACCGGATGGCTGGTGCAAAGACCTATTCCATGTCTGAAATGGAAGCGGATGTAGAGGCACTGTTGCATGAAGATTGAGTGGCTTAACGAGGCACACAATGAGTTTCAGAAGTTTGTGACATACTACGTGACACAAGTGGGAAATCCTGACGCTGAAAAATTACCAAAAAAAATTTTGCGAGCGGTCGCGCAGCTGGCGGACTTTCCCGAGATGGGCGTATTGAAATATGATACGTTGATAGGAAAATACGGATTCCGTGCGTTGTTCATCGCACAGTATGTTTGTGTGTATATAATCGAGAATGATACCGGACAGACAGGTGCATGTCGCAGAAATGAAAAATTCTGCAGCAGACCTTTCTCCATAACGCTCTCTCCAGTCTCAGGTACGATTACCTTATCGAAAGCCCCTATCGCTTCGCTCAGGGGAACCATCCTCCTGTCCGCTTCGCTCCAGGGGGATGGTATATATATTATATATGTGTTTTATTTTGGCATAAGGAAAATGGCAATTAAATGTCTGGCAGTTATCTTTTTTTGAAATAGTATAAAAAGTTAGGTATTCCAGAAAAATATAAGTTTTTCGTGTTTTGGAGTGCCATATTGATACAGCCAAAATGATTTTTTTCCACTGTTTCCAAGTGCTCCGGCGCTGTTTGGGTTTGAGGTATTGTAACTCCGACGAGGACTGTATACAAGTCATTTCTGTCCCTCAGGCGTATTGGTTTTTCGAACGCCTAATCAAAGAATACAGTCTGACGAGAGGAGTTACCTCACCTGCTCAGGAGCCAACAAAGGCCTGCAGCTGTGCGTTCTACAGCTTGGTTATAGTGATTGCCTGGATTCAGCTGGAACACTGTGTCAATGCCCTTGCCACGATAGAAGTCGTGAATCTCCTCTGTGTTCTGTCGAACACTTTGCAGAACCGGGTTTCGGGTTTTGCTTTCCTTGTCACCTAGGGAGAAATACATGCATTCCGGCCAGTGCTTTGGTTCATGAGAGAAGATATACTCCTTTATTTCGGGAAACCAGAGAGAGCCGGACATGCTGCCCACACGGGAAAACAGATCCGTTTGGTAGATGGAATACAGCGCAAACAGCCCAGCCAAAGAGTATCCAGCAATCCCACGCCAACGAGGAATTCCAGTAATTTGTTTCTCTGCCGTTGGGATAATCTCCTCAGTCAGGAGCCGCAAATAGTCATCTGCACCACCGGTGCAGGGCTCAGCAGTTTTAAAAGCAGGTGGGCTGTCCCAGGGTGTCATGTCATTGTTCCAGTCCAGATCACTGATGGCCACCAAAGTGAACGGTTGGCAGCCGGCAGTCTGCATTGCCTCGTATACCTTCTGTCTTTCACCGGAGAAGGTGTTGAGGTAGATAATAGGTGCGTTTACTTCAAAATTTGGGAAAATGGATATCGTTTTGCCCTTTGTTGAGAAAGTGTACATAGTTTGAATCATCCGCTTTCTATTTTGATAGGGAGCAGTACACAGGAAAGTCCTGTTTATTGGATAAATATTGTGCGAAACTATTTCAAAATAATGGTGAACGCATTGTCGACAAAGCCGGATGGTTTTGTTGATATTTGCCAATAAGTCCTTGTCGGATTTTAGAATTCCAGTTATACTAAGTACAATATACATCCATAAAGAGAAGATAGGAAGAGTAAAATATAATGCTGTCTCCTGGCCTTTATGAACAAGTCATTAATACTGCCCTGAACCGCGAGCTTTCGGAAATCCCAGATGCCCGCAAATCGGTTGCGCCCATTGACAAGGCAGAGGCTTCCAAGGTGTTGGCGCAGTATCTGGCGGATGTGGTGCAAAAGGGCCTGGAGAATGTGATAGACAACGGCGGGGACATTTCCAAGCAGATTGGCCTCGCCAACAAGATTGTAGATCTCATCCAGAATATAACTGGGGAAGCTGACTTTGCTACGCTGAGTGTCGATCAGCAGGCAGAGCAGCTTCTTGCGCTTTTACGGGAGCAAGACCCACGGCTGGCAGTGGGCAAAACGGCTGCTGACCTGAGCCGGCCAGAGACCTCCATTGCCCAGAGTAGCTTGTTCACCGGGGCCATTCACGAGCCCCAGATGTACACAGAGCTCAAAAAGGAGATCGTCTCTGCTGATCGCATCGATATGTTGGTGTCCTTTATCAAGTGGAGCGGCCTGCGGCTCCTAATAGATGAGCTGCGGGAGTTTACCCAGAACGGTGGCGAGCTGCGGATTATTACCACCTCCTATATGGGAGCCACCGATGTAAAGGCCATTGAGGAACTGCGCAAGCTGCCTAACACCAAAATCAAGGTCAGCTACGACACCAAACGTACCCGCCTCCATGCCAAGACCTACGTTTTTTACCGGAACACCGGCTTTACTACCGCCTATGTGGGCTCTTCTAACCTATCCAACGCCGCCATCTCCAGCGGTCTGGAATGGAATGTGAAAGTCACTCGTCGGGATTTGCCTGAGACCATCGACAAGATCGCAGCCACCTTCGAGAGCTACTGGAACTCCAGCGAGTTTGAGTACTACTCCGAGGATCAGAAGGAACGGCTAGCCCGCGCGTTGAAGGCGGAAAAATACTTCGACGCCAACAACGCCGAAGTCTATACCATGGACATTGCACCCTACTCATATCAGCAGGAAATCTTGGATAAGCTGGAGGCCGAACGCACCGTCCGAGGCTATACCCGCAACTTGGTGGTGGCCGCCACCGGCACCGGCAAAACGGTGATCTCCGCTCTGGACTATAAGCGTTTTTGCAAGCAGCACCCAGGTGAGCCCTGCAGGCTGCTCTTTGTGGCACACCGGGAGGAGATTTTGCGGCAGAGTCTGTACACCTTCCGGGCAGTTTTGAAAGATGCTAACTTCGGGGAACTGTTTGTAGGCAGCTATCGACCGGAAAGCATTGACCATCTGTTTTTGTCCATTCAGACCTTCAACTCTCAGGATTTTGCCGCCAAGACTGCTTCGGATTTTTACGACTACATCGTTGTGGACGAGTTCCACCATGCGGCAGCGCCCACCTATCAGAAATTGTTGTCCTACTATCAGCCCCAAATCCTGTTGGGTCTGACTGCCACCCCGGAGCGTATGGACGGCAAGAGTGTACTGCCCTATTTTAGCAACCGAATTGCCGCAGAAATCCGCTTGCCGGAGGCCATTGACCGCAAGCTGCTATGTCCCTTCCAGTATTTTGGCGTCACCGACACGGTGGATCTGAACACGTTGAGATGGAGCGCCGGCGGCTATGACAAAAATGAGCTTTCCAATCTCTATACCTTCAGCGGTGCCGTGGCCAACCGCCGCGCCGATCTGGTGGTATCCTCAGTCCTCAAATATGTGACCGATATTGATGAGGTAAAGGGTCTTGGTTTCTGCGTGTCCATCGAGCATGCAGAGTTTATATGTAATTATTTCAACAACCACGGGATTCCGTCCATCTTCCTGACCGGAAAATCCACCGATGAGGAGAGAAAAACCGCCAAAGAACGGCTGGTCAGCGGCGAGGTGCGCTTCATCTTCGTGGTGGACATCTACAATGAGGGCGTGGATATTCCTGAGGTCAATACGGTACTATTCTTGCGGCCCACGGAGTCATTGACGATTTTCCTTCAGCAGTTGGGTCGTGGCCTGCGGCTTGCAGAGAATAAAGAATGTTTGACCGTGCTGGATTTTATCGGCCAGGCCAACAAGCGGTATAACTTTGAGGATAAGTTCGCTGCCCTGTTATCCAATACCACTCGCAGCGTGACCCGGGAGATCAAGGATGGATTTGTCTTCGCGCCCAAAGGTTGCTATATACAGTTGGAAAAGAAGGCCGCCAAGTACATTCTGGATAACATTCGCGCCTCCTATGGCAATACCGCTGGGTTGGTATCCCGCGTGGCCAGCTTTGCAGAGGACAGCGGTTTGAAGTTGACTCTGGCAAACTTCCTAAACTACTACCATTTAGATCCTAGAGCGATTTACAAGTTTTCGTCCTTCTCCCGCATTTGTGCCCGGGCGGATGCGATTGCGGATTTCAGCGAATCGCTGGAGGACGTACTGACAAAAGCCTTTGGTCGGTTGACCGTTGTGGACTCCCGGCGTTGGATATGCTTTCTGCTGGATCTGGTGCCCCGTCTGGACGATGTGGACTTTGGGGCGTTGAACGAAATGGAGCAGCGGATGCTCCAGATGTTCTATGTGACCGTATGGGGCAAGGCGGCAGAGAGTTGGGCATCTAGTGAGGTTCTGGACAATCTGCATGCTCTCTCGGACAGCCCCGTGTTGCTGGGTGAGCTTTTGGACCTGCTCCGCTATCGGTATGAGCAGATCGATTTCATTGACGAGCCGGTGAACCTGGGCTTTGACTGCCCACTGGACCTCCACTGTACCTATACCCGTGACCAACTGCTGGTGGCGTTGGATTTCTTGAAACCGGCGACGGTGCGCGAGGGCGTCAAGTGGCTGCCAGAGAAGCAACTAGATGTGTTCTTTGTAACGCTGAATAAGGCGGATAAGGACTACTCGCCCACTACCATGTATCATGATTACTCCATCAACGAGAACCTGTTCCATTGGCAGAGCCAGAGCACCACAGCGGCTGCCTCTCCCACTGGGCAGCGATACATCCATCATCGGGAGCGTGGGAGTAAGGTGCTGCTGTTTGTACGGGAGTTTAAGGCGGACCGGATCACAGGTGGTGCAGCAGCCTATACTTTCTTAGGAACGGCGAATTATGTAAAGCATGACGGAAGTAGGCCCATGAATATCACCTGGCGGCTGGATCGACCGATTCCGGCGAAGTTTTTGAAGAAGACAAATAAATTGGTGGTGGGATAAATGACTGAAGTAGTAGCGGCCCTGATCTGGGATCAGGACAAGTTTATGATTTGCCAACGCCCGGCGCATAAGGCCAGAGGGCTATTATGGGAGTTCGTTGGTGGAAAGGTGGAACCTGGCGAAACCAAAGAGCAGGCACTCATTCGCGAATGTCAGGAAGAACTGGCTATCACTTTGGATGTCGGTGAGGTGTTCATGGATGTGGTTCACGAATACCCTGATCTGACGGTCCATCTGACACTGTTTCATGCCACTATTCGGGAGGGTATTCCCCAGAAAATGGAGCATAATGACATCCGTTGGATCACGGTAAATGAGATTGAACAGTATGAGTTCTGCCCGGCAGATGAGGAAATCCTGACGAGACTAAAACGATTGAGTGGGCAGAAAAATTAGATAGAAGATTCATTGACTACACTGGGAAACACGAGAATACAGCGAAAGGAAAAGCACGGGATGAAGATCATTTGTTTCGGCGACTCCAACACCTACGGCTACGACCCTCGGGGCTATTTCGGCGGACGCTATGATGCGGACAGCCGGTGGGTGGACATCTTGGCTGCGGAGACCGGATGGACTGTCTGTAATATGGGGCAAAACGGCCGGGAGATCCCTTCTGTCGCTCCTGCCTTCTCTGCTGACACAGATCTGCAGATCGTCATGTTGGGTACCAACGATCTGCTTCAGGGGTGTAGTCCTGAGCAGGCCGCTAAAAGATTGGAGCGGTTCCTCTTAGACATTCCTCTGGACCGAAGTAAGATCCTGCTGATTGCCCCGCCACCGATGACTCTGGGCGAGTGGGTACCCAGCCAGCAGCTCATTGACGATTCCCATACCTTTGCCCGGTTCTGTCAGGCTCTGGCGGAGCAACTGGGTATTTGCTTTGCCGATGCTGGAAAGTGGGACATCTCCTTGGCCTATGACGGCGTACACTTCACCGAGCAGGGTCACAAAGCCTTTGCCGCCGGACTTCTGGAGGAACTCAAATGAAACGAATTGTAATTTTACTCTCTTCTCTGCTTTTGCTGTTGACCGGATGCGGTGGGAATGCCGCGGATGACTCCTATGAGCAGATCACCCAGGAAGCAGCCAAAGAAATGATGGACACCCAGGAAGTCATCATCCTGGATGTGCGGGAGCAGGACGAATACGACAGCGGCCACATCCCCGGTGCTGTTCTGCTGCCGGTGGGTACCATCGATGAGGATACTGCCGCTGAGGTGATCCCGGAAAAGGACTCCACGGTGCTGGTCTACTGCCGCAGTGGAAACCGAAGCAAGACAGCTTCTTCCACGCTGGCCGAACTGGGCTACACCAACATCTATGAATTCGGCGGTATCAATACCTGGCCCTATGAGACGGAATCGTAAGGCAAGCAGTACAAATTTATATCGCCTAATCAAAGGATACGGGACTGGTCGGTTGGCCAGATAATACAACAACTGTGTGTCATGTTTCTTTCTCAGGAACTTCCGCTCAAGCTGGTTGGAACGGAATCATACAACGGAGTCGTGGATTTGGTGTACGAAAGGCGGTGACGGCAGATATGAAAATCCGGGAAGTCATTGATCACAAAAAGGCGTATGTCGATTTGTTGCTGCTGGCGGATGAACAGGAGGATATGATCGACCGTTATCTGGAGCGTGGGACCATGTATGTGCTGGAGGATGATGGGGTCAAGGCTGAATGTGTGGTAACGGACGAGGGCGGCGGCATTCTGGAACTGAAAAACATTGCCGTAGCGCCGGACTGTCAGGGCAAGGGATACGGAAAGGCTTTGGTCAACTTCCTTGTCCAAACTTACAGGGAGCAGTATACGGTGCTGCAGGTTGGCACCGGAGACAGCCCGTCCCCTATCTCGTTTTATAAATCCTGCGGCTTTCGCAGGCACCATCTGGTCAAGAACTTTTTTACTGACCACTACGACCACCCCATCTACGAGTGCGGGGTGCAGCTGGTGGATATGGTGTACCTGCAAAGAGAGCTATGAAAAGCGGAGCGCCCATGTGAGCGCTCCGCTTTCTGTCAGTTATCCCTTTGCGCCAGAAAAGCTTCGATGGCCTCTACGGTCTGAGCCTGCTGTTCCTCGGCGGAGATGGTGGCGGGGAGATCTCCCTTCTGGGGGCCGTAGTTGCCGAACTGGGCGTGGTTGCCGCCCTCGATCTCCACAATGTTCTCCGTATAGTCGATTTTGTCTTCCACACTTTGGTTGAGGGAGCCGTAGATGGTCAGAGTATCCTCGTCCGGATAGTCACCGTAGATGTAAGCACCCATTAAAATCAGGCCGTCCACCAGTTCGGGATGTTCCGAGGCAAACTTGGAGGCCATGCCGCCACCCATGGAGTGTCCAGCTATGTACCAATGCTGGTACTCCGGAAACTGGGCAATGACTTCTTCTGCCGCATTGGCATCAAAAATCGCCATGTGGAACGGCATATGCACCAGAAAACAGGTCACTCCCGTCTGCCGGATCTGATCCAGCAGGGGCAGATAGGCTTCTGCCTCCACCTTAGCGCCGGGATAGAAGATCATGGCAGTGTCAGTGGGATAGCTTGGGGACAGGATGGTTAGATTGTCCTGCACTCCGATGGTGCTGTCCTGCGCCAGTACCTCCAAGGCCACATCCTCCGCCCGGTAGTAATCGGACACATACCAGAAAAACGCACCCATCAGAATAGCCAGGATCAGAACAAGGATTCCGCTGGCGACAAGCCATTTTTTGCGCCGGGACATTGGAGTTTTGTTCATAGCGTCGCACCTCATTGCTCGTCCTGAGGCAGATACCTCCGGATGGTGTAGCGCCGCCGCCCGGCCGTGGATTTTCCGTATTGGATGGCCTGCTGGGGACATTCATTGATGCAGCGCAGGCACTGGAAACACTGTGCCGCCCAGATGGGTTTACCGTCCCGGAGGGTAATGGCATGGGCTGGACAGTTTCTCATGCACAGGCCGCATCCGTTGCAGCGGTCCTCGGCAAAGAAGGGCTTGGCGCTTCGGGCAAATTTATTGAACCCGAAGCTCACAAGATGGGACTTCACCCCGGCCAGCCCACCCTCATGGACACGGTACACCGGCTCCTGCTGCTGGATTTCCTGAGCCATCCGTTCCAGTTCCGCACGGGCAGCGGTGATCTTTTGGCGGATCTCACCCTCGTTGTCGGTATCGGAGCCAATGATGTAGTTGTTGGGCATCACCAGACTGTAACTGCTGCTGAGGGGATACACCTTGGAAAACTGCTTCATGGCAAGGCCGGCATCTCCACCGCAGGTGCAGACGCCGAAGGTGAAAGACTGGGTCCTGGGCAGCTTTTTCGCAAATTCCGCCATGATCTCCGGTGCGCCCCAGGCGTAGACCGGAAAGACAAAGCCAATCTGCCCGACACTGTCCAGATCCGGCAGCTGATTCAGGTTGGTGATATCATAGGCCTTATCCCCGGTGAGTCGCGCCAGCTGTCGGGCCGCCCACGCCGAGTTGCCTGTTCCGGAAAAATAGAAAATCATCGTTTATGCTCGCTTCCTTGGTTTATTTTGCAATTAATATCAGCATAGCAAAGAATCTCCATATCTGCAAGCGCTCATACAAGCATTGTGCTGTTGTGTCATGTAGGAGTACAATACATCTTGGACAGATGAATAAAAAAGGATGAAGGATAGGGCCTCATCGGTTAAAGTTGAGTT